>JADDPA010000109.1 GCA_016782125.1 Thermobaculum sp.
CCGGTTGCAGCATCCACCCGTCGAACGCCACGCCGATCACCCCGTCGTGCGCCACGATTGCACGGAGCTGCTCGTCGTTGAACTGCCGCTGGTGCGGGACCAGCGTCCGGCAGTTGCTGTGGCTGGCGAGCACAGTGCCACCGTAATGTTCCAGCGCCGACCAGAAACTCTGGTCGGAGAGGTGGGTCATATCCGCGATGATCCCCAGGCGCTCCATCTCGACAAGCAGATCGGCACCAAGATCGGTCAGTCCCATCTCCGTGCCGGTCCCACCGGCGTACCGACCCGGGCCATAGTGCGCCGGGCCGATGATCCGTACGCCTCCCTCGTACCATTGCTGGACGCGAGCCGGAGAGAGGACGGGGTCGGCGCTTTCCATGCTGACTACGAGGCCGATGGGTGGACTGTCATCCGGGCTAGCGCCGGGGAGGGCGTCGAACGCCTCCCATGCTTGGACATGGCGCTCAAGGCCGTCGGCATCGGTAATGATGCGCACGTGCCCTTGTTCCTCCGACCCTCGATAATAGGTCAACTGCCCCTGTGTTATCCCGTGGGCCTGTGCCGGAGACGCGTAATCGATGTCCGGCTTGGCCCGGCCGGTAGATCGCGCCAGGAGTGTGGCAAAACAGAGGCAGACCCGTGCCTGACGCAGCTCTGGCAGCGCGACGGTGCCCTGGCCGCGTCCTGGTCCGGCGATCTCAATCTCGCGCGTCCGGGTCGTGTAAGCCGAGCAGAGCAGGTCGCGATTCCATTGCAGTGCGTTCCAGGCAATATCGAGATGACCATCAACAATGAGAAAGCGGCACTTCCTTCTCCCGGGAAGACGGAACCGGCGTGGAGGAGGCCCATCGGCCGCGGAGGTCTGCGCTCCAGGTCTGCTCAAGCACCACAGAGTGATTCCACATACGTCATGCCTCGGTTTTTGCCCACTTAAGTCTGGGCAAACTCCGGCCAACCATGCCTCAGCGGGCTCGGTGTGGTCTGTTGCCATGGCGGCAGAGCCGCGACGAACCCACCGGGTCTTATCCCCAGCGACTGGTCTCTGGATCCTCCGTGGAGTGGCCAACGGCCTCGATGTCTGTCCAAAGCTGGTCCGGTATTGGATAGCTGGCCCACTCGATCGTTTGCTGAATGCGCTCCGGCTTGGTCATGCCGACGATGGTGGACGTGATGCGCGGGTCTCGCATGGAAAACTGCAGGGCGGCGGCGCCGAGAGGCACGTCGTATCGGCGGCATACGGCGTCCAACGCGCGAGTCTGGTCGAGCACCTCCGCGGGTGCATGCTGGTACACGTATCGTGCGCCGGAGTCTGGTCCCTTCGCGAGGAGCCCGCTCCCGTACGGCGCCGCGTTCAGCACCCCCATCCCGCGAGAAGCGGCGGCGTCAATGAGGGCGGAGCCGCTCCGATTGAGCAACGTATAACGATTGTGGGTGACGAGCAGGTCGAAGGCATCGGTTTCAACGTAGCGCTGCATCAGGTCGGCCGGGCCGCCGGCAAGGCCGACGTAGCCGATGACGCCCTCCCCCTTCAGATCGAGCAGCGCCTGCATGGCACCATCCGGAGCGGTAATTTGCTCCCAGGTGCTGTGCTCAGGGTCGTGCAGGTGGACGATCTGGAGGCGGTCGAGACCCAGGAGCCGCAGACTGCGCTCGACCGAGCGCCGCATCTGCTCGCCGCTGAAGTCACCGCTTTGCAGGTCACGATCGGCTTTGGTCGCCACGACACAACCGTCGGGAATGCCACCCATCTCGGCGAGCACCACTCCCAGCCGCCGCTCCGCCTCGCCGTCGCCGTACGATGCGGCGTTATCGATGAAGTTGATCGGCCCGCTCAGCGCCGCCCGGAACGTTTCCAGCGCCTGGTCTTCGGGAACCGAGTATCCGAAGGTGTCTGCCATGTCCCCGAGGGGAGCGCAGCCGAGACAAAGTGGCGTTACGGATAGTCCCGTCGGTTCGAGCACGCGACGAGGTTCGGGGCTTGGTGTCGGATTCTGGGCCATCGGGTCGTGCCTCCCAACTCGTGCGGACGGTACAGGCCCGACGGCTACACCAGTTCCTTGTTGAGGGTCCCGAGAAACTCCTGGTTGTTCTGCGTCTTGCTTAGGCGCTGCAGCAGGAGCTCCGTGCCTTCTGTACCGCCGAGCATAGTAACCATTCGCCGCATCATCCACACCTGCTTGAGCAGCTCAGGCTGTAGGAGCAACTCCTCGCGGCGGGTGCTGGAGCGCTGTATATCGATCGCTGGGAACACACGCCGCTCCTGGAGCTTGCGGTCGAGATGCAACTCCATGTTGCCCGTGCCCTTGAACTCTTCGTAGATGATGTCGTCCATGCGGCTGCCGGTATCAACCAGACAGGTGGCGATGATCGTAAGGCTGCCGCCCTCGTCGAGCTTCCGCGCTGCACCGAAGAATCGCTTTGGCGGGTAGAGAGCGACCGGATCGATACCGCCCGAGAGTGTGCGCCCACTGACTGGGACCACGAGGTTGTACGCACGGGCCAGTCGGGTGATGCTGTCCATGAGGATCACGACATCCTTGCCGGTTTCGACCAGGCGCTTTGCCCGGTCGAGCGCCATCTCCGCGACCTTCGTGTGGTCTTCGACCGGCTCATCGAACGTGCTGGCGACGACTTCGCCCCGAACTGACCTGCGGATATCCGTTACCTCCTCCGGCCGCTCGCCAATCAGCAGCACCATGAGGTGGGCGTCAGCGTAGTTATCCGTGATGCCCTTCGCGATGGACTTGAGGAGCGATGTCTTTCCGGCCTTAGGCGGCGATACGATCAGCCCGCGCTGGCCGCGGCCAATGGGCACAACCATGTCGATGATGCGGGTCTCGATGGGCTTTGAGCCGGTCTCGAGGATAAACTGCTGGTTAGGGAAGATCGGGGTGAGCTGATCAAAGTTGGGGCGCTTCTTCGCGACCTCGGGATCGATGCCGTTCACCGCTTCCACGCGCAGGAGCGAGTGGTACTTCTCGGTCTCCTTGGGCGGGCGCAACTGACCAACGACATGATCGCCGGTGCGCAGGCTGAACTTGCGGATCTGGGACTGTGAGACGTAGATATCATCCGCGGAGGGAAGATAGCGGCTGTGCCGAAGGAAGCCGAAGCCATCCTCGATGATGTCCAACACGCCCTGTTTGAGGATAAATCCGGCCTGCTCGATCTGGGCCTCGAGCACCTTCCACGCCAGATCCTCCTTGGACGGCGTGTCGGTGATCTCGACATTGAATTCCCGAGCCAGCTCGGTCAACTCGTCGAGGCTCTTCGTCTGGAGCTCAATAAGACCGACCCGCGGCCCTGCAATGTTCTCGGTCTCGGCTGGGCCACGCCGGTTTCGATTGTCGCGGTAGTTTCGTCCGTCCCTACCGTCGCGAGAGGAGCGCCCCTCGTTATTGTCGTTCGTTCGGCCATCCTGGCGGCGGTTACTGGACCGGTTCTGCGGGCGTCGCTCCGGTCGAGGCTGCTCGCGCACGGGTTCAAGCACCGCGGTGCCAACGGGACTACCCGATGACTGTGACTGGTCGCTTGGTGCTGAGCGTCGTTCAATATCCTGATTCTCGGAACTCATGGCAATAGACCTCTAAAATGCTGTGGGTTGGTGGTTCTGGTTGCCCCTGCAAAGGATGCCGTCTCATGGCGCAAAGTTGGACTGATACTGGCAGTCATCGAGAGAAAGCAGTTCAGAACGAGGCGCGGGGTCGGCCCTGCCGATGCGGGTGAGGTGCGCGCAAAGTCCGAGTAGACGAGCGTGCAAGGAAGAGAGTACGTGTCGCAGACAATCGGCGACACCTGAAATATAGCATATGATAGGGTCTCATGCAACAGGTGTCTGGAGTCGGCGGGCGCCGGGCCGGTGTGAGCACCCGGCACCCATTATCTCGTTTACCAGGCGTACGCCTCCGGGGCGGGTCCGCCAGGTCCGGGGAAGATCTTATCGAGGCTGCCCAGCGTGTCCTCATCGAAGGTGACGTCGAGTGTCCCTAACGCGGCGTCGAGTTGTTCCATCGTCCGGGGTCCGATGATCGGGGCCGTCACCGCGGGTTGCTGGAGGAGCCATCCCAGGGCCACGTCCGCCGGCTCGCGGCCCATCTCCGAACACAAGCCCTCATATGCTTCCAGCTTCTCGCGATTATCCTCGATCTGCTGCTGCATGCCCGGCGAGGAACGGCGACCTTCCTGTGCCTTCTGGAGCACGCCGCCAAGCAGGCCGCCGCCGAGCGGGCTCCAGGGGATGATCCCCAGGCCGTACTCCAGGCATGCCGGGACGACCTCCATCTCGATCATCCGCGCGTTCAGGTTGTAAAGACTCTGTTCCGATACAAGCCCGAGAAAGTTGCGCCGCTTTGCGATCTCGTTCGCCTGGGTGATATGCCAGCCCCCGAAGTTGCTGCTGCCCACGTAGAGCACCTTGCCCTGCTGGACCAGCGTCTCCATAGCTTGCCAGATCTCCTCCCAGCGGGTGTCTCGCTTGATATGGTGCATCTGGTAGATGTCGATGTGGTCGGTCTGCAGACGGCGCAGGCTGTCCTCGCACGCCTGTCGGATGTGGAGTGCGGAAAGACCTGACTGGTTGGGCCACTGGCCCATGTCGCCGTATACCTTCGTCGCTAGGACGACCTTCTCGCGCCGCTCACCGCCCTGTGCGAACCAGTTGCCGAGGATCTCCTCCGTGCGACCCTTTCCGCCCGCGCCACCGTAGACGTTCGCGCTGTCGAAGAAGTTGATGCCGTGTTCCAGTGCCCGGTCCATGATCTGAAACGCATCCGGTTCCTGTGTTTGTTCACCGAAGTTCATTGTGCCGAGGCAGAGCCGGCTGACCTGCACGCCCGTGCGGCCGAGGTTGGTGTAGTCCAAAGCCTGTTCCTCCGAAGTCTGAAAGCACGCACGGCGATACACGCGTGCAGTGTGAGGGGCCTTGTGCACGAACGGTGCCGCACGTTATCGGACAGCACGTGCAGTATAATTGACGGTACATATCACCACCCTGTGAGGGCGCTTTTATGCCAGAGTTCCAGATAGTCTCCGATCTTCGCCCGGTGGGTGATCAGCCCGCCGCGATAGAACAACTCGTGGAAGGAGTCCACAGTGGTTGCCGTCACCAGACGCTACTGGGCGCGACTGGCACGGGAAAGACGTTCACCGTCGCGAACGTGATCCAGGAGTTGAAGCGGCCGACGCTCGTGCTCGCGCACAATAAGACACTGGCTGCCCAACTCTATCAGGAGTTCAAGGACTTCTTCCCGAACAACGCGGTCGAGTATTTCGTTTCCTACTACAACTACTACCAGCCGGAGGCCTACATCCCACGCACGGACACGTACATCGAGAAGGACTCCGATATCAACGAGGAGATCGACAAGCTGCGCCACGCGGCGACAATGGCACTCTTCGAGCGGCGGGATGTGGTCATTGTGGCGAGTGTTTCGGCGATCTATGGCCTTGGGTCGCCGGAGGACTACGGGAGGGTGATCGTCTCGCTGAAGCGGGGGGAGACCGCGAACTTCAGCAAGGTGATCCGCCATCTGGTGGAGATTCAGTACACACGCAACGATCAGAGCCTGAGTCGCGGCACGTTCCGGGTGCGTGGCGATACGCTGGAGATTCAACCCGCGTACGACGAGATTGCGCTTCGGGTGGAGTTCTTTGGCGACGACGTGGAGCGCATCACGGAGGTGGACCCCTTGACCGGTGAGGTGCTGGCCGAGCGTCCGCGTGCGGACATCTACCCCGCGAAGCACTTTGTGACCAGTCAGGAGAAGCTGCAGCTCGCGATGAAGGACATCCGCGATGAGCTGGATCAGCGGTACGCGCAGCTTGAGGAGCAAGGCAAGGCGCTCGAGGCGGCGCGGCTCCGCCAGCGTACGCTGTACGACCTGGAAATGCTTCAGGAGGCGGGCTATTGTTCCGGGGTAGAGAACTACTCGCGCCATCTGACCCGCCGCCAGGAAGGTGAGCAACCGTGGACACTGATGGACTACTTCCCGGACGACTTTCTGCTCGTCGTGGACGAGTCGCATATCTCGCTGCCGCAGGTACGCGGCATGTATGCGGGTGATCGATCGCGCAAGGAGATGCTGGTCGAGCACGGCTTCCGGCTGCCGTCCGCATTCGATAACCGGCCGCTGACCTTCAGTGAGTTCCAGAGCCACATAAAGAACGCAGTGTACTGCTCGGCGACCCCCGGACCCTGGGAGGAAGAGCACTCCGAGCGCGTCGTGCATCAGATCATCCGTCCGACCGGGCTGATCGATCCGACGATCAGCGTGCGGCCCACGGACGGGCAGGTGGACGACCTGCTCCACGAGGTTGGCCGTCGCACCAAGAACGGTCAACGGGTGCTCATCACTACCCTCACGAAGCGAATGGCGGAGGAGTTGACCGACTACCTCAAGGAGATGGGGGTTCGCACGCAGTACCTGCACAGCGATATCGAGACGCTGGAGCGCATCGAGATTCTCCGTGACTTGCGGCTGGGTGTTTATGATGTGGTGGTCGGGATTAACCTGCTGCGTGAGGGGCTGGATCTACCGGAGGTGTCGCTGGTCGCGATCCTGGACGCGGACAAGGAGGGCTTCCTCCGGTCTGATCGCTCGCTAATCCAGATGATCGGGCGTGCGGCGCGGCATCTCGACGGTGCGGTGATCATGTACGCGGACACCGTGACCGGCTCGATGCAGAAGGCGATCGACGAGACATACCGGCGCCGTAGCATCCAGATGGAATACAACGAGAAGCACGGCATCGAGCCCGCGTCGATCGTCAAGCAGGTGCGTGACCTCACGGAGCGCGTGCGTGCGGTAGCAGAGGCAAAGCCGGAGTATACGCCGGGAGCCGCGCCCACGTTGAGCAAGGAGGACGTGTTCCGCCTCATCAAAGACCTCGAGTCGCAGATGAAGCAGGCGGCAAAGTCGATGGAGTTCGAGAAGGCGGCCCTGCTGCGCGACCAGATCGGGGAGTTGCGGAAGACGACCGTGTAGAAGTTCTGAGTCGCAGCTTACCGGGGTATGACCGAGCCGGCACGGCGGACCCTTAGTCCCCACATATCGGGGTGACGCCGATAGCTCCAGTGGCTCACCAGACCGATCGCCAGAATAAGAGCACCCATCAGACCGATGGTCTCCAGGATACCGACGCGGTCCGCCGCGCTGCCGGCGATGACGATGGGGAAGAATGATGCCGCATTCGATACCATGAAGTACATGGCTAACACGCGCCCACGGATCGCATCGGTCGAGTTCTCCTGCAACACAGTCTGCCCGGGAATGGCTATAAACGCCGCAGAAAACCCGAATGTCATGCTTAGAACGACCGCGAGGGTGGTGAGCGTGGCGAGCGAAATGGATGTGTCGAGAGCCTCACCGAGCGCAGAGACGGCTGGCTCGAGCAGAGCGAGCCCCAAAATCGCTACGCCGACCCCGACAACGCCTCCATGAATCATCGGATGTCGGTTGTCGAGGCGCGCGAATCGCTGCACCGCAACCGCACCCAGGAGTGCGCATATGCCAGCGGGCGCGAGCAGGATGCCCAGGTCTTCTGCCCGGATCTTGATGATGCGGGAGACGAACGCGGGCCCAAGTGTGCCGATCATCATGAAGACGGCGTTGGCGATCGCGAGGTGGAAGATCGTGATCAGCATGTGGCGCCGTGCAGTGATGTAACTCCACCCTTCGATAAGCTCGGCCCAGATACGCTCGACTGTACTGCCCTCGTCGGACTCGGCCTTCATGGGCGGGATGGGAATCAGCCGGAGTACAACGGAGGCAGCGACGTTCACTACGAATACGATTACGAAGACGTCGCGCAAGCCGAAGGTGCGGACTAGGACCCAGCCCACGACGGTGAAGCCGAGAAACTGGGCGGCCATATTTGTCATGTTGTACAAAGAGTTCGCCGCGATGAGTTGCGACTGGTCGATGATCTTAGGGATCACCGTCCCTTGGGCGGGCGCGAACACCTGTGCCGACGTCGCGTACAGGAAACTGGCGGCATATACCCACACCATCTCGGCGGGCTTGTCCACGAAGATATACGTTATTACCGCCGCCCCTCGGATCGCATTACTCCACACCATGACCTTGCGTTTGTCCCACCGATCAACGAGCACGCCGGACAGCGTGCCGAACAGGACGGAAGGGAGGCTGAATGAGAGGACGATGAACGCCACGGCGGCACTGCTGCCGGTTACCTGCTGAGCGAGGACCAGGAGGGAAAAGCTTATGACGTACTGGGCGGTCTGTGTGACCGTCTGTACTGCCCACAGGGCGAGGAAGGCACGATTCGTCAGCGGGTGGGACGAACGGGTGCGACTTGGCAGTTCAGGAGCGACCGCGCTCACGGTGTCCTGTCGTCCGGCGAAGCCGGCTCTCGGCTTTTGATCCTGCGCTCCAACTCGCTGCGCGCGATAAGCACGCGCCTGCCACAACCCTGGCAAACGATGCCGATGTCGGCGCCGAGCCGAACGACCGTCCAGACCACACTGCCGCAAGGGTGGGCTTTGCGGAGCCGCAGCACATCTCCAAGAGCGAACTCGACCAATGCCATCTCCCACCTCTATTCGCGCGCGATTGTACCAGAGGCGCGGGCCGGGCAAATCATGACGGCTGGTGCTCGCCCGATGCGGACAGCAGGACCCGCCGATGCGCGTTTAGTGCATCGCGAGCCTGAAACGCACGTTCCCTGATCGTCGCGTCATGGCCATACAGGATCGAGCGGGAACTGTTGACGATCACGGGACCGCTGTCAGCGGCCACAACAGCAGCCCGAGCATCCCCGCCCTGTGTTCCAAGCCCGGGGATAAGCAGGGGGAGCGTCGGTGCAAACCAACGCACCGCGTCTAACTCAGCCGGCGATGTCGCACCCACGACGACACCAACGTCGGCCCGCGCAGGAAGGTCAAGGAGCATTTGCAGGATCTGCTCGTACAGCGGTCTGCCAACTCCCTCGCCAATGCGAAGGTCCTGGACCGCGCCGGCGCCGGGGTTGGAGGTCCGGCACAGAACCCAGACACCCTTCCCTTCCCGTTCCAGGAATGGTTCGAGTGAGTCTGGTCCCATATACGGGTTAACCGTCACGGAATCGAATCCGAAGGCGTCGAACATAGCGCGAGCGTATGCCCGTGCGGTGTTGGGCACGTCGCCGCGCTTCGCATCGCCAATCGTCGGAATGTGCCCCGGAATCAAGTCCAGCGTGCGCTCAAGGGTGTGCAACCCTTCGCTGCCCATCGCCTCGTAAAAGGCGAGGTTTGGTTTGTATGCGCACACGAGGTCGCTTGTCGCCTCGATAACCGAGCGGTTGAACTCGACGATGCTCGAGGGATTGCGCGCGTAGCCGGACGGTAGGAGATCGAGATCCGGGTCCAGGCCGATGCACAGCAGGCTGTTGTTTGCCTGCGTGCACGCCGCGAGTTTGCGCAGAAACGCCCCCAATGCCTGTCTCCTCTTATATCTCGACTTACCTACGCCTCTGCTAGAATGCTAGCACAGTGCGCCGCTGAACGATCACTCGGAGCCCCCCTATTGTCATCGCAGCAAGGCTCGCACGCAAGCGAGCCGCAGCCAATTACGAAGCAGGTCGCGGCCACCATTCGCCTGCCGTGGACCAGCCTGCTCTCCCGTGAGGAGTTGAGCCAGCATGTGGGCCGCTATCCGCGGATGAGCTGGCACATACCGGGTGCACAGAGCTACCTTGTGGCCGGTCCGTGGCGGAACCGTACTGACATCGCCGAGGTGCTCGAGACGCGCGGCGAGCGGCACCGGTCGGTGCTTTGGCGGTGTCTGCTGGAAGACCGCGCCGAGGGATACGGTGCGGTGCTTGTGGATGCGGCGGAATACCGGTCGGCGACCGGCTTCTATCGAGATGTGGGCGTCGAGATGCTGGAGGAAGTGCTCGTTCTGCGTACCAGCGCGCTCCCAGGTCCGCCGGTCGAGCAGACCGTGGAGATGCAGCCGATGCGTAACCGCGGAATCGATGAGCTGATGCGGGTAGACCGCGATGCGTTCCCGTGGCTGTGGTGGAACTCCAGGGAGGAGTTCGAGGAGTATTTGGATACCCCAGGCGTCACGATGTGGGTTGCCATGCGAAACGAGGAGATGCTCGGGTACGTGGGAATCACTCAGCTACGAGAGTGGGGCCACATCGACCGTCTGGCGGTACGGCCACGGTTTCAGGGCAACGGCTACGGGACGCAATTGCTCGCGTGGGCGTTGCAACGACTTGCCGACGCGGGTGCTCGGTATGCACAACTCAGCACGCAGGAATCGAACGAACGGTCGCGAGGACTCTACCAGCGGTTCGGCTTCCGTCCTACACGTGGCTCGTACAAGCTGTACGGCCTTGTCCTGAACGATGAGGCTACTAGCGGCGGCGTAACCAGCGTCTGAGGTTATACGTCGACTCACTCATCCGAGCCTTGATGTCGTCCCACGACTCACGCTCCGGCTCCACAGAGCGGCCGCGCCAGGTCTTCTGCTCATAGGGCGAGCGCCTTCCGCCTCCGAGCAGGCCAACGACGATCGCCCCTAAGAAGAGGATGACGCCGAGTATCTTTACCCACCCGTCGAGGACGGGTGAAAGCGGTAGAAGCCACGCGACTACCACGAGCCCGAATCCGGCGAGCATGAGCTGGCCCGAGTTCGGCACGCTTCGAACGAGGGTCTGGCCAATGGCGGCAAGCACGGGTATGCG
This sequence comes from Thermobaculum sp., assembly GCA_016782125.1. GTDB lineage: Bacteria > Chloroflexota > Chloroflexia > Thermobaculales > Thermobaculaceae > JACDAU01. The sequence continues at coordinate 10,690 of JADDPA010000109.1, forward strand.
CCGACGGCGTGGAAGCTGTGGTGGGCGGTCTCTCCCGAGGGGACGAGGCGGAGCATTGCCCTCTTCCGTCTCCAACCTTTCCAGCAGCTCTTCTATCTCGCGTTCATACTTTTGCATATCTCTCTCCGACGAATCTGTGGAGTGCAATAAGGCGCGAGGGACGTCTGCCGCGTGAGGCGAGCCTGGCGCTTCCGCCTGTGTATGTGATTTATAGAACAGCCCACTGGTTAAGTCAAGCATGCGGAACCACGCAGTGTCTGCACCGATTGCGAGCACATCGATTGCCGCCTGTGGCGACGCTTGTACCTTACGTTCGAAGGCTCTGCAGGTCGAGCGCACCAGACAGTGCAAGGCTGTTATGAACTTCGGTACACCCGGTAGCGGGTCTGCAGAGTCCGACTTGCTGCATGATGTCCGGCCAGGACGCGAGACGCGACGCTGCTCTTGGGGGAACGATTCGCCCGTGCCATTAGCACGGGCGAGCGTCGTGCGCCGCGACCAATCCCGCGGTGCAAACACGGGCTCTAGCCTGGCCGTCCGGAGTGCGGGGGCTGCTCGCTCAATCCCCCACCGCTACGTGCTCTTGGCGATTCCTATGCGCGCGTTTTCATCACCGACCTCGACCGTCTCGGTGTGCGGACTGGCGGTAGGATCGCCGGACTCCAGCCGATCCGCAAGCGTCTCTGCGCGCGTGTATTCATCAAAATTGGTGAGCGCGGTACGCAGATCCTCGCTGCCCTCGTACACGACCTCGATCCGGTCGTCGATGTTGAGTCCCGCTTGCTTGCGCAGGTTCTGCACCTGCCGCACGAAGTCGCGCACGAGGCCCTCGAAATAGAGTTCGGGCGTGATCTCCGTGTCCAGGGCAACAACGTACCCCGCCTCGCTGGTGCTCGCGAGCCCCGGCCGCTCGCGTTCCTCGATGAGGAGTTCTTCTGGTGCGAGCGAGAGCGTGTGCCCATCCACCGTGAGGTCCACGGGTTCTCCAGCGAGGGCCCGCCTGGCGATCTCCCTGGCGTCCGCCTCCAGCAGTGCGGCTCGGATCCGCGGCAGCTGCTTTCCGTACTTCGGACCGAGGACCGGCAGCTTTGGCAGCACCGTGTACTCCACCAGATCGCCGGCGCTCGACACGGCCTCGAGTTCCTTGACGTTCAGCTCGTCGAGTACCTGGGCTCGGAACTCGCGCACCGCGTCGCCCAACTCCGGAGTCGGGGTCTTCACGAGCACGCGGGCGAGCGGCTGCCGCACCTTGAGGTTCGAAGCGTTCCTCGCCGCACGGCCCAACTCGACCGTGCGGATGACCGCGTCCATAGCGGCCTCCAGTGAGGCGTCCACAAGCGCGGGGTCGCACTCGGGGTATGCGGTGAGGTGAACACTCGATGGGGCGGTGTCATCCTGCAAGCGCACGAGGTTGTCATACATCGCTTCCGTCAGGAACGGCATGACCGGCGCGGTGAGCTTCGCGAGCGTGACGAGACACGCGTACAGGGTGTCGTACGCCGCGCGCTTGTCCGCATCGGAGACGCTCTTCCAGAACCGTCTGCGGTTCCGGCGGATGTACCAGTTGGAGAGCTCGTCCACGACGAAGCGCTCGATCTGCCGGGCTGCACCGAGCATGTCATATCGGTCGAGACTGGATCGCACGCCCTCTACGAGCGTATTGAGGCGGGACAGGACCCAGCGGTCGAGCAGCGTCCGGTGTGTTGAATCCGGCTCTGAGGAGGGTGTATAGCCGTCCAGGTTTGCGTACGTCACGAAGAAGCTGTAGGAGTTCCACAGCGGCAGCAGGAAGCGGCGGCGCACTTCGTCGCCCGCACCGTACCCGAAGTTGAGATTCGCGGTGGGGTTGTGCATGCAGAAGAGCCAGCGCATGACATCCACTCCCATCTTGTCGGCGGCGTCCTCGAACCAGATGGCGTTGCCCTTGCTCTTGTGCATCTCCTCGCCGTGTTCGTCGCGCATCAGGGCGAAGCCGAGGATCGTCCGCGTCGGCGGGGTGTCTTCGAGCACGGTGCTCATCGTGAGCAGGGAGTAGAACCAGTTGCGGAACTGCCCGGGAAAGCTTTCCGTGATGAAATCGGCCGGGAACCACTTCTGCCAGTAATCACGGTCCTGGCGATACTCCAGCGTCGAGTAGGCGACGATGCCCGCGTCGAGCCAGGGATTGCCAACATCCGGTATGCGCGACACCGTCTCGCCACACACTGAGCAGGCGATCTTCACCGCGTCGATCCACGGCCGGTGGGGACTATGCCCCTCGAACTCTTCCCAACCCTCGACCGCGCGTTCCTTCAATTCGTCCTCGGACCCGATCAACTCAAACTTGCCACAACTCTGGCACTCATAGATCGGCAGAGCGAGGCCCCAGTAGCGCTTCTTGGAGATCATCCAGTCGTGCATGTTGCGCAGCCAGTCAAGCTCGCGGTCCTTGCCGAACGGTGGCAGCCACTCCATCTCCTCCGTGACGCGCATCAGCCGCGGGCGCAGCTCGTCCATCGCGATGAACCACTCATCCACGAGGCGGAACACCAGGTCGGTGCCGCAGCGCCAGCACACCGGATACCGGTGACGATACACCTGCGCGCGATACAGCCGGTCCTTCGCCTTGAGGTCTTCGCGGATCGGCTCCGCTACCTCCCCGACGTATCGCCCACTCAGAAAGCCGAAGCCTTCAGTGAAGACACCAAACTCATCGATCGGTGCAACGACGTCAAGGCCGTGCTCCTTGGAAAGTGCGAAGTCCTCCTGGCCGCAGCCGGGCGCGATGTGGACGATGCCGGTGCCCTCGTCAGCGCCGACGTCGGCCCACGGGACGACCGTATGCCGCACATCCGCCTCGGCGGGCAACTCGTCGTACGGACCCTCGTACTCCCTCCCGACAAGCTCGCTACCAGGCAGCCGTCCCAACTCCTCGTACTCGCCCCGGAGCGCGACTTGGAGCGAACCGGCAGCCAGGTAGTAGGTCTCATCGCCCTGGCGGACGCGCGCGTACTCCAACTCCGGGTTGACCGCCGCCGCGACGTTCGAGGAGAGCGTCCAGGGGGTGGTCGTCCACACGAGCAGCGACTCGTTCGGGCGGTCTTTCAGCGGGAGCTTGACATACAAGCTCATGTGCGAGATGTCACGATAGCCTTCGGTGACGATCTCGTGCTGCGAGATGCCCGTGCCGCAGCGCGGACACCACGGCATCACGTCGTGGCCCTTGTACACCCAGCCGCTCTCGTAGCATTTCTTGAGGAACGACCAGATGGTGTAGTTGTTCTCATCCGACATCGTGTAGT
>JADDPA010000098.1 GCA_016782125.1 Thermobaculum sp.
GTCAGGTGATGACCAGACTGGCTAACCAGTTCAGCGAGGAGAACGAGTACGGGATCACGGTGCGCCACACGGCGCAGCCGGAGTACCTTCAGAGGCTGAACACCTCCGCCGCGGCCAAGAAGCTGCCGACGATGACGGTGATTCGCGCCAGCGACATAGCAACCATGTCCGCCCGGAACATCCTCAAGCCCATGTCTGGCGAGGCCATGGGTGCCATAGTCGAGGGCGATATCTCCGGCGACTTCCCGGAGCAGGTCTGGAACGCCGGTGAGTACAACGGCCAGCGCTACGCGTTCCCACTGGACGTGCACCCGCTGGTCATGTACTACAACAAGGAACTGTTCAAGCAGGCGGGGATCCCTGACCCCGGCGCAAAGCCGATGACCAAGGAAGAGTTCGAGTCGGCCGTGCAGAAGCTCCACAAGGGCGACACAATGGGCTGGGCAATCGGCACGCTGTTCTCGGCCGACACCCTGTGGCAGACCGTGTTCTGGCAGCTCGGTGGCAACCTGGTCAACGAGGATGGAACTCAGGCGACGTACAACACCCCAGAGGGTGTCGAGGCTCTGAACTACGTCAAGCAGATGAAGAACAAGTACTCGCCGAAGATCAGCGGCACCGGGGATCCCGAGGTCATCGCGTTCCAGCAGGGCAAGGTGGGCATCGTGTTCCACGGCCCCTGGCACATTAGTAACCTCGAGAAGCTGCCGTTCACGGGCTTCGCGCCCGTTCCCCAGCTCGCCGGCGAAAAGTACGCCGTGTGGGGCGGATCGCACCAGCTCGGGCTCACGACCGAGGATCCCGCGCAGCAGGCAGCGGCCGGTTGCTGGATCGGCTGGCTCTCGGCGAACTCGGCCCAGTGGGCCAAGGCGGGCCTCCTGCCTATCCGCAACTCCGTGCGCAACAGCCCAGAGCTGACGGAGATCGCCCCGAACATCGCGGCATTCGCCGCCGAGGCCGACGCCGTGATCCTGTTCCAGCCGGTGCCGGACCTGGAACCCGCGGTCTTGAACGAGGCCGTCAAGGCTGTTGCGGCGGGGGTCGCAGGTAAGGGGGATCCGAAGCAGCTGCTCGATCAAGCGGCGCAGCGGTCCAACCAGATCATCAAGCAGAATCAGCAGAAGTACGGCGGCCAGTAGCCCCGTGCAGTAGAAGAGGGGGCCGCAATCGCGGCCCCCTCTATCGGACATATATCAGCGAATCTTCCTCAAGGAAGGGGGGCCGGGAATGGCCACGACACCACAGGTCAAAGTCGGAGCAAATGCGACCCCGGGTGCAGGAACGCGGCACGGTCCTTTTAGCCTATTACCCTACCTGTTCGTCTTGCCGCATCTTATCTTCTTCGCCGCCTTCCTCGGATACCCGTTCTTTTATGGCATTTACATCAGCCTCTTCAATTTCGACTTCCTACGGCCTGAGCAACGCCCATTCGTTGGTGCCGAGAACTACCTTGCCCTGTTCCAGCGAGGCAGCATCCCGTTCACTGACTTCTGGCGAGCAATGATAAACACGGGCGAGTTCGTGCTCTACAGCGTTCCACCGCTCGTAATCGTAGCTTTACTCTTGGCTGTCTTGCTCAATGGTAACTACCCAGGGCGCAATCTCTTCCGCGGACTATTCTTCGCGCCCTACGCCTTGTCTGTAACCGTGGCCGCCTTGCTGTGGTGGTGGATTTTCCAGCCACAGGGCGGAATGATCAATCATCTCATCAATTCCGTAGGTCTCGGCGAACGTCAGTGGTTGAGCGAGATGCCGTGGGCGTGGGTCGCCATCACCGTCGCAACCATCTGGTGGACCATCGGATTCAATACGGTCATCTTCCTCGCGGCCTTGCAGGAGATCTCCGCGTCGCTCTATGAGGCTGCGTCGATCGACGGCGCGAATCCCATCCAGCAGTTCTTCTATATCACGATACCGATGTTGCGGCCGGTGCTGATCTTCGTGCTGACCATTACGCTACTTGCGTCGGCCAACTTGTTCGGCCAGCCATATATCATGACCAAAGGTGGTCCGGTGCAGCAGACGGAATCCGTGATGATGCGGATCTACCAGGAAGGTATCCTCGAGAATCGCATGGGGAGCGCGGCGGCGATGTCCGTGCTTGTCGCCTTCATACTCCTTATCCTTACGACCTTGAACTTCAAGGTATTCGGTAGTGGAGACAACCAGCAGTAAAGCGCGCAAGTCGGTCGCGTAGCAAGGAGTTGATAGTATGGCAACAGTCTCGAAAACGGCCGAGCGTGCGGCGGGCAGTAGTGTCAATGCCGAACTTGGGCGCAGAGTGGTCTTCTACGTTCTGCTCACCTTATTCTCCCTCTTCTTCCTGCTGCCGCTAGTATGGATGATTGTCACCGCCATCAAGCCGTTCGCCGAGTGGGTGCAGCCGAACTGGATCCCGAAGGACCCGACTTTCCAGAACTTTTCAGATATCTTCCAAGATCCTTCATTGCCGGTGCGGCGTTGGTTTGTAAATAGCCTAGGGATCGCGGCTGCGTTCACGATCGCGACCCTGATCATCGACGCGATGGCGGCGTATGCCTACGCACGGATGGAGTTCCGTGGGAGGAATCTGTTGTTCGGGCTGTTGCTGGCCACGCTCGTTATGCCTGGCATTATGTTTCTCGTGCCGAACTTCATCCTCATCGCACAGCTCAACTGGATAGGGACGTATCAAGGCGTGATCGCCCCCGGTCTCGCCGGCGTCTTCGGGGTGTTCTTCCTTCGACAGTTCTTCCAGGGAATCCCCAGGGAGCTGGAGGAGGCAGCACTCATCGACGGCGCGAACATCTGGACGACCTTCACGCGGGTAGTGCTTCCCCTCGCAAGCGGGGCTCTAGCGACGCTCGGGGTCATTACGTTCATGACATCCTGGAACGACTTCCTCTGGCCGCTCCTCATCCTTGGCAACGAGCGCGAGATGCTGACCCTTCCGGTCGGACTGGCCACCCTCCAGGGGCAGTACAACTTCGACTACGGGAAGCTGATGGCAGGAGCCACCGTCACGACGATACCGGTACTGATCCTGTATCTGTTCCTGCAGCGGTACATCGTGCAGAGCGTGGCGATGACAGGTCTTAAGGGGTAGCCAAAACTCCGGCTGCGTGCAATGACCGAGGGGCGATGCATCGCGCGTCACCCCTCGTTGTTTTATGGGTACGATACATTAGCCACCGGGGCCGAATGTGAGAAGACCGAACATCCTGGTGCTCTGCTCGGACGAGCAACGGACGGACACGCTCGGCTGCTATGGGCCGGTGTACGGCGTGGCCGGGAACCCGGTGCTACGGACGCCGCACATAGACAGGCTCGCGCAGGACGGTGTCCGGTTCGACCGGGCGTATGTGCCATACCCTCTCTGCAGCCCGGCACGCGCATCGCTCTGGACGGCTCTTTACCCGCACCAGCACGATGTCCTGGGGAACAAACGGGAGATGCGGCTCCCCGATGGTTTTCGCTCGCCCGTCGCCGCGCTGCGTGATGCGGGTTACAACACGGGCTACGTCGGCAAGTGGCACGTGCCGGGCGCCACTCCCGAGGAACTAGGCTTCTCCGATGCGCGCGCGCTAGGACGTAAATGGGGCCGCGACATCGAGGAGTATCGCGCGTACTTGCGCGCGAAGGGATACACGCTCTCGCCGGGTAGTGTCGAGAACCTAACCCCGCGCGAACATTCATTGCTTCGTGGGGAGGACCCGCCCGCCTGCGGCACGGCGGAACTGCCGCTCCATGACTATCTGGAGTGGTGGGTGACGGACCGCGCAATTGAGATGATTGAGGAGGCGAGCAGCAGGGAACAGCCGTTCTTTCTCGTCTGCGGCTGGAACGCGCCCCATTTTCCGATGATCGTGCCGGCGCCGTATGACACAGCGTACGACCCGGCGGAGGTTCCGCTGCCGCCGACGTTCGTGGACAAACTGGATGGGAAGCCCGAGGTGCAGAAGAGCCGCCCTTCGCACACGCCGGTGCAACACCTCGATCCCGACGGGTGGCGTCGCCTGATCGCCCACTACTGGGGATTGGTGTGGCTCATCGACGATCAGGTGGGACGGATCACCGCCGCGCTGAATCGGTTTCGTCTGCTGGACGACACTATCGTGGTGTACCTCTCAGACCACGGGGACCTGATGGGGTCGCACCATCTAATGGAGAAGGGCGCGTGGAACGTTTATGAGGAGACGGTGCACGTACCGCTGATCATCCGCGACCCTCGTCCTTCGGCTCCCCGTGGAGTCGTCCCGCAGCTCGTGAGCCTGCTCGACCTGTTGCCGACTCTCCTTGCCCTGGTCGACGTGCAAGCGCCGCAAGACCTCGGTGGACGGAACACCTTGAGACTTATGAGCGGCAGTTTGGATGAGGGGGACGAAGTCGTGTACGGCGAAACGATGGGACTCTCGGAGCGAGCCGAGGTAGATACGCCACTGCCGCAGGACGCGCTGGACCCGTCCAAGCTGCTCGTCGTGAAGTGGCTACGGACACCGCACTGGAAGTACGCATACTACTCAACCGATCTCGACGAACTCTACAACCTCGATTCGGATCCCGGTGAATCGAATAACCTCGCCGCGGACCCGCAGCATGCCCAGACGGTTCAGACCTTCCGCGAACAGCTGCTGCTCTGGATGGAGCGGACTGGCGACCCACTGCTGCCCCAACTACGTTCGAGGATCCGGCAGGAAGCGACATAACTGACGGCAGTCGCCACGAGGCAGTTGTGCCCGCCGCACGGAACCTCTTGTGCCATTTCGCTGGCGGGTGGCAATAGCAAGATGCCCTGGGGGTATCGCCGGACCCCGGTGACTGCCCTCTACCGCGCGGTGACCCTAGAGGCAGAGCCAGGTAGGGGCACGTCTCCGTGCCTGCCCACCGGTGCCCGACGATGTAGCCGCACCGTTGGTCGTCTGTAGTGCACGGTATTGCCGTTCCCGTATGGCTGGTTCGCAGGTCACGGCAGTACGCATCGATTGCGCATATCCGAGCGCGCGATGCAGAATCCCCGCTAACCTACGTCGTGGCATGCTCCGTCGCCTCCGTCACCCTGTCAACGACCAGTGCATCCTCGCCACGAGCGTCGCGACCCTCGCGAAGGTTGCAGTTTGCCGCAGAGTATTCCGTACCCAGCAGTACGATCGCGGCGCTTATATATGCCCACAGCAATAGCACGGCGACTGAGCTCAATGGGCCGAATACCCGAGTGTAGCGCTCATCGTACCGCTCAAGGTACCACTCGAACGCTTCCTGGCTTATCTGGAACAGCACGCTGGCGAGGAGAGCACCGGGCAGTGCGTCGCGCCATGACACCCGGCGGCGCGGAACGTAGCGGTACAGCAGCAACAGGACAAGGAAGCCGAGCCCCTTTACCCACAACTCCCCCATAAACGTCCAGACGGCTCCAGTCGGCAGTGTGGACTGGCCGGTTAGCGATTGCCACGCCTCTTGGCGTATGGGCTCGTACAGCAAGCTTGCAGTGATGAGTGCGACTGTTAGAACCACGAGGAAGGGCTCGATGAGGAGCCGGTAGCGGAGTGAGTAGTTATGCGGTACATCCCACGCCTCATTGAGTGCTCGGGTTAGCTGGGCGAAAATGCGGGTGCCCGACCACAGGAGCGCGATGATTGAGAAGCCGAACACGCCGCCGCCCGCCTCTACCGCACCACGGACGCCTGATCCCACGAGCGATGAGCTGAGTGGTACCCAGGCGTGCAGTACTTCCTGCACCCGGTCTGCCGCCTGGTCCGCGTCGAGCACGGCCGCCGTCACGGTGATTGAAAGCAAGAGCAGCGGGAAGCCGGAAAACAGGCCGTAGAACGCGAGACTCGCCGATGCGGCGGTACAGTGGTCGTAGAAGAAGCCACGTACAGCCATCTCGAATAATCGCAGGAAGTTCCGTACCCTACGCCACATATGCCCGAACCCTTGCGGAGGTGCTAGGGTGATAATTCATCAAGGCGGCTGGCCTCGCACGAACCGGTGGCATCAGCCGGCATGCAAGGCTCAACGTTCTAGTATCGCCGGACGACGGTAGCGCCGACCGTCCACCTCGGCTTCGATCACCGGCCAGTCCGGCATTTCGGTGAGCACCTCGTTCCCGGATGGTCCGACGAGTATGGTGTCCTCGATCTTCACTCCAGTGATTGAGGGGTTCCAGGCAAACGCCTGTCCTTCGCTCACTGTAGCTGTGCTTTCATAGTTGCCGAGTTGCTCGCGCGACTCGTAACCAGCGACACCGCCCTGGTGGTGCAACCGCCACTCGTCCGGATAACCGGCCGTTTGGTACGCGTCCGCAGCACGGGCGAAGACGTCCTTGAGAGACGCGCCAGGTCTCGTTGCGGCGAGAAAGGTGGCGTCGACGTGGGCGCAGGCATCCTGCTTTTGTCGCAGGTCATCCGGCAAAGTCCCGAAATGCACCAACCGGGTAATGGAGCACACGAGCCCGTGCCTGCGGCCGCACAGCACGACCATGGCGTACCGCTCCAATCGTTTCGTCGTCGGCAAGGGATGGCGGTACCGAAAGATTCGCTCGTCTGTCGCAACCAGATCAACGATTGGCCAGGCCCCGCGCGACGCGGTCTCGCGCGCGACAATGCCAGCGATCTCATGCTCCGTTTGACCAGGACGAATTAGGGGTAGTGTTGCAGCCATAGCGTCCGCGCACGTGCGTCCGAGCTCTCGAAAGCGCTCGATCTCCTCAGGTACCAGCTGCGAACGCAACTCGCTCACCGACGCGGACAGGTCGACCGCGCCTGGATAGGGGAAGTCCGCGCCGAGTTTCATCCCCTGCGTCGCACCGTCGAGTGGGGTCTCCGCACCGTACCAGTCGCCAGCGACGACCTCCCATCCTTGTGCCGTGAGTCCTTCCTCATCTCCAATACGTGGCGCCTCGATGTTCGTGGTGAACACCTGTCGGCGCTCCGGTGTGATCAGGAGGGTCGCGTCGCCGTAATCCGACGCGGTGTTGATGTAGCTCGACGCGCCGCATGTTGCCCACGAGAAGCTGCTCGCTCGCTTCAAGAGAAGTGCATCCAACCCCCGCTCCGCCAACAACGCCACAATCCGCCCAAGCTTCTCATCCTGCTCGCTCATCATTCCTCCGTTCACTCAGGCCGCCCATTGTATACGGGTGAAGTGGAATCTTGGGTGTTGGACGTTCTCTCCGAACAAGCGGGCGGACCGGCGATACGTAATCCGGTTCAGCCGCGGTGCGTGTCACCCCGAACGCGGTGTGTGTTCCGTAGCCGGTACTACGGATTCCTCGCACGCTCGTAATGACAGATACCCTACCCCTCAGCCCGGAACCCGCATGGTACGCCGTATATCTACCTGCTCAATTCAACGGCTCGCCCGTGACGGCGGAGACAGGCCACACAAAGTGCTTCGACCAGAGGAAAGCATAGAGGGTGCGGCATAAGCCGCACCCTGCCAATATTTACTGGTGGTTGAGCTTAGCTCGCGGCTGCCGTACGCGCGTCCGCGTGCTAAACCGCGGCGTCCTGGTTGGCGCCCGCAATTTGCTTTCGGAATGCCTCGATCTGCTCGTACTCATCATCAGAGAGGCGGAACTCTGCCGCGTCGATGATCTCGTCCACCTGGCTTGGACGGCGGGCGCCGACTATCGCACCGGTAACCGCCGGGTTGTGCAACGTCCAGGCTATCGCGACCACACCCGTAGAGCGGCCGTGCCGATCGCCGATACTCTTCAACAGGTCGACCAGCTCCAGATTGCGGCTCAGGTTCGGCTCGGTGAACTCGTCGGAGTTCTTACGCCAATCGTCTTCCGGCATGTTCTCGATGCGCTCGCGCGACATCTTGCCGGCGAGTAGGCCCGAAGCCATCGGCGAGTAATTGATCACACCAATACCCTGGTCCAGGCAATACGGCAGGATCTCATCCTGCACGTCTGGCTTGAGCAGGTGATACGGCGGCTGAAGGCTGGAGACAGGCGCGATCGCCTGTGCGCGCTTCAACTGCTCAACGTTGAAGTTTGAGACGCCGATCCAGCGAATCTTCCCTTCCTTCTGGAGTTCGGCGAGCGTGCTCCATCCCTCCTCGATCTCGGGTTCCGGGTCGGGCCAGTGGATCTGCACGAGGTCCAGCACATCGGTCTCCAACCGCTGGAGACTGTTCTCAACCTCCTCGCGAACGGACTCCTTGGTGAGGCTGTTGTACAGACTACGATCTTCCTTCCAACGAATCGCACACTTGGTGAAGACGTACGGCCGCTCTGTGCGCCCCTTGAGCGCCTGGGCAACCACGCGCTCTGAGCGGCCGAGGCCGTAGGCAGGGGCAGTGTCGATCCAGTTTATACCCAGGTCGAGCGCCCGGTTAATCGCCGCGATGCTTTCCTGATCGTCCTGCGAGCCCCAACCGCCAGCCCATTCCCCGCCGCCGATTGCCCACGCACCGAAGCCAATTGGAGTGATCTCTAGATCCGTGTTACCGAGTTGCTTTGTCTGCACGACGTACCCTCCTGTTGCGTTGTTCACAGAAGTGCGGTGCAAGTTGTGGACCAGCAACGGTGTGGCTGCAGGGTGCCCACGGAGTCGGCGAGAGAATATCGCCTGCGTCGGGTACCGTGGTATGGGTGGCCACCGTCCGGCGGTTGCGCTACCGGAAGGCGGTGCCGGCTCAGTCTGGCTTCTGAGCCGGCGAGCGGAAACACCGGGCGAATGGAGACAGGAGTCCGCCGCGACCCTGCGGACCTAACCCATCGCGTCGAACGCGGCCTGTGGCTCCTGAGATAGGCACGTGAAGATCGGGGTGTCGCGCACGGTGTACAGGGACCCCTCGGTCTCCCGCAGGTCCATCACCAGATCGAGGAAGTCTGCCGGCTCGTCTGTCTCGAACGCGACGACGAAGTCCTGGTCGTCGAGCCCAAAAGAATACGTCGTGTTCAAGCGGACGCCCGGGTAGCGGTGACCCACCTCGATGTGAGTGTCCATCATGCGCTGGCGCTCCTCCTTGGAGAGCAGGTACCACTGCCGCGACTTCACGAAGGGGTACACGAACAGGTACCTCTTGTTCGCCGGGCGGATGCGGGTGCGGCGGCCCTCCTGCCCCTCGTGGACGTGCTTGTCGACATAGATGGAGCGCTTCGTCATCGAGAGGAAGTTGTGGGTCAATTCCAGGTAGCGGCCGAGTTCCGATGCGTTCATCCGCGCGGCGCCCTCATGGATCACATCCAGGTTGCCGCTCACGTGCCAGATCAGCAGGTCCGCGTCCGAGCGCGTGCCGACCGTGCTGTAGATGCGCACGAAGCCATCGTCCGCGAGGTCCTCGAGGATGGTGATGAACTCCTCTCGCGCGCGTTCCTTGCCCTCCATGTCGAGTGTGCGGTACGCGGGCGTCGCCTGGTAAAAGGCAAAGCGCACGTACTGGCGCTGCGTCTTTTTCGGTGCGATCTGCTGCGACTCGGTCATCGTCTGCGTGGCCATGCTATCCCCCTGGTTCAGCTATCTCTACACTCCAGTTTAGTGTATGTGCCATGGTTCTGCACGAACCGTCCGCTGCAGCTGCGGTTTGCTTCCTGCCAGTTTGCCTGCAGGGATGCCGCAATCGTTGCCCAGATCAATCCGAGCTTTCCGCATCTCACGCTCCGCGGAACCTTTCCGGCTCCTGCTGGAAGAACGCCTCGTACAGCATCAGCACCGCCGCGTTGCCGACGTTGAGCGAGTCCATCCGACCGGACATCGGGATCGCCACGCTCACGTCTTCCGCATCGTGCCACGCCCGCACGATGCCGTACTTCTCACTGCCCATCACGAGCGCCACCCGGCCCTGGTAGTCCGCCTCCCGGTAGCCCACGGGCGCGTCCGTGTCTGTGGTCAGGATGCGGAAGCCGTGACTTCGTAGCCAGCCGACCGCCTCCGCGACCTCCGCCTCGATCACCGGCATCGTGAAAAGCGAGCCCATGCTGGAGTGGATCACCTTCGGGTGTGCGAGGCGGGTCCTGCGGTTCGTGATCACCACGGCATCCGTTCCGGTGCCGTCCGCGCACCGGATGATCGTGCCGACGTTGCCCGTTATCTCCAGCCCGTCGAGCACGACGATGCGGTTCTGCTTGCCGAGCGGTATGTCATCCCAGCCCCAGCGGCGCAGTTGCGCCATCGCCGCCAGGCCGTCAGTGCCCTCGCGGTCGACGAGACGTTGCATGACGGCGGGGCTGGCGGCGTACGATGGGACGCTGCTGGCCACGACACGCTGTGCCATCGTCTTTCCCGCGTCGCCGCGCAACAGCTCGGGGCAAACGAAGAAGGCACGGAGGGCCAGCCCCGCGTCCAGCGCGGTAGAGATCTCCCACAGGCCTTCGAGGCAGACCAGATTCTCCGGGTTCGACCTCGTGTTCTTCTTTATCGACAGGTATTGCTTCACCCGCGGGTTCTGCGCTCCCACCGGGGTTAGTCCCGAGAGTTTGGTCGTGTTGGGCATGAGTTCTCCGAGCTTACGCGCCTTCGCCAGGGAAGGTCCTACACTCTCGCGTGCAATGCGTTGTCGAGCATACGGCGGTACTGGTCGTCGCAGCCGGTGCCCACGCAGGGCATCGTGCCCACCGCTACGATGTTATCGCCATCGAAGGTCAGTTCCGCCGTGGCCGGGTTGAAGATCTGCTTGCCATTGGGCAGGACGAATGAGGGAGTACCCTGGGGATCGAGGAACGTCGCGCCCTCTTCATACTCCGCCCGTACCCGATTCATCGCCTCGCCACTGTCCAGTTCCCGCTCGAACCGAGCAAGGTCCAGGTCCGTCTCCCGCGCGAGCTGCAGCAGTACGTCGCGGCGAGAGATGTCCAAGCTGCGCCCGAAGAACGCCTCGCGCACTGCCAGGTCGTACCACAAGCCCTGCTCATAGCCCTGCGAAGCGGCGCACTTCGCCGCCGCGAATGCTGGCAGCGTGGTGTCGGGGTACGTATCCGCGGTGTATGATGCGAACGCCGCGCGGCCGTCGTGCAGCGCCGCGGGCCACCACTCGGCTTCCAGCACTGGCCGAGGGGTGGGGCGGTCGTTCACCCACTCTTGCGGTAGGGCCTTCCACGCGAGCCGGGTCCGACCGGCGAACTCGGGTGATACGACTCGCAAGCGCACGGCCGCAATATAAGACCATGGTCAGGTGTACTCTGCCCACACTCGCAGCACGGGCATGGCGCTAGCCACCGGTGGCCGCCCCCTCAGCGATGGTGCTCCGCAGATATGCCTGGACGAACGGATCCATGTCGCCATCGAGCACGCCCGTCGTGTTGCCGGTCTCGCAGCCGGTCCGGTGGTCCTTCACGAGCGTGTACGGGTGCAACACGTAGGAGCGGATCTGCGCACCCCAGCCCGTGCTCACGTGCTCCCCGCGAAGCTGTGCCTGTTCTTCCGCCTGGCGCTGCAGCTCCCGTTCCAAGAGTCGCGCTCGCAGCACCTTCATCGCCGTCTCCCGGTTCTGCAGCTGCGACCGCTCGTTCTGGCACGTCACCACGATGCCGGTCGGGATGTGGGTGAGCCGCACGGCCGAGGAGGTCTTGTTCACGTGCTGTCCGCCGGCCGACGATGAACGATACGTGTCCATGCGGATGTCGTCATCGTTGATCTGCACCTCAGCGGCGTCTTCCGCCTGGGGCAGGACCTCCACCAACGCGAAGCTGGTATGCCGCCGGTGTGCCTGGTCGAACGGCGAGAGGCGCACGAGCCGGTGCTGCCCCGCCTCCGCCTTGGCATAGCCGAACGCATTCTCACCGCGCAGCTCGATGGTGGCGGACTTCAGCCCCGCCTCCTCGCCCTCCAGCGAGTCGACGACCTCGGCATCCCATCCGCTGCGCTGTGCCCAGCGCAGGTACATCCGCACCAGCATCTGCACCCAGTCCTGCGAGTCCGTGCCCCCCTCGCGCGCGTGGATGTCGATGATCGCGTCGTGGGAGTCGTACGGGCCGGAGAGCATCAGATCGAACTCCAGCTTCTCCAGCTTCTGCTCGATACCTCGCGTTTCCGCGTCGATCTCCGCCGCGACCGTCTCGTCATCCTCCTCACGGGCCATCTCCAGCAGCCCTGCCAGGTCGTCAAGCTGCCCTTGCAGCTCCGTCCACACGCCGGTCTGGGCCCGTAGGGATGTCAGCCGGCGCATCGTGCGCTGGGCACGGGTCGAATCGGTCCAGAAATCCGGCTCGACGCTTGCTGCTTCGAGCTGCTCTATCTCCGCTTGTTTGGCGGGCAGGTCAAAGATGCTCCTGAAGCTCGTGTACCCGAGCCTTGAGGGCGGCGATTCTGTCGTTGATCTCTTCCACCGTGCAACCTCCTGTTGCTCCTGTTCCGTATGCCATGAAGCTACGAGACACCGTAACCGCAGCGCGTAATTATATCACCCACCCCTGGCCCCAACTGTCCGGAGCCTGCGATAATGCGCGCGACCCGGGTCGCGCTGTCACTGTCCGGGCGGCGGCATGGTGCCGCCCGCCCACATGCAGCGACCGTTGCGGGCACAGGCAAGCGGCCAGTGGACCCGAAGTCGGCTTTTGGAATGGTTGAAAGGGAGTTACGCGATGAGCACCGCCGAGATACATACCCTGATTCGCGGCGGCAGAGTGGTGGATGGCACGGGCAACCCGTGGCAGTACGCCGACGTTGCGCTCTCCGGTGACCGCGTTGCTGGCGTACTCCCACCGGGTAGCGTAGATGCAACGAATGTGCGCGAGGTGGTGGACGCATCCGGTATGGTGGTCTGCCCCGGCTTCATCGACATCCAGAGCCACTCGATCATCCCGTTGATGACGGACGCCCGATGCCTCTCGAAGATCGCCCAGGGCGTCACGACCGAGATCATGGGCGAGGCATGGACTCCCGCGCCGTTCGGTGGCAAGATCAAGCAACCTCTCCCGCCTGACTTCTTCGGTAACCGCGCGCCCGAGTGGAACGAGCGAGCACGTGGCTGGACGCGCTTCCGTGACTGGCTGGAGGTGATGGCGGAGCGCGGCGTCTCGCCGAACGTCGGGTCCTTCCTGGGCGCGGGCACGCTACGCGAATATGTCAAGGGTATGGA
Organism: Thermobaculum sp.; assembly: GCA_016782125.1. Classification (GTDB taxonomy): domain Bacteria; phylum Chloroflexota; class Chloroflexia; order Thermobaculales; family Thermobaculaceae; genus JACDAU01. Next base: position 13,006 of record JADDPA010000098.1, read on the forward strand.
GATGGGAGCGGCCAGCCCCGAGGAATTGAGTGCGCTATGCCGAGTGACCGAGGAGGCGATGGAGGACGGGGCGTTCGGCGTGTCCTATGCGCTGATCTACCCGCCGGACGCGTACGCGAACACGGACGAAATCGTCGAGGTCTGCAAGGTGGTCGCGCGCCACCACGGCGTGTACATCACTCACCTGCGCTCCGAGGGCGCAGCTTTCGTCGAGGCGGTCGAGGAGGCGTTTGAGATCGGCCGCCGCGCCGACGTGCCGGTTGAGATTTATCACCTGAAGGCCTCCGGGCGGAGCAACTGGGACAAGATCCCTCGGGTCATCGAGATGATCGATAGGGCCCGGGCCGAGGGTCTCGATGTGACCGCCGACATGTACCCATACGTCGCCAGCGGCACCGGGCTCTCCGCTGTCCTGCCGCCGTGGGCGTCCGCGGGCGGGAAGCTGTACGAGAACGTGCGCGATCCCCAGATGCGCCTAAGGCTGCGCGCGGAGCTGGAGCATCCTTCGGGCGACTGGGAGGCGATGGCGAGCGGGGCAGACCCGAGCGAGATCATGCCCGTCGGTTTCCAGAAGCCGGAGCACCAGGTGCATGTCGGCAAGCGACTCTCCGAGATCGCGGAGCAGCGCGGGCAGGACTGGATCGAGGCCGTGCTGGACCTGCTCGGCGCGGAGGAGCAGCGCATCAGCACCATCTACTTCAA
>JADDPA010000192.1 GCA_016782125.1 Thermobaculum sp.
GATGCAGGGCTTATGGCGAGGCTACCGGGGCATAGAGAACCGGGCGCAGCACGTCTCAGACGTGACACTGGGCGAGAACGCGGGACAGGAGCACACTGGGAGAACATGCAGGCACTGGCGGCGATCAGGAACGCTCCCATCACCCCGCTGCGCGACCAGGGCTGGGAGAGCCTCACCGAGTCGCTCAGTCAGTACGAAGCACACACAAACAAGGCCCTGGCACTCCTCAATTCACCGCTATCCGGACCTTGAAGTGGCACTGTCTGTCGATGCGGTGGGCGACGGCTAACGCTCCATACTTGCTACACTACGGGAGCCTGTAGCACGTAACGTGGCACGCATCTGGCAAGTTTGCGTGCCTCGGGCCGGTCACCGATCATTTACTTCTTTCACCCTCGGTAATACAAAGGGGTACTCGTGCAGAATAACTCCATTGTGCCGCGCAGCGTCATGGTCGTGGTCGCCCACCCGGACGACATGGAGTTCACTTGCGGTGGCACGGTCGCCAAGTGGGCGGACGCTGGTTCGCAGGTCCACCTCGTTGTAGCAACTAGCGGCGATAAGGGTACGAAGGATCGGACCGTGTCGCCCCACGCAATCGCCGAGTTGCGGGAAACCGAGCAGCAACGAGCGGCGGACATGCTGGGCGTCGCGGACGTCACCTTTCTCCGCCACCGCGACGGCGAGCTTGAAGTTTCCATGGCGTTTCGGAATCAGGTGAGCGCGCTCATCCGGAAGTTCGAGCCTGAGGCATTAGTCACGCACGATCCGTGGCGCTCATACCAGATTCACCCGGACCATCGAGCCATCGGGACCGTCAGTGTCGACGCGATCGTCGCCGCCCGTGATCACCTCTATGTGCCCGAGCAGCTCGTCGCCGGACTTGAGCCGCACCACACGACCCATATCTTCCTCTTCAGCACCGACGCTCCCGATCACCTGGAGGACGTCAGCGACTTCATGGATAAGAAGATGGGCTCGCTTGCCTGCCACGCCAGCCAGCTCGGACACCTGCCAAACTGGCAGGATCGCGTTATACAGTGGGCGGAACTTACCGGGGAGCGCATTGGTGTGCGGTACGCAGAGGCGTTCAAGCACATCGAGCTACTCTGAAGCGGTCACCGCGCTCTCAGGAGACAGCGATCCTGACACGATAGAGTCTTATCGCACCGGTTTTCGACGCAGCATTCTCCTACCGCTCCATAACAGGACTGAGGTATAGATCATCCCTATGGGGTTCCGCCGCGAGAACCACAGAAAGAGCGCGCCGGGGTCAATCAGCCAGATCTGCCCTTCATCCGTGACGAACAGGTTATTGGACCGACGTAGATCGTGCATGCCCCATCGCGGTGGACCGCCGATCACGTCCGGGAGCCAGCCGATATGCCGGCCGAAGTGCTCTATCGCACGAATGGTGCGTACCAGCTCCGCGCGCAATGGCGGCTGATACAGCTCATTATCGGGCACCTGGGACAATAGGCGGCCACGGAGCCGCGTCTGCAAGATCACGCTCACAGGCCGATCGTCCCGCCGGTTCATTCGAACATGGTACGTTGCCGGAACCCGGAGGTGACGAGCCGAGGCCTCGTGCTCCTTTCTGTTCTGCCGCAGCCAGCTTAGAGGCTGCTGGAGTGGTCCGTATGGTTTGGCGACCTTTACGACCACCTCGTCCTCGACCACGTGAACCTCGTTAAAGAAACCCGAGCCTAAGACGAACTGTCCCTCCGCCCGCAGGCCGACGAGGTCACCGCGCGTGAGAGTTTGCTTCGGCATCAGCGCGCGCCCTTGTTGACATCGGCGTAATGACGAACGGGCAACGGGTCGTCCTGCACTATTGTTCCAGACCTCTAAGGGCCTCCAGAGCCGCAGCCTGCTCTGCCTCCGCTTTGCTCGGCCCGGAGCCCTGACCGAGCGTACGGTCCTGTACCCGCACCTCGACCAGGAACGATCCGCCGGCGTCGGGCCACTCGATCACGTTATATGACGGATGCATGCGCTGGCTGGCCTGTACGGACTCCTGGAGCATGGTCTTCGCGTCTTTCGTCCCGTGCCACACCTCGTCCGGTACAACACTAGGGCTGAAAGATTGTTTGAGGATGCGGCGGCACGCGTCGAGACCGCCGTCGAGATATGCGGCACCGAGCAGTGCCTCGAACGCGTTGGCGACCGCCGAGTCTAGTCGATGCGTACCCGCCGCACGCGCACCTTTGCCCAGGCGCAGCACACTGCCGAGATCCAGTGCTCTAGCAACGTCCGCGAGCGTCCGCTTGTTCACCGCGCTGGCCCGCATGCGAGTCAACTCGCCCTCTGACGCCATGACTCTTTCGCGATACAGCCGTTCTGCGACCAGAAAGCTCAGCACCGCGTCCCCGAGGAACTCCAGCCGCTCGTTCGTGACGACGTATTCCTTACTCTCATTGGCATGCGACGCGTGTGTGAGAGCGGTCTCAAGCAGTTGAGCATCAAGGAACGTGTATCCGATTTGTGCCTGCAAGGCTGCCAGTGCGGCGGCTCGTCGCGTCATACTTGTTGATCGAACGCGCTACTGATTCTCGCGCTTGGGATCATCAATGTCGAGATTGTTGATGAATTCCCGGAACACCGACAGCCGCTCATTATCGATCGGCTCAGTCTGCTGCTCAGCCACCGTTTCGGGCTCTTCGCTCTCCTCACCGGGCAGAGTGAAGCCTGCCTGTTCCAGCACATGGTCCTCAACGAAAATCGGGCATTGGGCACGGACCGCCAATGCAATAGCATCACTGGAGCGCGCATCGATCTGAAGTCGCTTGCCATCCTGGTCTACCTCGATCACCGCGAAGAAGATGCTGTCCTTCAGGTCGTTGATTATCGCCCGGTGTATCGTACCCCCCATCTCAAGGATTGCGGAGCGCAGCAGATCGTGGGTCAGTGGGCGGCTCACCTCATCGCCACGGAGCACGATCGCGATGGCGTGAGCAACATCAGGACCGATCCAGATTGGCACGACTCTCGGACCGGTCATCTCCTTGAGTATGACGACGTGTTGGTCGTTGACGACATTAATGCGAACTGCTTCTATCACTGCTTCTACCACGGTGCCACTCCTCCGAGGTGAATCCCTCTGCGTTCTGCGTGAACAGGCGCAGGCGGCTTGCCACGCTCGCTAGCGCCAAATGAGCGGGAGCAGGATGGTTCCTGGTATACCGCCCACTTCACTCGCCGGCCAGTACGTGACCGTCGCCTTGCCAACGACTTTCCGCATCTCCACAAACCCCCAGGCACGGGAGTCGCTGCTACCTGAACGATTATCACCGAGCACGAACAACCTGCCGGGCGGTACGCGCCACTCGGTCTTGCCGGAAACAAACGAATCCATGGGCGACTGCCCTATGTACGGTTCCTCTAGGCGTTCCCCGTTCACGAAGACCGCTTGGTCACGAATCTGGACCAAGTCCTCCGGCACCCCGATGACGCGCTTGATATAGTCGCGTCCCAAGTCCTCTGGAGGTTCGAACACGATCACCTCACCCCTCTCGGGCGGATGAAACAAATAACGCTCACCAGTGCCATCCGGGTCGCTCCCTGCCAGACCGGCGAGCGGCGAGTCCTCATCGACCTTCCAGTACACCGCCTTGTTCACCAAGAGCAACTCATCCGATTGTAGACTTGGCATCATGCTCTCGCCATCCACGCGGTACGACTGGACGACACCGCGGACCGCGAAGAAGATTAGCACCGTGAACAGGAGGGTCTCCACGAGCTCTCGCTCCCAGGAGTATCTCCGCGGTTTCGTACGGGGTACTGGTTGCGCAGCAGGAGCAGATTCGGAAGCAGCTGCGGTATCCGTCTGTTCGTGCTTCAACTCGTTGCACCTCGGCTTGCTCGTGCGCGTCTATCGCGTATTATAGCCCAAGCTCTGCACGTGCGACCGCTGAATCAACTAGCACATTTGCTGAACGAAAGAAACGCTTCACGAAGCGCGACAAACAGTCAAGCTCGCCAGGTATATCACGAGATCGCAGACAATAAAGAAGCGGACTGCCGATCGGCAGTCCGCTTCTTTCTACCTATGTTGTGATACCCGCTATGCCTTGAGCTCCGGTGGCGGGGGGTTGTCATCGTCACCGCCGCGTCCCGAAATGCTTTCCTTGAACTCGTGAATGCCCTTGCCGAGGCCAGAACCGACCTCGGGCAGCTTGCCAACACCAAACACGAGCATCACTAACACCAGGATGATAATCAGCTCTGTCGGTCCCAATCCAAACACGAGAAACCTCCTCTGCATCCGAATGCGGACGCGAACCTATACTTACGCGGTGACGGCTGCGCTGAAGACAGCGACGACGACAAACAACACCGCCAACACTATCGTCAACTGAAACAGCGTCTTCTCGAGACCCCTGCGCGTATGGTAAATGGAGCCGGAATCACCCCCCATCGCTCCACTGAAGCTGCTGCCCTTCGTCTGAAACAGGATCACGACGATGAGCAACACGGAGAGTATGATCTGTCCGATCTCGGCGGGCTGTTGCAACTGCTGAATCCTTCCCCTTGATCGGATTATAGCAACGCACCGGTTGGAGCGCAACTAATACGCCGCGGTCGAAGCCTGCTCAACCAGCGTGGCGAATTTCCGCGCGTCAAGACTTGCACCGCCGACGAGACCACCATCAATATCGGGCTGTGCGACGAAACCTGGGAAATTATCGGGAGTCACGCTTCCGCCATACAGGACCGGAACGGTTTCCGGGTCAAAACCCGCGATGCGGAGCTCATCACGAATGACTGTTGCTATCCATTGTGCATGCTCGCGATTCGCCGCGTCCCCGGTCCCAATCGCCCACACCGGCTCGTAGGCCGCGACGAGCGGGTGCGGTGGCACCTCGGCCAGCGCTGTAGCAACCTGTCGGCGCACCACCGCCTCGGCGCGACCAGCGGCGTGCTCCTCCGCGTCCTCGCCTACCGCGAGGATCGGCATGAGACCAGCACCCATACAGGCCACGACCTTACGAGCCACAATCTCGTCCGTGTCGCCGAACAATCGCCGACGCTCCGAGTGACCAACGATGGCATACTCGCACATCCCGACGAGCTGAGTCACCGCGATCTGCCCGGTAAACGGCCCCGACTCTTCCCAGTACACGTCCTGCGCGCCGGTCTTCATATTACTGCCTTCCAGCGCACGACTTACGAGATCAAGCCACACGTACGGCGGACAGATCACCACTTCGGTGGGCGCCGCGGCGGCCAGGGTGCGAATGGCAAGGACAAGCTCCTCCGCCTCACTGCGCGTGGTGTTCATCTTCCAGTTACCAGCGACGATCGGTCTACGCATTCGCGTATCCCAGAACCGCAAGACCGGGCAGTGCGCGACCTTCCAGGAACTCCAGAGAAGCGCCGCCGCCGGTCGAGATGTGGTCCACGCGATCGGAGAATCCGGAGCGCCCCAGCGCGGTGATCGACTCCCCACCGCCAACGACCGTGTATCCCGGGCACTGTGCGACCGCCTCCGCAAGGGCGTAGGTACCCGGCGCGAACACCTCGCGCTCGAAGACACCAACCGGTCCGTTCCACACGACCGTGTGGGAACCCACGATCTCAGAGGCGAACAACCGCGTCGTCTCGGGGCCGATGTCGTAGACCGCGCTACTTGCGGGGATGGCTTTCACGGGAACAGAGGCGACATCGGTGGAATCGAGTGAGTCCGCAACAACGACGTCAATTGGAAGCACCAGCTTCTCCGAGCCATCCCCACCGAGCAGACTACCAGCCAACTCAACACGATCCGGCTCCACAAGGCTCTTCCCCACCTCCAGGCCCTGCGCCAATAGAAACGTGTTCGCCATGGCTCCGCCGATGAGCAGTCGGTCAACCCGCGGCAGGAGGTTCTGTATCACCCTCGCCTTGTCTGACACCTTAGCGCCGCCCAGCACGGCCGTGAACGGCCGCTCCGGCCGCTCCAGCACCCGCTCGAGAGCGCGGACCTCGCGCTGCACCAGCAGCCCGGCGGCAGCGGGCAGGATGTGGGCGATGCCCTCTGTGCTCGCGTGAGCCCGATGAACGGAACCGAAAGCGTCCTCGACAAACACATCCGCGAGCGACGCGAAGCTGCTGGCCAACGTCGGATCATTCGCCTCCTCGCCGGGATAGAAACGAGTGTTCTCCAAGAGAAACACGGTGCCTGACCCAGCGGCCCCGACGACACGCCGCGCCTCGGCCAGATCGAACGGCAGTACCGATACCGGGCACTCAAGCAACATGGCGAGCCGCTCGACCACAGGTCCCAGGCTCAGCGCAGGATCGAAGCCTTTCGGCCTGCCGCGATGCGAGGCCAGGACCAGTGCACTGGCCCCCGCATCAAGCAGGTATCGCAGCGTCGGCAACGCCGCCCGAATACGAGTGTCATTCGTGACGCTGCCATCGTCTCCGACCGTCACGTTGAAGTCCACGCGCACGAATACCGCCCTGCCGTGGTATTCCAGCGTCTCGATCAGGCGCATCCGACTAGAAGCCGCGAGAGGACATCATGGCGGCGACATCCGCGACCCGCACGGAGTACGCCCACTCGTTGTCGTACCAGGAGATCACCTTGACGAGCTTGCCTCCAATGACCATCGTGGAGAGGCCGTCGATAATGGTCGTTCGGGACTCGGCAATGAAGTCCGAGGACACGAGCGGCTCATTGGTATACCCGAGCACGTGCTTCATGGGACCCGTCGCCATCTGCTGGAAGCAGTCGTTTATCTGCTCGACGGTGACGTCACGCTCCGTCTCCGCGACGAAGTCGATGATGCTTACCGTGGAGGTGGGTACGCGCAGCGCGAAGCCATCCACCTTCCCCTTGAGCTCCGGCAGGACGAGCGAGAGCGCCCGCGCCGCGCCGGTCGTAGTGGGGATGATATTGGTCGCCGCGGAGCGAGCACGCCGCAGATCGCTGTGTGGTGCGTCTAGGATCACCTGGTCGTTCGTGTACGAATGGACCGTGGTAACGAGGCCACGAACGATGCCGAACTGCTCCAGCACAACCTTCGCGACGAGCCCCAATGCATTGGTCGTGCAGGAAGCATTCGACACGATGTGATGTTGAGCGGGATCGTACTTGTCCTCGTTCACCCCCAGTACAACCGTCAGATCCTCGTTCTTCGCAGGTGCGGAAATCATCACCTTCTTCGCGCCAGACTCGATATGCGCCCGCGCACGTGTCGCATCAGTACCGACCGAGGACGACTCGATAACGATATCAATCCCAAGGTCGCGCCAGGGGAGCTTCGTCCAGTCCCGCTCCTGAAACACCTGGAGTTCCACATCGTCGACGAGAATGCTGGAATCCGTGGCGCGAACATCGGCCTCGTACCGACCGTAGTTGGAGTCATACTTTAGGAGGTGCGCTAGCGTTTCATTGCTTGTAAGATCATTGACCGCGACGATCTCCAATTCGTCTGGGTAGTACATGCGCATCGTCTTGAACACCTGTCTTCCGATGCGTCCGAAGCCGTTGATTGCCACGCGTGCCATACTTTCCTCCACTAGAACATTGTCTTAACTCACCGATTTGCCAGAACCGGCACGCCCATATATCGGGACAAAAGGTACCGCTCTGGATGGCGGTCATTATACCAGTTAGAAGCAGCCTCCCATGCTTGCCGGGACCCTCGGCACGGTGGTATAATTTGTCAAACGCATAGGGGTGTCTCTGAAGTGGGCTTGCCCCACTTTTTTTCTATCTACACCCAAATAGCTCCGGAGGTGATGCGTCATGAAAGGTGAATTCTACGCAGCAGTCTCGCAGCTCAGTCTGGAGCGTGGCATCCCCCGCGATATGCTGATCAACTCCGTCGAGGAAGCCGTCAAGGCGGTGTATAAGCGCAGCTACGAGCCGCACTATGAGGTGGAGGTCGAGATGGACCAGAACACCGGCCAGGCTCTGGTATACCGCGTGTCTCGGGTGGTGGAGTCCGTCGAGGATCCTGCCACGGAGATGAGTATCACGGACGCGCGCAAGCTACAACGCGATGTCCGCGTCGGAGACGTTATCCGGCAGAATATCAATCCACCGAGTGGCTTCGGCCGCATCGCCGCGCAGATGACGAAACAGGTGATGCTGCAGAAGATCCGCGAGGCCGAGCATGAGACAGTCTATGGTGAGTTCAACGGCCGGGAGGGCGAGCTTGTCACCGGTGTGATCCAGCGCATGGAGCCGACGCTCGCGGTCGTGGAGATCGGCAAGGCGGAGGCGATAATGCCCCGTAGCGAGCAGGTGGAGTCCGAGGCGTACCGGCACGGCCAGCGCGTGAAAGTGCTCCTGCAGCGCGTTCAGCGCTCACCGAAGGGTCCGCAGATCATCGTATCCCGACGGGACAAGACGCTGCTGAAGCGCTTGTTCGAGATCGAGGTCCCCGAGATTTACAACGGCACGGTCGAGATCAAGGCCATCGCACGGGTCGCGGGCGAGCGGTCCAAGGTCGCGGTTGCCGCCCGGCAGGCAGGCATCGACCCGGTGGGCAGCTGCGTTGGAGTCCGTGGCATCCGCGTTCAGAACGTCGTGGACGAGGTATACGGCGAGAAGGTCGATATTATTCAGTGGAGCGACGACGCGGCCACATTTATCGCTAGGGCGCTAAGCCCTGCGCAGGTAACCAGCGTCAACCTGAATCCGGCGGAGAACACCGCTACCGTGATCGTTCCGGAACGGCAGCTCTCCCTGGCGATCGGTAAGAACGGCCAGAACGCGCGTCTGGCGGCAAACCTCACCGGCTGGAGGATCGATATCCGCAGCCTGGAGAGTGTAATGCGCGAGTCCGCGCCCGAGGTCGCCGAGTCACCGACAGTGGAGAGCGGCACCGGGGTCGCAGATGGGGGGACCGCAACGCTGGAGAGCTCTGCTGCCGCACAGGCGAGTGGCACAGTCACATCGGAAGATGCGGCCGTCCACGCTGTTGACGCAGGGTCCGCCGTCGCGGACGACGCGCAACTGGCCGCTCCCCAGTCGGCTCAGGGCTGATGCCCAAGCAGCCCCAGCCGCCGAGGGTGCGGCGCCAGCCACAACGCACGTGTGTCGCGTGCCGCGATGTGGCGGGCAAGCGAACCCTGGTGCGCGTGGTACGGACACCGGAGGGAACGGTCGAACTAGATGGCACTGGGAAGAAGTCCGGCCGGGGGGCGTACGTACACTCGAGCGTCGAATGCGTACAGAAGGTGGTGAAGACGGGCGGTTTGAGCCGCGCGTTGAATGCGCCCGTCGGCACGGAGGTGACCGAACAACTGCTCGCACGAGCGGTGGCCGATGATAGTAACAAGTAGGGTCGTGGCGCGAGACCGCGATCAGGAGGAGAACGTATGACCCAGGATAGTGGTAATCGCTTTGGCGGTGGCGGAAACCGCCGTGGGGGACAAAACCGCAGGGGGCCGCAGCGCGGTGGCCGGAGTGGGGGGCCGCCGAGCCGAGGACGCGGCGGCCCGAATCGCGGACCGCGGAACGCTCCACTCGCCGCAGGGCGAACGTCCGCGGTAACGGTGCGCACTCGGCGCATCATCGAGCTGCCGCCGGTGATGTCCGTGAAGGACCTCGCCGACGCGTTCAGCATCAGTCCACCACAAGTCATCGGATCGCTCATCCGCAGTGGCGTGATGGCGACGATCAATCAGCAGATCGATTACGACACCGCAGAGATCATCGCCACCGAGCTTGGTTATCAGACGCGCTTGGTCGTTCCGCAGACCGACGAGGAGCGCCTGATCTCGCAGCTGGAGCAGCCCGTGGCTGAAGCCGCCCTGCAGACGCGCCCGCCCGTCGTCACGGTCATGGGGCACGTCGACCACGGCAAGACCCGCCTGCTCGACGCGATTCGGCAGACAAACGTGGTTGAAGGTGAAGCCGGCGGTATCACGCAGCACATCGGCGCCTACCAGGTAGAGATACAAGGCCGCAAGATCACGTTCCTAGACACACCGGGGCACGAGGCGTTCACCGCCATGCGCGCTCGTGGTGCGCAGGTCACCGACATTGTCGTGCTCGTGGTCGCCGCCGACGACGGCGTGATGCCCCAGACACTCGAGGCACTCGCACACGCGAAGGCGGCCGATGTGCCAATCGTCGTCGCCGTGAACAAGATCGACCGGGAGGGAGCGAATCCCGACCGCGTGAAGCAGCAACTCTCCGATCAGGCGCTGATACCTGATGACTGGGGTGGGGACACGCCTTTCGTCAATGTTTCCGCGCTGACGCGCACCGGTATCGACGACCTCCTGGGGATCCTGCTGCTCGTGGCAGACATCCGGGAGTTCAAGGCGGACCCCACGCGGCTCGCCGAGGGTGTGATCGTCGAAGCCAGGGTGGACCCGAATCAGGGTCCGAGCGCCACCGTGCTCGTACAGAACGGCACGCTGAAGCTGCGCGACTCAGTGCTCGTCGGGGGTGTCATCGGGCGCGTTCGGATGATGTATGACGACAAGGGGCAGAAGCTGCGCAAGGCGGAGCCCGCGACCCCGGTACGAATCCTGGGTCTGGAAAGCGTCCCAGCGGCCGGCGACTCGCTGATGGTGATCACGGACGAGCGGCTTGCGCGCCAGGTCGCGGACCAGCGGGCCCGCACGACCCAGATCATGAGCACGGCAACGTTGCGGCCAGCGACTCTGGACGAGTGGTTCAAGGGTGCGTCGGACACGTCCAAGGAGTTGCGGATCGTCCTCAAGGCGGACGTGCAAGGCTCCCTCGGCGCGATCCAGCACTCGCTCGGCCAGCTTACCGAAACGAACGTGAATGTCTCGATCGTGTACTCGGGAACCGGCACCATATCAGAGTCGGATGTTCGGCTTGCGGCAGCCTCGGGAGCGATCGTCGTGGGCTTCAATGTCCGCCCGGACGTTGCGGCGCGGCGAGTTGCGGAGTCCGAAAACATCGACATCCGCTTCTACAACATCATCTACAACCTGATCGACGAGGTGAAGGCAGCCCTGACCGGCATGCTCGATCCCGAGTTCCGCGAGGTAACGGACGGCTACGGCGAGGTACGCGCGATCTTCCGGCTGCCGGGCCGTGAGCAGGCCGCTGGTGTCTACATCACGGATGGACGGGCAATCCGCAACAGCAAGGTGCGTGTCCTGCGCAACGGCGCGGTCGTGCACGACGGGTCGATCTCGTCACTGAAGCGGTTCAAGGACGATGCCCGCGAGGTTGCCACCGGCTTCGAGTGCGGCCTGCAGATCCAGGGGTTCAACGAGTTCGAGGACGGAGACAACGTCGAGTTCTACCATCGCGAGCAGGTACGCCGGTAGTGAGCCGGCGTACCGAACAGGTTGCGGAGGCCATACGCCGCACCATCAGCGAGCTTCTGCTGACGGAGGTTCGTGACCCGCGCTTGGGTAGCGTCACCGTCATGGATGTGCATGTGTCGCCGGACATCAGGTACGCCCGCATCCACGTGGGCGTGCTTGGTGATGCGGACGAACAGTCGGCCACGCTGGCAACGCTCCGGCGAGCCACGGGGTTTCTCCGGACCGAGCTCGCTCAGCGCATGCCAATCCGGCACGTGCCGGAGTTACGGTTCCAGATTGACCGAAGCGCCGAGCATGCGATCCACATCAGCAAACTGCTGAGTGAGGTCCTGCCCGAGGACGAGCCGGAAGGTGAGCGGCGAGACTAAGCCGGAGCTTTCCGGCTTCCTGCTCCTCTACAAACAGGTCGGCCCTGGGTCACAGTCTCTCCTCCGGGGAGTGAAGCGTCTCGTCAACACCAAGCGGGTCGGCCACGCGGGCACGCTTGATCCGTTCGCCTCGGGTCTGCTTCCCGTGGCTGTTGGCAAGGCCACGAGACTAGTAGACACAATCCACGCCTTCCCGAAAACGTATGAGGCGACGCTGCGCCTCGGCATCGCCACGGACACCGAGGACCTGGAGGGACGCATTACCGCCACGAGCGCAGTACCATCACTCAGCACAGCAGATGTTGAATCAGCGTTAGCCACCTTCCTCGGCGAGCAGGAACAGCAGCCACCGCGATACTCCGCGGTGCGCACGGGAGGCAAGCGATCGTACGAGCACGCACGCTCCGGTATCCCCGTCGATCCGCCGCGCCGGACGGTACACATCCATGCACTCCGCCTGCTGGCGCTGGACGGTCCCTGCCTGCGATTCGAGGTGCGATGCTCGTCCGGCACCTACGTTCGATCGCTCGGTCGTGACATCGCGAACGCGCTGGGCACTGTGGGGCACCTTACCACCCTCGTTCGCACTGCCATCGGACCCCTTCGCTTAGAACAAGCGCTGACCCCAGAGGAACTGAAGTCGCACGCCGCCACGTTCGGCACCGAAGCGCTCATCCTCCCACCCGACGTGGTGCTCCAGGACCTGCACGCGGTGGTATTGAGCGCACAGGAGACTGCTTTGCTGCGCAATGGTGTGCTAATACGGCGTAATCTCGACCTACCAAACGACACGCCGGTACGGGGCTACGATGAGGGGGCGATCCTGGGCCTGGTCCGGTGCGCGGAGGGTGGTTTGGCTCCCCACCTGCTGCTAAAGTAGGCGGTGATGCAAGACGATCCCCGATCCCCGGACCATCGATACGCCGTGACCATTGGCACCTTCGACGGTGTTCATCTCGGGCACCGCGCGCTGTTCAGCCGCACCATCGAGCGCGGTCGAGCTGCTGGCACGGGCCCCGCGGTGGTTACGTTTACCCCACACCCAAGGATGGTGCTCAATGGCGCGCCGGGGATCCTCCAACTGACAAGCATCGAGGACCGGGTGCAGCTTATCCGCGAGAGCGGCATCCCCCGCGTCGAGATCATAGATTTCACTCGCGAGGTAGCCGGCCTCTCTGCGCGAGAGTTCCTGGAGTGGCTGGGGTTGCGGATGCCGCTGCATTCGCTGGTCGTCGGTGAGAACTTCCGGCTTGGCAGGCGACGCGAGGCCGGCATGGACGAGTTGTGGACCCTCGGTGCGGCGATGGGATTCGAGGTGGTGGCTGCCCCACCGGTGATGAAGCACGGAGCGCCCATCTCCAGCACCCGTATCCGGAACACCCTGACGGAGCACGGGGACGTTTCCCTCGCGGCAGAGCTGCTCGGGCGTGCCTACGAGATTGCAGGTGTCGTCGTGGAGGGTGCCGGGCGCGGGCGGACGATCGGCGTGCCGACAGCAAACGTGCGGGTTCCCGAGGGTATCCTCGTACCGCGCAACGGCGTGTACCGGTGCAGCGCGACGATACAAGGCCAGACAGAAGCATCCGTGCGTGGCGTGCTCAACATCGGGATCAGGCCCACATTCGACGCGGCCGACCGCAGTGTCGAGCTGCATATCCTCGACTGGTCCGGCGATATCTACGGCGCGACGGTGCGCATCCTGTTCGAGGAGCGGCTGCGCGACGAGCGTCGCTTCGAGAGCGTCGACGCGCTCGTCGCCCAGATACAGCGCGACATCGCCGAGGCACGGCGCGCGGGTTAGCCGGTATCTAAGTCCGGTGATCGCGGGACAAAAGGGCTATTGACCCGGTTGTAGGCAGCGAGTATTCTCAACGGGTATTTACGAGAGAAAGCAGGTAGCCTCTTTGCTTGCAACGGTCCACAGGTGCGCGGTCCTCGGTCTCCAGGGCGCACTGGTCAACATCGAGGTGGACATCGGGCCGGGGTTGCCAAACCTCACCATCGTCGGGCTGCCGGATACCGCGGTGAAGGAAGCACGGGAGCGCGTGCGGGCCGCGATCACGAACTCCGGCTGCCTCTT
>JADDPA010000166.1:0-2826 GCA_016782125.1 Thermobaculum sp.
TGGTGGAAGTATTGGAGGAAAAAAGGAGTGATCTATGCCTGAAACGTTGACTAGTGCGTGGGACGCCGCGCAGCAGCTCCCGGTGAGTATCCCCGGCACGCTGTGGATATTGCTTGGCGCCTTTCTCGTCTTCCTGATGATCCCCTCTATCGGCATGCTCGAAGCGGGACTCACCCGCCGCAAGAACTCGTTGCACGGCCTGATGAAGAGCCTCTCAGCGGCGGCGGTTATGATCGTGATCTTCACGGTTGTCGGTTTTGGCCTTGCGTTCAGTGACGTAACCATCGGTGGCATCATCGGCGATCCGACAAAGTACCTCTTCGGTGGTGACCCGAACACGGCGTGGCCGAACGTCTTCGGCGCGGATGGTCCCGTCTCCGGCGTACCGACGTTCACGTACGTGCTGTACCAGATGATGTTCGCGGCAGTGACGCTGGCGCTGATCGGCGCCGGGGTGCCCGAGCGGATGAAGTTCTCCGCCTGGCTGCTGTACTCGGTTTTCTTCGCGCTTGTGCTGTATCCCCTCATCGCGCACATGGTGTGGAGTTTCAATGGACTCTTCGGGAACATCGGTAGCGCCAGCAACATCGGTGATGCGTTCGGTGCCCGGGACTTCGCCGGCGGCATCGTGGTACACGCCCAAGCGGGCTTCGCGGGACTCGCGGTCACACTAACTCTCGGAGCAAGTTTGCGGAAGCGGGCTGGTTCGGAGGGGCGTCGGCGGCTGGTCGTACCCGAGGGGTATGCCGAAGCCGCGGAGGCCGAGCGCGGGCAGCAGTACGGCGCAAGCCTCCCGCTCGCGATCATCGGCACCGCCCTCCTGTGGTTCGGGTGGTTCGGATTTAATGGTGGCAGTAGCCTGGAGATGAACACGCAGGGCGTCTCCGCGGCGTTTGTCACGGCCGTGGCGGCGGCAACTGCGGGCTTCGTGGCGATGCTCGTCAGCAAGTTCGTCGACAACAACTTCGATGGCATCATGGCGATCAGCGGCGTGCTTGGCGGTCTCGTGATGATTACGCCCAACGCCGGCTTCGTCACCGTCGAGTCCGCCCTGATTCTCGGTGTGATGGCGGGCGTGATTACCTACGCTGCCACGAAGCTGATGGAGAAATATCTGTACCAGGTCGATGATCCCGTCGGCGGCTTCCCGGTACACGGCGTTAACGGCCTGATCGGGTCGATCGTGGTGCCGATCTTCGCGAGCCAGGAACTGACGGCCTTCCCGGTGCAGGGCCTCATCTACGATCCCACCAGCGCCAACGGCTGGATCTGGCTGGGGTATCAGACCCTCACCGCGGCGGTGGTCGGCGTGGTCGTGTTCGCGGTGTCGTTCGGCTTCGTGAAGGTGCTCAGCGCGTTCATGCAGGTGCGCGCGACGTACGAGGAGGAGGTCGTAGGGCTCGACGCGGTGGACCACGGCTCCAACCCGGATGGTGTGGCTCTGCCGACCCCGTCCGGCAGGGACGGTGTCCCGGGCATAGCCAGCCCGATAACGACGATCTTCGAGCCCGCCTCTCGGCGCAGATAGCGAGGCCCCGGTGGAACTGTCTGGTCCACCGGGGCCTTGATGTGTGGCGGGAGTGCGTGGGAGTCGAACCCACCGGGAACCAGCTTGACTGACCCCCCAACGGTTTTGAAGACCGCGGAACCCACCGGGACCCCTCCACCCCCACCGCCATACTAGGTTTCACTTCGCATCGCGTCAAGTGACAGAAAGCCACCACTTGCGCATGGATACGTATAATCTCCGTGTGCAACCTCTCTCCTCGCGGTCGATACAACTCCCCTGCTGGCGCCCATGTGGGCGTTGATCTCCGATGTCCACGGCAACCTGCGAGCGTTGGAACGTGCCCTCGCCTATGCTCGTGAGAAAGGCGCACGCAGCGTCGCGTTCCTCGGCGACGCGCTCGGCGGCGTGGAGACCGATGAGGCATGCTGCCGCGTGCTGATGCGCGAGTGCGGCCGGGCCGTGTTCGGGAACCGGGAGGTGCGCGTGCGCCTAGCGTTCCCCGAAGACGTCCAGCGCTGGATCCGCTCCCTTCCAGCGACCGCTCAGATCGGCGACGTGCTGCTCTGTCACTCCTCGCCTGCCAGCCGCTACCCGCACGATATCACGGCCGGCGATGCGTTAGTCTTCCGACGCGGCCTGAGCTACTTCGACCTGTTCCCGTATGTCTCAGGCAAAGCGTCTGCGCTCGCGGCGGTGGCCGCACTCTCAGACCCCGTGCACCGCGCCGTGGCGTACGGACACACCCACAGGCAGGCGGTATGGCGCGTGGCAAACGGAGTGGCGGAGCGGGTCCAGGGGGTGAAGCTCGAGCGCGGACAACGTCGCCACTGGGACGTTGATCTGGAAGGGGGGACGACCGTGGTGGGGTTGGGCGCTGTGGGGGAGGGGCAGGATGGCCGGGTCGAGTTCGGGCTCTATCTCCCGACCGAGGGGCGTATTCGGCTCGTGAGCTTGCCCGGTGAATGAGCGTATCTTCGTCGCGGTCGAGCTGCCGGCGGAGCTGCGGCAAGCGCTGGGCCGCGTCCGTGAGGAACAGCCGGAGCTCACGCGGGCGCTGCGCTGGGCGCGGCCCGAAGGGCTGCATATCACGCTGCGGTTCCTCGGCGACGCGACGCCGGAGCAGGTGGATAGGCTGGTCCGTGGGATCGCGGAACTGCCCGACCGTCCCCGCTTCTCCCTCAACTGTCGTGGGCTCGGCATTTTCGGCAGCCTCACCCGCCCGCGGGTGCTTTGGGCGGGCGTCGATGGCGATCTGGACGCGTTAGCCGCCGTGCAGGCCGACGTGGAGCGCATGTGCGTTCGCTTCGGCTGGCCCG
>JADDPA010000166.1:2832-13476 GCA_016782125.1 Thermobaculum sp.
AGCAGCGGTACACGCCACACATCACGCTCGCTCGCGCGCGGGGCAAAGTCGCCGAGCGGGATGCTCTGACGGCGTTGCTCGACCGGCGCGCCGAGTACATCTACTCGCGATTTGCGGTGAGCGGAATAACGCTCTACGCGAGCCGGACAGCTCCCGGGGGCGCCGTCTACACCCCGCTCACTCGGCGGCCGCTCGGCGAGAATAGCCCGCCGCTTTGATATACTGGGCCCGTATGTTTGAAAGATTGCAGGCCCAACTGGAGCGCTTCGAGGAGATCGAGCGCGCGATGTCCGACCCCGAAGTCTTCTCCGACCTCGAGCGCATCACCGCGCTCGCACGCGAACGCTCGGATCTGGAACCGGCGGTGACGGCGTACCGCGAATACCAGGACGCCCGGCAGGCTGTGTTGGAGGCCGAGGCACTGCTCTCCGACCCGGACCCGGACATGCGCGCGATGGCGGAGGATGAGCTGCAGGGCGCGCGCGAGCGCAGCGGTGAGATCGAGCAACGCCTGCGCGTCCTGATGACGCCGCGCGACCCGAACGATGAGAAGGACGTGATCATCGAGATTCGCGGGGGGGCGGGCGGCGAGGAAGCCGCGCTCTTTGCTGCCGATCTGTATCGTGCCTACACCCGCTATGCGGAGCGCAATCGCTGGAAGACCGAGGTGCTCAACACCAGCGAGAGCGATAACGGAGGCTTCAAGGAGATCATCTTCGAGGTCCACGGCCGGGGCGCGTACTCGCATCTGAAGTACGAGAGCGGTGTTCATCGCGTTCAGCGCGTGCCCTCGACGGAGTCGCAGGGCAGGATCCATACCTCCACGGCCACCGTCGCGGTGATGCCCGAGGTCGAAGAGGTCGAGGTCGGCATCGACCCGGCCGATCTGCGGATCGACGTGTACCGGTCCAGCGGTCACGGCGGCCAGAGCGTGAATACGACGGACAGTGCCGTCCGGCTGACTCACATACCCACTGGCCTCGTCGTTACCTGTCAGGACGAGAAGAGCCAACTCAAGAACAAGATCAAGGCGATGGCGGTGCTGCGCGCGCGCCTTTACGACATGGAGCAGCGCAAGCGCGAGGAAGAGCAGGGCGACGCGCGCCGCTCCCAGGTCGGCACCGGTGATCGCAGCGAGAAGATCCGCACGTATAACTTCCCGCAGGACCGCATCACTGACCACCGCATCAAGGCGTCGTTCAGCAATATCCCCGGCGTCCTCGACGGTGACCTGGGGCGGATCGTCGAGGCACTCCAGACCTCAGATCAGTCGGAGGCTCTTGAAGGGGCCACCGCCTGAAACCCCATCCGGTTGCATGGTATTGCGATCCAACTCGAACGCTCGGAGGGCCCAGCGGTAGTCCCACAACGCGTCCATAACCCCCGCCGCAGATTCCTCACACGCTCGGAATGAAGCATCGGCTTCTGCCGTAGTGGTACCGCAGTGTACGTGTGGGATACTTGGTGTGCGGGCACAGAGAAGCCCCGGCGAGTTTGCCGGGGCAAAAGAGCTGCTTTTGCGGGAGGGACGGTCTACGTGGCGGCTGCGCGCTTAGCGAGAGTCCTCAGGCAGCGGGTGCAGATATGCATGCGCACGCTCTCGCCATTCTTGAACACGAGTTGCCGGTGCACGTTGGCCTTGAACACGCGGTTCGTCTTATGGGCCCGGCGATACCACTTGCCCCCGTGCTTGTGCTGGATGCTGCGCCCGAACTGCGTGCCCTTCCCACACTCCTCACACCTTGCCACGGTACAACCTCCAGTTGTTTACAGAGACTTCGTTACAGTATCATTGCCCGAGCGTACGGGCGCTTGGAGCGCCACGTTCCGTCTGGCCTATATCCCTCGTCAACGTGACTCCTGGGCCAGGAACCCATGCCGCGCGCAGTCCGAGTTCGTAAGTTTATCACAGCCGTTGAAGGCCGGGCAAATCACCCACTACCTGGCCGACTTCGGGAAGAGGTAACAGATGCAGACCGACGTGTCGTCCCTCAGAGCGGACCTGGTCGCCAACCCGGCCCTCTTCCTGGAGGTGGTCCGCGCCTCGGCGTCGTGGCTGGAGCGTAATCGCGAGCGAATCAACGCGCTGAATGTCTTCCCTGTGCCCGACGGTGACACCGGCGACAACATGATGCTCACGCTACGCGGCAGCCTCAAGGCGCTCGAGGACACGGAGCCTGCCTCGCTCGCGGATGCTTGCGACGCACTCGCAGAGGGCGCGCTGCAGGGTTCCCGTGGGAACTCCGGCGTTATCCTCTCGCAGATGTTGGGAGGCTTCGCGGGCGTGCTGCGAGACGCGGACCAGGTCTCCGCCCAGGTGCTCGCGGCCGCATTTCTTCGCGCGGCGGAGGAGGGTTTTAAGGCACACTCCGAGCCGGTCGAAGGCACGATGATGACGGTGATGCGCGACCTCGCCGAGAAGGCGGCCGAGCTTGCCGCGCAGCCCCTCCCACTCGCCACGTTTCTCCAGGAAGTCCTCTACGAGGCGCAGCGGAGCGTGGAGCGCACACAGACCCTCCTCCCTCGCCTGCAGCAGGCGGGTGTCGTTGACGCGGGTGGCGAGGGCATCGCCGTCTTGCTGGAGGGAGTGGTGCGCTTCCTCCGTGGCGAGTTGACCGACGCGCACGTTGCGCCGACGGCGGGCGCCGACCTTGATGGCCTGGACCTCATGGAGGAGGATGCGTTTGGATACTGCACGAATTTCTTGCTGCGCGGTGAGGGGCTCGACGTAGAAGCGTTCCGGGCGGAAGTGCTCGCGCTCGGAAAGTCGGCGCTCGTCGTAGGCAACCCCCGCTCCATTAAGGTGCACGTCCACACGGAAAGCCCCGGCGAGATCCTCAGTCGGGCGCTCACACTCGGCACCTTGCACCAGCTCAAGATCGACAACATGGACGATCAGTATCAGGAGGTGCTGCGGCAGCGGCCAGGACAAGCACCGTCGGAGCCGATGACCACGGCGCTCGTCGCGGTCGTTGCCGGCGACGGATTCCGGCGCCTCTTCGAGCACGACGTGCGAGCGATCGTCGTGGAAGGCGGGCAGAGCATGAACCCAAGCACGGGCGACCTGCTGCAGGCGATCGAGCGCGCGCCGAGCGAGAATGTGCTGCTGCTACCGAACAATCCCAACGTTATAATGAGCGCGAAGAAGGCTGCCGAGGGGGCGAAGAAGCGGGTGCACGTCCTCCCCACCCGCAGTGCGCCACAAGGCATGGTTGCCGCGCTCGCGTACTCGCCGGACGCCTCGCTCGAGGAGAATGGGGAGGCTATGCAGTCCGCGATATTGGGTGTGCCGTACCTGGAGTTGACACGAGCTATCCGGGACGCGGAGGTGGATGGTGTCCATGTTACGCAGGGGGAATACATCGCCTTGGTGAACGACCGGCTCGTCAGTTCCTGCACCGACCTCGCGGAGACGACCGTCGCCGCGCTAGAGCACGCGGGTGCGGCGGAACGCGAGCTTCTTACGCTGTACCGCGGCGAGGAGGCGAGCGTCGAGGAGGCAGGGTGCCTGGCGGAGCAGATACGGAGTCGCTGGCCGGAGCTCCAGGTTGAGATCCAGCACGGGGGGCAGCCGCACTATGCCTTCGTTGGCTCGCTGGAGTAGGTTGCCAGGAAGGTCAGGGAGGGCGCCCATGTCTCTCCACACAGGTGAAACGGAGCGTGACCCGTGGCGCAGGTAGGAATCGTAACGGACAGTACCTCGGATCTCCCTCCCGAGACGGTGCGAGAATACGGCATAACCGTCGTTCCCCTCAGCGTCCATTTCGGCGACGAGCTATTTCTCGATAAGGTAGAGATCACCGGCGAGCAGTTCTTCCAGCGCCTCGCATCCAGCCCGCAGTTGCCGAAGACCAGCGCACCGTCGGTACAGGCGTTTCGGCGGGCGTACGAGACCGTGGCTGCCGACGCCTGCGGGATCGTCTGCATCACCGTCGGGAGCAAGCTGAGCGGCACGTACAACGCCGCGAGCCTCGCCGCGCGTGAGTTTGAGCACGTGCCGGTCCGTGTGGTGGATTCTCGTACCTCATCGATCGCGCTTGGTCTCGTCGCGATTGCGGCCGCGGAGGGTGCTCGCGGCGCCGCATCACTGGACGAGGTCGAGGCCCTGGCGCGCGATGCGGCGGATCGCACGAACATCGTGTTCTACGCCGATACGCTGGAGTACCTGCAGAAGGGCGGCAGGATCGGTCGAGCACGGGCGATGCTCGGCTCTATCCTGGAGGTGAAGCCCGTGCTCACCGTGACGGAGGGCGAGGCGGCGCAGTATGCGCGCACGCGCACACGTGGTAAGGCGATCCAGGCACTTGTGGATTGGGCTGCCAAGCTCTCCAACCCCGAGCGCCTATTCGTCATCTGGCATCAGAACGAGACGGATCTGAACCGCTTGCTCGACGGGCTGGGGCAGCATTACCCTCGTGAGAAGATCGGGATAACGCAGTACGGACCCGTCATCGGCGTCCATGTGGGGCCGGGCGCGATGGGCGTCGCGGCAACGGAAGGGCGTCGTGGAGCTTGAGCGAGCGCTTGCGAGCCTCGGGAACATCCTGAAGCTCGAAGAGCGGCGCGGGTATAACAACAAGGCGGTGATGGGCGGGCTGGAGCGGTTCCTATCGCAGACGCTCCTGCCCTCCTTGGAGACTGACGGCACCAGCCAGCAGGCGGTGGTGATCCGTCGTGTCGCGGGCGAACTCGGTGGGTACACGGCGCTTCCGCCGGATCAGCGCGCCGCGCGCATTCGGGCCGCGATGGAGGTCCTGCGCAACGGGGAATCACGGCCCGCGCCCGTGCCGACCGCCGGGCGCATCCATCTCAAGCAGGCGCCTTCGCAGGCAGTACCGGCACTGGACGAAGCGATAGTCACCGTCCCCTACGTTGGACCAAAGCGACAGGCGCTTTTCGAGAAGTTGGGCATCAATACCGTCCGGGACGCGCTGGAGTATTTTCCCAAGGACTATCACGACCGGTCCACGCTACGCACCATCGCCGAGCTGAACTACGGCAATAAAGAGACCTTCGTCGCCGAGGTACGGACGGTGTCCGTGCGGCGCCTCCGAAACTCCACGAATCTGCTGACTGCCGTGCTCGCCGACCACACGGGCACGATCGAGGCGACGTGGTTCACCCGGGGGTACTACCGGCCGAGCATCGAGCAGGGCCAGGAAATGATCTTCACCGGGAAGATCGGTCAGTATCACGGCAAGCTGAAGGTAGAGGGCGCGGAGTTTGAGGACATCGAGCGCGGCCTGCTGCACTCGGGGCGCATCGTGCCGATATACCGCTCCACTGAGGGGCTACCTCCGAAGCTGCTTCGGCGTGTGCTGCACGACGTGGTTTCCTACCATGCCCCGCGCGCTGCCGAGTATCTACCGCCGTACCTGTTGGAGCGTGGCGGTCTGAGCGATCTGTCCGCTGCCCTCGGGGAGATCCACTTCCCCAGCTCGTGGGACGGATTGGAGACCGCCCGGCGTCGCCTCGGGTTCGGTGAGCTGTTCGAAATGCAGCTCGGCGCGCTCATCAAGCAGGCGGCACGACGAAAACGGGCCGGTGGGGTTCGCCTCTCCGTGGACCATCCGGATCTGGACCAGTTCCTCGGCAACCTCCCGTTCCGCCTTACCGGGGCGCAGCAGCGGGTCATCAATGAGGTGCTTGGCGATGCCGGCAGTGAGGCGCCGATGTTGCGGATGCTGCAGGGCGATGTCGGCTCCGGCAAGACGGTCGTGGCCGCCGCGGCGCTCGTGGCCGCCGTCGCCGGGGGCTACCAGGGAGCGCTGATGGCCCCGACGGAGATCCTCGCCGAGCAGCACTATCGCAACGTCTCGCGTCTCTTGGAGCCGATGGGCGAGCGCGCTCCCAGCGTCGCACTGCTCACCGGCAGTCTCAAGGGGCGTGCGCGGACCCAGGTGTACGAGGGGATAGCTAGCGGCGAGGTGCAGATTGTCATCGGCACCCACGCGATCATCCAGCAGGCCGTGGAGTTCCACCGGCTGGCGCTCGCCATCGTGGATGAGCAGCACCGCTTCGGCGTAGAGCAGCGCGCAGCGCTCGTCGCCAAGGCGCACGCCAACCCGCACATGCTCGTGATGACCGCGACCCCGATTCCCCGCAGCCTCGCGCTCACCGCGTACGGCGATCTCGACCTGTCTATTATCGATGAGATGCCTCCCGGCAGACAGGAGATTCTGACGCAGGCGTTCGGCCCTGCCGAGCGCTCTCAGGCATACGCCCGGCTCCACGAAGAGGCGGAGGCTGGACGACAGGCATTCGTCATCTGTCCGCTGGTGGAGGAGTCGGAGAAGGTGGAGGCGAAAGCTGCGGTCGCGGAGTATGAGCGGCTGCAAGGGGATGTGTTCCCAGATCTTCGCCTTGGCCTCCTGCACGGCCGAATGAAGGCCGCGGAGAAGGATCGGGTTATGGAGCAGTTCCGAGACCGTGAGCTCGACGTGCTGGTCTCGACCTCTGTCGTGGAAGTCGGTATCGACATCCCGAACGCGACGGTGATGCTCGTCGAGGGGGCGGACCGATTCGGGCTCGCGCAGCTTCATCAGTTCCGAGGCAGGGTTGGCCGTGGTGCGCAGCGTTCCTACTGCTTGCTTTTGGCCGATTCCCCCGGCGAGGACGGACGGAAGCGGCTGGAGATCGTTGAGCAAAACACGGACGGCTTCTTCCTCGCGGAACAGGACCTGCTGATGCGCGGCCCCGGCGAGTTCTACGGCCTCCGCCAGTCCGGCGCGTTGAACCTCAAGGTTGCGAGCCTCGCGGATGTCGGCCTGTTGGAAGAGACGCGCAAGCTTGCCGCTGGCCTGCTCGAGGACGACCCACGCTTGGACGACTATCCCGAGCTTGCCCGCCGCGTCGAGGCGCGATTGAACTCGCTCTCCGAGGCAAACTAGATGCTCGCACCTGTCGGGGGACTCCCTGGGTGGCACGGGCGCTCCTACCTCCGTCGTTCATGCTTGCCGTTCCGGTGCCGGACGGAGCCGTTGGCCGCTGGGTCCCGGCACGCCGACGGCGGTGGGCAGTTCTCGTGAGGGTCACCGGCGGCGAGCAGGGTGGGCTGCGGCTGAAGTCGCCCACGGGCAGGCAGACGCGACCGATGTCTGACCGCCTCAAACTCGCGCTGTTCAGCATGCTTGTCACCTACGATCAGCCCCGCGGTCGAGTGCTCGATCTGTACGCGGGGACCGGCGCGCTCGGCATCGAGGCGCTTTCGCGTGGGGCGGAGATTGCGGCGTTCGTCGAGCAGCATGCCGGGATGGCTGGGATCATCCGCGATAACCTCGCGCACACGAACCTCACCGGGCGGGCCTCGGTCCATAAGCAGCCAGTCTCCAGCTTTCTGGCGCATGCAACCGCACCGGGCTTTGACCTCATCCTCATGGATCCGCCGTACGCCGACCCCGAGATCGCGGCGACGGTGCGCGCGGTGGGTGAGCGTGGCCTGCTAGCCGATGATGGCCTGCTGGTGCTCGGGCACACGTCCCGGCGCGCGTTCGAGGAATCCATCGGGCCGCTACAACTCGACCGCAAGCGCTGTCACGGTGAGTCCTGCGTCAGCTTCTACCGGCTCGCAACCGATGCGGAGCACTCGGAGCCCACCGGGTAATCCTCTTACGATAATGCATCCGGGTACATCGCTGTGCGCCTGACATTGCCTTCTTGTTGCGTCTTCGCATATATTCCGCGAGTCACGGTTCTGGCAGACGAGCGCACTCGTCACCTCCCTGAGTTATCCACATACGGTACAATGCCCAACATTGATAGTCCGGGCCCCTGGGTACTTGATTGGGGAGATACGTGCCAGTGGATATATATGCGTTGCTCGACCAACTCGAGCATCTGAGTGGCAACTCAAGCAAGCGAAAGCTACGCCTGGGAAGTAAGATTCTCATTGACGAGGACGAGCTGCTCGACATCGTCGACCAGCTCAAGACCGCGATTCCCGACGAGGTGCGTCAAGCCACGCGGATGCTGACGGAGCGGGAGCGGATCCTCGCGAATGCGCAGTCGGAGGCCGACCGTGTCATCCAGCAGGCGGAGGAAGACGCGGGGCGCATCGTGGACGAGGAGAAGCTGCTCGCCGAGGCCCGTCAGCAGGCGGACCAGATTCGTGCCGAAGCGATACGGGACGCCGCCGCTGTGCGCAAGGGCGCGGATGACTACGCGAGTGAGGTGCTTTCCGGGCTCGACCAGATGCTTTCTGGCTTCCTGGGACATATCAAGAACGGTCTTTCGGAGCTGGAGTCCGATCGCCACGCCAGAGTATGAGCCCGGATTCCTCGCTGTCGACGCTCGCGGCGGAAGCGCCGCGCATCTGGGCATTCAAGGCCACGGACATCGCTGCTGCCCGCCGCTGGCAGGCCGACTACCGCCCGCAACTCCGTACCATGCTCGGACTCGACACCATCGAGCGCCGGGGCACCCCGCCGATGAACGCCGAGCGATTGTCCACGCATCGCCTGGCGGATCATGTGCGGGAGGAATGGACCCTGGAGACGGAGCCCGGCTATCGAGTGTCCTTCTTTCTCCTGCTCCCGCTTGAGGCGTCCGGCAAGCTGCCACTCGTGCTCACGCCGCACGGCCATGGCGGGCAGGCGCGCCGGGAATACTGCGGCCTGTACGCTTCAGAAGAGGATCGCCAGCGCATAGAGTCGGAGGAGCTCGACGTGGCGCTCCAGGCCGTTCGCGAGGGATACGCGGTGATTGCGCCGGACATGCGTGGTTTCGCGGATCTGCGCCTTCGAGAGGACGTGGAGGCAGCCGAAGATAACTCCTGCTGGCCGCTCTCGATGCGCGCGCTTCTGGTCGGTCGCACCCTGCTGGGCGAGCGTGTGTGGGACATGCAGCGGCTGCTCGACTGGGCGCTGGGGCGCGACGACATCGACGCCGGCGCCGTGGTGCTCACCGGTAACTCCGGCGGGGGGACCGTCACTCTTTTCGCCTCCGCTGTGGACGAGCGCGTGCGGGTCTGTGTGCCCGTGTGTTACTTCTGTTCGTTCGAGCGTTCCATCGGCGCCATCAAACACTGCCCCTGCAACTACCTTCCCGGTATGCTCCGTGCAGCGGAGATGTCCGATGTTGCCGCGCTGATCGCCCCACGCCCCTTCCTCGCCGTCAATGGCGCCCAGGACCCCATCTTCCCGATCGACGCAACGCGCGCCAGTCATGCGCGGCTTCGGGAAGCGTACGCGCTCTTCGGGGCCGAAGACTCCTGCTGTCTGGAAGTTGGGGCTGGCGGCCATCGCTACTACAAGGCGCTCGTCTGGCCGGTGGTCCGGGAGTACCTGGCACGCGGCTAGGGCGCGTCTCCCAAGTCGGTGCTGGTGATCGCGGGAGTCTGGGTGGGTGAGGCGCTCAGCAGAATTCAGCGAGGCGGCGTGGAGTCGGATGGAGCCGTTGATGCCGCGGGCGCAGGAGGTTGTCCGTCCACAGCGGACGATAGCCGGCAAGGTGCCCACCCGCTCCTTGCCACTTCCAATATACACCGCACAGGGGGGCTTGCCGCAAGCCCCGGGTCGTGCCGCATAATCGCTGGCTGAGGCAAGAGCCTACAGAAATGTGAGTAGCGAGATGCCTGTGTTGTTGTCGGCGTATTGGTCGCGCGGGGAGGTCGAACCGATGGTGGGACTCGCGGTGTCGTTGCGGGCACTCAGCACGGAGGTGCGGGTGTGCGCCCCGTCGGACTGCGTGGCGGCCGAGGGATGCGATGCGCTGGTCGCGACCGGCGTCATGCCGATCGGAGTGCAGCTATGACCGAGCATGCGGTGGTGATCGCCGGAGGAGGCCCGACGGGGCTGATGCTGGCGGGCGAGTTGGCGTTGGCGAAGGTCGACGTTGCCATTGTCGAGCGGTGCGCCAGCCAAGACATCGTTGGCTCGCGGGCGGTCTGCATTCACGCACCATCGAGGTGCTCGACCAGCGTGGAATCGCCGATAGGTTCCTTGCGCAGGGGCAGGTGGCCCAGGTCGCGGGGTTCGCCTGGATCCCTTTGGACATCAGCGACTTTCCCACGCGGCACAACTACGGGCTCGCGCTGTGGCAGAACCACATCGAGCGCATACTGGCCGGCTGGGTCGGCGAGCTGGCGGTGCCGATCTATCGCGGACGTGAGGTGACGGGTTTCGCGCAGGACGACACCGGCGTCGACGTGGAGCTGTCCGACGGCCAGTCGCTGCGGGCGGATTATCTCGTCGGGTGCGATGGCGGACGCAGTCTGATCCGGAAAGCCGCCGGCATCGAGTTCCCCGGGTGGGATCCGACGACCAGCAACCTGATCGCCGAGGTCGAGGTGGCCGAGGAGCCCCAATGGGGCATCCGCCGCGACGCTCTCGGTATCCATGGCTTGAGCAGGCTGGAGGATGGAGGGCCGGTGCGGATCATGGTGACCGAGCATCAACTCGGCCGGACCGGCGAACCCAGCTTGCGCGATCTCAGCGATGCGCTCATCGCCGTTTACGCGACTGATTACGGGATCCACAGTCCCACCTGGATCTCCCGGTTCACCGATATGGCTCGGCAGGCAGCTTCCTACCGCGAGGGACGGGTGCTGCTGGCGGGCGACGCCGCACACGTGCATTACCCGGTGGGCGGACAGGGCCTCAACATAGGGGTGCAGGATGCGGTGAATCTGGGGTGGAAGCTGGCCCA
>JADDPA010000074.1 GCA_016782125.1 Thermobaculum sp.
ACTTGTACACGCAAAGGAGGTCATACAGATGCGGAAGCTACTCATCGTCATATCACTCTTCGCGCTGCTGCTTTCGCCCATGGGCGCCGCTACGGCAATGGGAGGCACAGACTCAGACACGCTGCGGCAGGTGGCGCAGGTGCGGCGGGTGACGGCTCAGTATCACGACGTGGCACGGGCGCTGGCGGACGGCTACATTGCGCCCCACGGGTGCGTGGAGGGCATGGGATACCACTACCTCAATCCCAGCCTTGCCTCCGACCTGGCAATCGACCCGCTCGCGCCCGAGCTGCTGATCTATGCACCGTCCGGGAACGGCCTTAGGCTGGTCGCGGTGGAGTACTTCGCGGCGAACGTGGGGCAGGCGCACCCGAGCCTCTTTGGCAGGCAGCTCGATGGACCGATGGCGGGGCACGAGCCGGGCATGCCCGAGCACTACGACCTGCACGCCTGGGTTTAGCAGGCGAACCCCGACGGGCTGTTCGCCCTCTTCAACCGGAATATCAGCTGCAGCAACGCGGTGCACGAGTAGCAATGGATTGCGCGCAACAGCGCTCCACCAGAAGAAGGGAAGGGTAAAAGGCTATGGATTCCATGCAGGGCAGGCGCGTCGTCATTACTGGAGCAACATCGGGCATCGGACGAGAGATCGCAACGATGCTCGCAACCCACGGTGCGGAGCTGGTGCTTGCCTGCCGCGACGTGGGGAGAGGAGAGCAGACGGCCCGGGACATCTCCCGTTCCACCCACGCGGCGGACATGGCAGTCATTCCGATTGATGTGTCCAGTCGGGATTCCATCCGACTGTTCGTGCGCGAGTATCGGGACCGGTTCTCAGGTCTGGATGTGCTTATCATCAACGCCGGTATCATCCGGTCTGGCCGGGAGACCAGTGTCGATGGCATCGAACTCACCTTCGCCACGAACGTCCTGGGCTATTTTCTCTTAACGCTCGAGTTACTCGATGTGCTCAAGGCAGAGACGGCGGCACGTATCGTCAACGTGGCATCCAGCTATGCCAGCGAACCCGACTTCGACGATCTCCAGTTCGAGCAGCGACCGTACGATGGCATGCAGGCGTACGCCAGTCGAAAGGCTGCGATCGACTGCTCACCTGGGCACTTGCGCGGCGCCTCGGAGAGACTGGCGTCACTGCGAATGCCATGGCACCCGGGCTGGTCATGACGGAACTGTATCGGGATCTGCCGACGGAAGCCCGCCTGGCACTTGAGAAGATGGGGGCACGCACGGTTCCGGAGGGCGCGGACACCGCGGTGTGGCTCGCGAGCAGCGCTGCGGTGGAAGGAGTGAGCGGGAAGTTCTTCGAGCAGCGCACGGAGATCCCCTGTGAGTTCCGGAATGAGGAGGCCGAGGAGCGGCTCTGGGGCATCTGCGAAAGCCTGGCCGGGTGAAGACAGCCACCCGTCTTGCCAATGCCACGACACGTATGTGTCCGATATGTTTTGGACGCTGATCGGCAAGCCTGCGGCGAATCCTTGACGGGCCTGCTGCGACGGTCGGAAGGATATATACAGCTCGTCCCCCTTATTCCGTGCAGCGGGACTAGGCCAGCGAATGACCTAGTCCTGAGCGGAGATCCCACTCTGTTTGTACGCGAAGCTCCGACACGGTAGCGGATGTTGAAATGCGTCGAGCGCTGCAAACGGGGCAGTATCGTGGCCGTCTGTGTTCTTTTGGGCACCGCCGGATCCACCGGTAAGTGCCCGGAAAGGTACTCGCGGCGGCGTTCGAAGGTTCCAGTTCGTTTCCGGTCGGCAGCCCGGTGCTATAATCGCTCGATGATTGACGCCCAAGCAGCGACGCGCGAGGTCACCCTGGTGCGGGAGCACAACTGCCCACTCTGCGACAGCGCCCGCGATGAGCTGCTTTCCTTGCGCGGAGAGTTGCAGTTCCAGCTGCGGGAGCTCGATGCAGACGATGATCCCGCGCTGCGCGAACGGTACCGGTATGTCCTGCCGGTTGTGTGCGTCGGGAGGATGACCCTTCTGTCAGGACGGTTCTCAGCCGACGACCTATGCAGTGAACTGCGACGCGCCTTTGGTCCCGACCCGCTCAAGGGGGTTCCCGCTGAGGAGGAGCAATTTCTGCCCCTGCTGGAGTGTCCGGTGTGCGAAGGGGATCTGGAAAGCCGCCCGCGCGCCGTGGCGTGCCTGCGCTGCAACAGGGAGTACGGCAGGGTCGATGGCGTGCTGCTCCTGATGGCCGCGCCGGAGATTGAGCCACGGTTCGGCCTGCTCGACCGATTGGGCCGGCTCATCGGCTTCAAGCTTCGCGACTGAGGAGGTCACCGGTGGAGCGACCTGACTGGATACAACTCGACGCCGTGGCGGCCGCAGCGCGTTCGCGCCTGGAGACGAAGAACACCGCACGGGAGCGGGCACTCGCCGCTTCACGCACCGTGACCCGGCAATGCGCCAACGCCATCCGTTCCACGCATCGCGGCGCGTTCGAAGAAGCGGGCGCCGCTTTACTCGACGTGTCCGCGACGCTCGACGGCCTGCGCGATGCCCTCCGGGACTTCCCGGACATCTTCTGGGCGGGCTACTTGCAGGATGCCCTCAAGGAATACGCCGAGGCGCAGATCACGCTTGCGCTCGTGCAGCACGAGGCCGTACCAGACTTCGGGTCATTGGGCGTGGACGTCGCCCCTTACCTGAACGGGCTCGGGGAAGCGGTGGGCGAGCTGCGTCGGCGGGCGCTCGACATCATCCGCCACGGCGAGGCGCAAGAAGCGGAATACCTGCTGGAGGCGATGGAGGAGATCTACAACATCCTTGTCACCGTCGATTACCCCGACGCACTGACTGGCGGCTTACGGCGCACGACAGACAACGCCCGCGGCATCCTTGAGCGCACCCGCGGCGACATAACCATTGCCCTCCGTCAGCAACGCCTCGAGGCCGCGCTTCGCGACGCGGGCGGCTAGACAAACGCCACCACGGTACCCAACGAGAACATCGACGCACCTTCACCGGGGCACATCCTGCTATCGCAGACCCGTGAGGAGGTCGTGCTCCATCTGCTCCTCCGGATCCGGCTGAGGCAGGACCCGCTTGAAGTACTCCGTCGAGAGCAGATCAGCGGCGTTCTCCTCCAACTCCCCAGGAAAGTCTGTCTGGCTGCGATGAGCGCGAACGGCCCGTAGCTTTGTCTCCACGTACGGGCGGACATCCACCGTGGTGGTGATGCAGAGTCGTGATTTGGGATGATCCCGCTCTCAGAAATGCGCCCGGCGACGTGCTCAGGCACGGCCAGGTAGTAGAGCTTGCTGGGACTGTACGGCGCGAGACCTTGCCCCCTGTGTTCGGGATAATTCTCGGCATTGCCCGCTGCGGTGAACGCCTCCGTTACGACGCGGCTGATCTGCACGTGGTCCGGGTGCCCGTATACACCCGCCGGACCGAACGTGACGACGACGTCCGGCCGAATGCTCCGGATGACGCGGACAACCTCCCCGCGAAGTTCCAACACATCCGTAGTCATCAGTTGTCCGTCCTGGTAATCCAGAACCGCCACGTCGCCAATCCCGAGAATTGCGACGGCGTCTCTCAGTTCCGCCTCTCGCACTTCGGGGAGCGAGGCTGGTGTCGCGATCGACGGATCGGCAATGCCGCCCAGCTGCCCGCGGGTGGCAACCAGCACGGCGGTTCGCACGCCCTCGTCGGCCAGTTTGCGGAACGTGCCCGCCGGCCCGTAGCTCTCGTCGTCCGGATGCGCCCACACCCCGAGCACGGTCAGGTCATCAGGCAATCGCGGCCTCCTCTCGCGGGGCAGCCCGGCGCCCCTTTGTTATACTGGTGCGCGTTGATCCTGTCCATGATAAGCGGTACCATCCTCAATGCGCTCACCGTCCTGGTCGGCGGCACGCTTGGCAAGCTCCTCGGCGACCGGCTGCCGGAGCGGGTGCAGCGGACGGTCTTCGATGGACTGGGTCTCATCACCCTCGTGGTTGGCATCCAGATGGCGCTCACCACCCGCAACGTACTGCTGATCCTCGGTGGCTTGCTGCTCGGAGGACTCGTCGGGGAGGCACTGCGTATCGAGTCCCAGATCGACCGCTTCGGCGCCTGGGCGCAGCGTAAGCTGGCCAGCGGCGATAGCCGGTTCAGTGAGGCGTTCGTTGCCTCATCGCTCGTGTTCTGCGTGGGCCCACTTACAATCACGGGCAGCCTGGAGAACGGGCTCTCCGGGAACTACCGCCCCCTCGCGCTCAAGAGCATGCTCGACATGTTCGCGTCGTTCGCGTTCGGCGCCTCGTTCGGGTGGGGCGTGCTGCTCTCAGTCCTCACGATCCTCATTCTTCAGGGTGGGCTGTCGCTCGGTGCGGGGCCTCTCGCGAATCTGCTGGACGCCGATATCATCCGCGAGCAGACCGCCGTGGGCGGCGTGCTCATCATGGCCATCGGCCTAAGCAGCCTGCTGCAGATCAAGCACATAGCCGTCGCCAACTTCCTCCCCGCACTGGTGATCGTGCCCCTTCTCGTCGCTCTCCTCCGCGCGGTTGCACCCCTTCTGCCTGCTCTCCCGGCGTCGTAGCAGCGCGGTGTAGTCAAGTACTGAGTGATGAGCAACGAGTTCTGAGCCCGGCCTAACCACGGGGAACTGCCGGGCGTTCAGGCGATCATACCTTCGAGGCTTGTCCCGGATCGTTATCGTTTAGCAGTTCTCGTTGCTCTGGACTCACTGCTCGTCTCTCGCCTACTGCGGTGCGAGCGCGGGACGTTCCGCCGGTGGCGCTGGGGCGGGGGGCCATTCCTCCGCCTCGTAGCTCGGCTTCACGGAGATGCGCCCACTCTCCTCACGTGCTTCGAACATGCGCAGGAGTGTGGCGGCCGGGCCCTGTAAGGGGTGACCGTCGCGGAGGTCGAAGCGCGACTGGTGCCATGGGCACTCGACGATGCAACCCTCAAACTTGCCCTCATTCAGTGGACCACCGGCGTGCGGGCACCACGACTCCGCGGCGTAGATGTTCCCCTCGTGGCGCAGCAGCATAACAGGTACGCGCTCGACGTCAACCACTACCGGCTCGCCAACGGGCAGTTCCTCGCTTGCCAGCACGTCCGTCCACTTGACCGGCGCCTTCGGGTAGAGCACGTGCGGGATGTTCACGCCCAGGTTGTACACCAACTCGCCCCCGAGCACGCCGCCTGCCCCGACGATGGCATACCCCAGGCCAGCAA
The DNA here is from genome assembly GCA_016782125.1 of Thermobaculum sp. Classification (GTDB taxonomy): domain Bacteria; phylum Chloroflexota; class Chloroflexia; order Thermobaculales; family Thermobaculaceae; genus JACDAU01. Next base: position 5,202 of record JADDPA010000074.1, read on the forward strand.
GCACGCGGGCTGTCCGGCGTCGCTCCATGCCAGGCATGCGCAGCCCCATCGACGCGGCGTACAGGGCGATTGCGGTGATGTTCGTCAGGGCATGCGCCATGCCGACGCGACGCTGGTGTCCGTACTGATCCACCCAGTCGGCCCAGCCTGCGAGGGCCGTGGGCACCGCGCCGACCAGACCGAACGCGACCGAGGCGTCAGCACTCGCCCGGTACTGGCTGGTGCCGTTGCGCGACGTGACGCCGTCCAAGGTGTCGAGCAGCGCGGCGGTTGTCCACGCCCCGAGCGGCCAGATAATGATCGCGGGATGCACGCGATGCCGCCACGGCACGCCGTTCAGCACGTTCTTGGCGTACATTGTCCCTTTGTTCGCACCGAACAGGGCATGCCAACTCTTCTGCACTGGCACTGAGATCGTATCAAGCCACGCAAATCGCTCGCTCTCCAGCGGCGAGTTCGCTGTCCACCCTTGCCTGGTCATCCGGCTCTCCCTGCTACACGATGCGTACCGTTATGCCTTAGATCTGCTGCGTACAGAATAACAGACCCTGTGTGCGTTGAACGGAGAACCACTCGCTACACGGCAGCGGTACCAGCCTCCGATTTCGCGGCGGCGACGCCTGTGGTGACAGGACCATCCGACCCGTCCCACGGCTGGTAGCGCAAGAGGCGCATGCTGTTCGCCACGACGAGCAGGGTCGCGCCGGTGTCCGCGAGGATCGCGAGCCACAGACTCGTGAGACCGAGAAAGGTGAGCCCAATGACCAGCGCCTTGACCGCCAGCGCGAACGCGATGTTCGCACGGATGATGCGCAGCGCCCGACGGGATAACCCGATCACGAATGCCAGCCGCCCCAGATCATCACCCATCAGCGCGATGTCCGCCGTCTCGATCGCCGTGTCGCTGCCTGCCGCCCCCATCGCGACGCCAACCGTCGCGGTTGCCAGCGCGGGCGCGTCGTTTATGCCATCGCCCACCATCGCGACCCTGCCGCGCGCCGCCAGCAGTTCTCGCACTGCCCCGACCTTCTGCTCCGGCAGTAGCCCGGCACGGTATTCATCCACGCCCAGCTCTCTCGCCACGGAGCGCGCGGTCCGCTCGTTGTCGCCCGTGAGCATCGTGATGCAGCGCACCCCTGCCTGCCGGAGCCGCTGAAGGGCCTCACGCGCATGGGGCCGCAGTCGGTCGGCGACCGCGATCGCGCCGTATACCTCGGTATCACCGCCGACGAGGAGCGCGGTCCGCCCCTCGTCCTGCCATTGTTCCACCGTGCCGCGGAGCTCACTGGTGTTCACGCCCATCTCGTCGAAGAGGCGTAGGCTGCCGACGTAGCAGGTTCGGCCGTCCAGGCTCGCGCGAGCGCCACGCCCGGTGATCGCTTCGAAGTCCGACACCTCGCGCGCGGCCAGCTCGGCCTCGCTCTCGTCATGCGGGTAGAGGTGGATGTGCTCCGCGTCGTGATCGTGCGCGTGATCCCCGTGCACATCGCACGCGCCCACCGCCATCTCATGCTCCCTGCGATGGAGCACAGCGGCGCCGAGGGGATGCTCCGAACGCTCCTCGATTACCGCTGCGAGCGCGATGAGCTCCTCCGGCTCATATCCCCCGACCGTGCGCACCGCGACCACCTCGGGCCGTCCGACGGTGAGTGTCCCTGTCTTGTCAAAGGCGACGGCCCGTATACCCCCGGCCTGCTCCAGGTGCTCGCCACCCTTGATCAGCACGCCGCAGGCCGAGGCTCGGCCCAAGGCCGCGACGATCGCGACCGGTGTAGAGATCACGAGCGCGCATGGGCAACTCACCACGAGCAGGACCAGCGCGCGGTACAGCCAAGGCAACAGTGGCTGACCGGTCAGCGGTGGCACGAGCGCGACGAGTACGGCCGCAGCGAACACAGCGGGCGTGTAGTACCGGGAGAATCGGTCCACAAACCGCTCCGTCGGCGCCCGCTGCTCTTGTGCCTCCTCGATAAGGCGGCCAATACGCGCGAGCGTTGCATCTTCGGCGCGGTGGCGCACCTCGACCTCCAGGTACCCGCGGCCGTTGATCGTGCCCGCGTACACGTCGCTCCCTACCACCTTCGTCACCGGCATACTCTCGCCCGTGATCGCGGCCTGATCTACCGAGGATGCGCCCGTCACCACCAGGCCATCCGCCGGGATGCGCTCTCCAGGGCGCACGATCACGATGTCGTGCGGTTCGAGATCCTCCACCGCGGCCTGCTCCGGTCCGCTGTGCCCTTTCCGCACCGCCTCCAGCGGGGTCAGGTGCAGCAGGCTACGAATTGAGTTGCGGGCGCGATCTACCGTCAGCCCCTCGAGTCCCTCCCCGAGACCGAAGAGAAACACTACCGCCGCGGCCTCCGCCCACTCGTTGATGGCGATTGCGCCAAGGACAGCTACGGTCATCAACAGGTTGATATCTAGGGTGTGAGAGCGAACTAGCGTTCGAAACCCGCTGCGGGCGATCTGTGCCCCGCCGATCAACACGGCGGCCGCGTAGCCCAGCAGCGGCAAGAGTGAGATCTCCTCAGTTTGATGCCCCAACAAGCTCAAGAGCGATGGTATGTTCGCGACCGCCGGCAGACGACCGAGCAGCCAAGCCAGCACGATGAGTACGCCTGCTGCGGCGGCGGCCCGGAGCCGCGCGTTCCCCAGCCATGCCTGCCACCACGGCGGCACGGGCATCGCGGCGTTTCGCGCAGTCGGGATGCGCGCACCGTAGCCCGCCTCCCCGACCGCCCGCACAACGTCAACGCTCAGTGTGGCGGCGTCGGTATCGTCGCCGGCAACCACCCGCAGTTTGGCCGTGCCGAAGCTGACCGTGGACGACGCCACGCCCGGGATCTCGCGAACGGTGCGCTCGATGCCACGGGCACAATCCGCGCAGTCCATTCCACTGAGATCAAAGACGAGCGGTGCACCGTTGCTCGATTCCGCCCGGTTGTCGGCGGACGCACCGCTCGGGTGCCTGTCGCGTTCGGTCATGTTGTCACTCGCAGGCCCACGTCCATTGTCACAGTGGGGACGAGCACGGGAGATTCGCTGGTCTCGCGCACATGGTCAAGCGCTTGGCGCAGCAGCGCTGCCACGTGGTCGTCGCAGAGTTGATAGTACACCGTACGTCCCTGCTTCCGATTGGTCACCAGCCGCAGTTCCCGGAGGAGCCGCAACTGGTGCGAGACGGTGCTCTGTTGTAGGGAGAGACGCTTCGCGATCTCGCAGACGCACACCTCGCCCGACATCAGGGTCGCGATGATCTTCAGGCGCGTGGAATCTGCGAGCACGCCGAAGATCTCGGACAACTGCAGTGCGATGTCATCGCTGAGACCAGCAACTGTGCCGGTCAGGGCGAGCGTCCCTGTGGTGGCGCTACCATTTATGGGAAGGGAATTCGGAATCGCCACCGTAGCCTCCGGGTAATATATGAGCGCTCGTTCATATATTACCCTGGGCGATGCACTGGGTCAAGGAGAAATGCAGACCGGTGCGTCAGCAAGGGCCCGCACGGGAGCCCTTCCTCACGGTTGGGCTGCGCTTTGACTGGTAGGGAACTCAGAACCGAACCCTACGAGATGCGTGGCACCCCTCCGCCGTAGCGGTGTTAGTCCTTGAGCGCGTGACGCTTGATGGCCTGGGCCTCCATTCGAGCGGACAGCTCCGCCCGCAATGCTCGTTCACGGGCAGCGGCCTCCGCTCGCCCTGCCGCCATCGCCGCCTCGCGACGCGCCATCAGTCTGCCCTGGAGATCCTTGCCTGACTGAGGGGCAAGGAACATGGCGGCGGTGGTCCCGATCGCCGCGCCAACGGCAGCGCCGCCCAGAAACCTGATCAACTTCCCCATGATGCCCCCTTACCTTTGATCTGCCCTCACCCTTGCCGCCGAGCCTAACACACGCGCATGCATCGGGTCAAACTAGAACTCCACCGGCTGCTCCTGCGGCGCGGTCTCCGGAGGCAGCAACCCCTCCTTGCGCAGGGCCCACGTCGTCGCGCGCGTCGAGAGCACGGCATAGAAGGAAATGGTGATCAGCACGAACAGCGGGGCGACGAAGATGCTCAGCAGGAACACGAAGAAACAGAGGATCAGGAGAGTGGTTGAGAACACGGGATAGCGCGAGAACACGACCAAACTATTGCGGATCGCTATCCCAACACCGCGCTCCGAGCGCACCAGCAACGCGCTCGAGTAGAAGATCACGCCGAGCCACGCCCAACTCAACGTGAACGTGAGGGCGACAAGCGGTAGTGCCCACGTTGTGCCTAATGCAGCGTAGAAGTACACGCTCACACTCAGCAAAAAGATCCCCAGCAGCGTGATAGTCGCCAGTTTCCAAGCATCGAGGAACCGTTCACGCGCCGCGCGCAGCAGCGCGGACACCTCGGGACGCTCGTTGTAGCGCGCGGACTCCGTAGAGACCTGGAAGAGCCCCACCAGGAGTGGCGGCGCGGGAATCACGAGCAGCGAGCCCAGCACAACAACGATATTGCACGCCGTGTACCCGATCAATTGGTACCACGTGTCACCGATCGCCCGACCGAACACCCGAAACGCCGATCTCATGAGGCCAGCGCCGGGATAGCGCCGGACCAGATCCGCCGCAGTAGATCTACCTGCGCCGTGTCTGGACCCTTCTTGGCCGGGCCCGGGGTCTCCATCACCCACGGCTTGGCACGGAGCGCGGGTTCCGAAAGCAGCACCGACCAGCCCTCCATCCCGATGTAACCCTCCCCGATGTTCTCGTGCCGGTCGCGCGCTGCACCGAGTGGGACCTTCGAGTCGTTTGCATGCATCAGCACCAGTTTCTCAAGCCCGATCTCCGACTCGAACTCGTCCAGAGTGCGCTGGAGACCTTCGGGCGTTGCGATGTCGTACCCGGCAGCCCAGATGTGCGCGATGTCCACACATACCCCCGTACGATCCCCGGCGTCGAGCTGCTTCAGGATGGATCCGATCGCGGCAAAGGATGATCCCATACTGTTCCGGGTGCCTGCGCTGGTTTCGAGCAGCAAAGGCACACTCGATGGTTCCTGAAGCGCGCCGTCGAGGCTGCGGCACAGGTTCTCCGCAGCTTCCTCAGGCGTTGTATTGTTCGACGATCCCAGATGCACGACCACACCGCTCGCACCGAGCCGCTCTCCCCACGAGAGGTACTCGCGCATCGAGCGCACACTTTTCTCCCGCAGATCCGGATCGGGGCTGGCTGGGTTCAGCAGGTACACGGCGTGCAAGAAGACCGGTGCCAGATCGTGCTCCCGCATTCCGGCGCGGAAAGCCTCGACCTCAGCATCGGGGTGCGCGGGCGAACGCCACTGCTGGGGCGCGCTCGCGAAGATCTGCAGGCAGTTCGCCCCTATCTCCCGCGCGCGGTCAATTGCCTTGCTGATCCCGCCAGACGAACCGACGTGCGCGCCGACGCGCGGGATCAGCGCGGCGCCTGTCTGTGATGTGCTGCTCACCCGGCAAATATACCCGAACCCGTGCTGCGGGTACAACGTCGTCTGCGCTGGGCACGTCGGGTGCTATAACTGGGTAGTCGCTTGCAATACCCGCCCGCATAGAAGGAAGTCCTGGCAGTGGACACCACAACTTTCCTTGGTCTCGTCCAGGAGTCGGTCGACTCGTTGCCCCAGCCCTTCGCCGAGCGCCTCTGGAACCTGGAGATCGAGGTCCAGCCCGAGCCCTCCCAGCGCGATCTGGAGGGGCTGGGACTCGGACCGGACGATACCCTCTTCGGCCTCTACACGGGTGTTCCTCTCACAGAGCGCGGCGCGAGCCTCAGCGGTGACGTGCCCGACATCATCACGATCTACCAGGGCCCTATCGAGCGCGAGTGCGACGGTGATGACGAATGCATCCGTCGAGAAGTCAGGGAAACCGTGCTGCACGAACTCGCGCACTACTTTGGCATTGACGACGACCGCCTCGATGAGCTAGGACTCTCGTGATACCCAAGTCGGTCTCAGGACCTTCGCTATGTTGCAAGAACGAGACAAAGGAACTTAGGCGCGCCAAATCACGTAATATTATCTAGCAGAAGGCTAGCTGCGGTCAGATACGTAACGGCGTAGTCCTCGTAAAGGGTTGCATTCACTGCATGGAGTCGATCATCGCGAAAAGTAGCCGGGTAGCCTGTGGCGTCTAAGGTAATAACCGGCCGGTACTACCTCCTCGAGCGGGTGGGTCAGGGAGGGGCGGCGGAGGTATACCGGGCGATGGACACGCGGCTGGGCCGCGTGGTGGCGATCAAGCTGCTGCGGGAGACGTACGCGGACGACCCGTCGTTCACGGCGCGGTTCGAGAACGAGGCGCGTGCGGCGGCGCGGCTGTCGCACCCGAACATCGTGGACGTGTACGACTACGACTCGTCGGAGGGGCGGTACTTCATCGCGATGGAGTACGTGCCCGGGCGCAATCTCAAGGAGGCGATAGTCGCGGAGGCGCCGTTCGATGCGTCGCGGGCGGTGGGTCTGCTGGGGCCGATCCTGTCTGGGCTGGGAGCGGCGCACGATGCGGGTCTGGTGCACCGGGACATGAAGCCGCAGAACGTGCTGGTGGGCCCGGACGGGGTGCCGAAGATCGCCGACTTCGGGATCGCCAAGGCGATGGGCGACGCGGGGATGACGGAGGCGGGGATCGCGTTCGGGACGCCGCACTACCTGGCGCCGGAGCAGGCGCGGGGGGACGCGGTGAGCCCGCGGACGGACCTGTACGCGGTCGGGGTGATGCTGTACGAGATGCTCTCGGGGCGGTTGCCGTTCGAGGGGGAGAACCCGATGCGGGTGGCGTACGCGCATGTGTACGACGAGGCGCGGCCGCTCGGGGAGGTGGCGCCTGGGGTAGGCGCGGGGCTGGCGGCGGTGGTGTCGCGGGCGATGGCCAAGGACCCGCAGGAGCGGTACGCCACCGCCGACGAGATGCTCCACGCCCTCAACTCCGTGGCCCACGCGGGTCAAACCCCCGCCTTAGCGAACAAGTTTCCGCCGGTCGCGGCGGCAGTGGCCGGCGATCCGACGGTCTCGATACCCGTGGTGCGGATGCCTCCCGCGCGGGACCGCGGTGCATCCCAGGCAGTAACCGTCGCTGGCCCCAGCCGTACGGCCCAATATGGGCGTACGGAGCGCCGCGGACGCCGAGGGCTGTTATGGCTTGTGCCAGTGCTTCTCACGGGTTTCCTCGCGGGCTGTCTGCTACTCGGTAATAGTTTGCAGGGGCTGAATGGGAGCATCCCCGGTCTTGCGACGAGCACGCCGGATATTGGCGAGGTGCCTGCCGCCACCGGTATGCCGACAATTATCGCTACGCCCGCCCCAAGTCCAACCGCCGCTCCCCCGATGGCGACCACGGCCCCGACTGCGATGACCTCCCCGCTTCCCTCGGCAACGGTTGCGAGACCCTCCGCCACGGCGCCAAAGCCGACCGTCTCGCCGACGGTGATCCGCCGCCTTGTCCGGCCCGCGCGCTTCACGGCGAGGGCGTTCACCGGCACGGTGGTACGGCTGGACTGGGGGAGGGTCCCGCAGGCCAGGGCGTATGTCCTTGAGCTGTCTGGCGATCGCAAGGTCTGGCGGGCGATCGCGCGACTTAGTGGTGCGGAGAGCACCTATACTGACATCGGGCTCGCTGACGGTGCGACGTACTACTATCGACTGCGGGCGTTCGATGCGGCTGGGCAGGCGTCCCCGTATGCGTATACCAGGGCAACTACCCCGCGAGTGGTACCGACGGCGACGCCCGTTCCCACGAGCACTCCCACGCCTATTCCGACGAGTACGCTGACCCCCGTTCCCACGTGGACACCCACGCCCATCCCGACGAACACACCAATGCCCCGCCCTACCAGCACGCCCACACCTCGCCCGCCTACTCTACGTCCGACGAACACACCAACGCCGCGCCCAACGAGCACGCCCACGCCTCGCCCGACAAGGACCCCAACGCCCCGT
>JADDPA010000080.1 GCA_016782125.1 Thermobaculum sp.
TGCGAGAGATCGAAGGGATACGAGACTCTCCCCGGTCTCGCAGCGCTGGACTTCGAAGGGGCGTCGCGAGTGCCGCCGGGATGCTACTCACTATGGTCGCGGGACGCCTGTGGCTCGGCGTACCAACACCGATCGAGCTTGCCGCAGAATGGCTGGTTCCTCGTCTGCCCATAGACTCCTTTGCGGCTGGCCTGGACACATTCGGTGGCTATGCGAAGCCGCTGCTGTATGTTGTCGCGCTGATCATTACATTCGCGCTCGGTGGGCTGCTCGGTACAGGTTTTGAGTGGCTGTTGCAGAGAACGCAGGTTCGTCCCGTTTTGCTTGCCGCAGCGGTAGTGGCATTTCTACTCCTGATCGTAGGTACTGTCTACCTGCCAGTCTTCGGGCAGGGTCTTTTCGGTACCGACTCGACTTCGGGCGGTGCACGAACGATGCTGGTGTACGCAGTCTCGTTCTCGGTGTTCGGCACGCTCCTCACGACTTACCTCCTGCTTTCCGACGCTGGCAGCAATCACATCGTGCGGAATCCCAGCCGCCGCCGCTTGCTGCGCCGAGGTCTGGTTGTGGGGCGAGGGGCGCTCTTGCTGGCGGTTGGTGCTCCGATCGTCGGTCGCCTGTTGGACACCGTTTCGATCACCAGCGTGTCGCTAACCGAGGGTATGCCTGCGGCGTTCACCCCAGTCGGTACCTTTTATAACGTCTCCAAGAACCTCGTCGATCCTCGTGTCGACGCCGCGTCGTGGACGCTACGCGTCGGCGGTCTCGTCGAGAAGCCGTTCGAATTAACGCTCGATGAGATTCGCGCCCTACCGTCACAAGCCAAGGCGCATACATTGCAGTGCATCTCCAATCCCGTTGGTGGCAATCTGATCGGGAACGGCGAGTGGGTGGGCGTTCCTTTGGCCGCGTTGCTGGAACGAGCAAAAGTAGATCAGGGCGTTATCGACATAAAGACAACGAGTGAGGATGGCTACACAGACTCCGTACCGCTGGCAAAGGCGATGGAGCCTGGGACACTGCTCGCGTACGAGATGAACGGGGAGCCATTGACCTACAAGCACGGCGCGCCGTTACGCCTGCTTGTACCAGATATCTACGGGATGAAGAACGCGAAGTGGATCACAAGTATCGAGGCCGTTGCCGAAGATTTCAAGGGGTACTGGCAGCGGCAGGGTTGGGACGACCGAGCGACCTATCAGATCATGTCACAGATTCGAGTTCCATCGGCAGACAGTGCTCTGCGTGTCGGTACAGCGGTAATGATCGACGGCCTCGCATTCGCTGGCCATCGAGGCATAGAAGTCGTGGAGTACACCGACGACGGGAGAACGTGGCGGCAGGCGGAACTGTTGCCGCAGATCAGTGAGGATTGCTGGCGCTTCTGGCAGGCAAGCTGGACGCCAAAGAGAGGCGGGACAGTCCGCCTGAGCGTCCGTGCGACAGATGGCACTGGTGCGCTCCAGAGCAAGGAGCAGGCACCACCCAGCCCGAGTGGAGCAACGGGGTACCATGAGATTGAGGTGGATGTCCAAGAGGTGAAAGCGTAGCAGCGGGCGAACTGGCATCCTAGGGGCGCCATAGTCAACTCTTGTCATTCACCGCAAGCCGCCTTCCGAGAGATGCCACCGCCTCAGCGTGATCGTGTCGAGTTAGACCAGTGGCTGCTGATCTGCATGAGTATGACATCGACGATCTGAGGGTTCTCCACACCATCGTGCGTTGTAACTTCGACTCCGCCGCCGCGGATCTCGTATTGGTATCCGTCGGCATGCGACTGCTCATCCTTGATGGACACGGTCTTCCACTCGCGGCTTCCTAGTGCTTCCTTCAGCTGGCCCAGCTGAGTCGGAAGCAACTTTCCGGGTGTCGTACCCCTCGGTCCAGCGCCTTTGTCGCGCAGTTCCGTGCTGCCGTCCCGCCGGACCACGAGCGTTGAGGTGTGTCCTGCCAGGCCGCCCGACCGCGTCACGGTCAGTAACGGTGCTGGCTTTGCGGCTCGCGGTAAGTCGGCGGCGCGCTCACAGACGACCGCACGCCCGGAAGAATCTGTATGGACATGGTGCAGCTTTCCTGCGGTCTTCAGAACGACAAGGTAGCCGGGAGTGATCACCTGCTGATACATCATCCCGGGCTGCGGACACCCGAGTGCGCTGTCCGGCCACTCCTGGGCCGTGACGGAGACGATCACCGCATCATCCACATTAGTTACTGTCTGGGCGAGTTGGCGGCGGGCTGCCGTGATGGCCCGCTCCTGTTGGGGGTCGCTCATTTCCGAGTCTCCTGTTTGGGTCGCACTTGGCTGTGGGGCGATGCCTTCAGTTGGTGGGACCGTAACCGCCATGATGGGCGTTTCGATGGCAGCCATTTGCGTGGGTTCTTGCCCAGGTGTAATCGGTATCTGGCCGGACCCCTGACCTGCGCCTGCACTACCGGCAGCCCCGCATGCCGCGGTCAGTAACGTCGCAACGAGGGCCAATATCGTCGCTGTTGTACGTCTATGCATCTCAGCGATCTCCTCTGTATGAGTGGTATCGCGACTCGTGCTACATGAACGCACAAGTGGACGGCATGGTTTCGGGAAAGGTCATGTACTGTCGCGTGGGAAAGGCATAGACAAATCGGGTGTTCTTAAGCACTTCCAACCGCAGCTAGACCTGATATGTCCGCCGAATCCTCCACCAGGTATGCAGGACCACTGCCCGACGGTGTCAGATCGTGAGCCAGCGCGACCGTCGGACCTATGACGAGTACGGCGGGTGGCAGCAACCGTAGAACTCTGGCGCGTGTGACTATCTCACCCAGCGTACTCGTCAGGACCGTCTGCTGCGTCGTCGTGCCCCATCGTACCAGTGCGGCGGGTTCTCCGTGGTCGCGCCCTTCTTCGAGCAAACGCTGAACGATGAATTCGAGGTTTTCCACGGCCATCAGAAACACCAGTGTGCCGCGGGTCCGTGCGAGCGCGGTCCAGTCGTGGCCAGCGTCCGCGTGCGCACCGGACTGGGGATGGCCAGTCGCGACGGTGACTGACCCGCTGAACCCGCGATGGGTGACGGGGATGCCCGCCGCTGCGGGCGCCGCGAACGCGGAGGAAATGCCGGGCACGATCTCCCAAGGCACTCCGGCTTCCGTCAGCGCTAGTGCCTCCTCTCCACCTCGACCGAATACGAACGGGTCTCCCCCCTTCAGCCGGACGACACGCATGCCCGATTGTCCAAGCCGGATCAGCAACTCGTTGATCTCCGACTGACGCCCGGAACGGTGATGCCCGGGTATCTTGCCGACATCGTACCGAAGCGCACAGGAAGGCGCGTGATCCAGAAGTTCCTTGGCAACGAGTCGATCATATACAACCGCGTCGGCTTGCTTCAGCCGTTTCAACGCCTTAAGCGTTAGCAGCTCTGGATCGCCCGGTCCTGCGCCGACGAGGGATATCAGCCCCGCCGGATGAAGTAGCTTTCGGATCATCTCGCCGCCTCCGGAGCGATGCGTTGCCATAGCAGTTCCTCTGCACCCGCGTGGTCGCCCGCCCAGATGAGGCGCTTTACTTCGTGGTCCAGCGCGACTTGCCAAGCTTCGGGATGGACCTGCGCTTTGTGGGGGCCGAGCCGGTCCCGGACCGAAGCCGCGACCTCGAGCAATTCGCCCCACTGCGGGGTGATCACGCGCTCTAGCTTGCGTCGGGTGTGCGAAGCCAGGGCAGGGCTACGACCGGAGGTGGAGATAGCTACGGTCAGGCGGCCGCGCTTTACCACGGCGGGAGCAATAAAGTCACAATACGGAATATCGTCAACTGCGAGCACTGGCACGGCACGTTCCCGAGCCTCGCGCGCTACCTGCGCGTTGAGCGACCGATCATTTGTCGCGGCGAACGCCAGATCGGCGCCCTTCAGATCGCCACTGGCATACGTCCGCCCCTCCCAGGTGATGTTCCCATCCTGTGCCTGATCTCTGATAAATGCATGCGCCGTGGGCGCGATAACGACGATCGGCTCCGCACCGGATGGAAGAAGCCCACGAACCTTCTGCGTGGCGATCGTGCCCCCACCGATTACGACGACCCTCTTGCGAACGAGGTCCAGAAATGCGGGGTAGTACTCGTAATGGCGGTCCGCTTCCGTCCGCGCCATCAGACGCTTACCGGAGCGGCTTCGTCCGCAGAGGACGGAATGGCAGCTTCTTCTGGCACGAGCACGCGAGCGGCCCAGTCGCCGAAAGCCTCGCCCCGGATGCGACCTGCCCGCCACTGGTCCAGGGCATCGGCCAGTACATCGACGAGATCCGCCGATCGCACATCCGGGCGGTAAAGCCGGGCGAGCCGGGTGCCCTCAAAGCTGCCGCCCACATAAACGTTGTACAGGCCGAGGCTGCGTCCAACCAGGCCGATCTCGGCGGTTGGTGGACGAGAGCAGGCGTTCGGACAACCACTCATGCGGATCCACACACGGTCCTGACCGTAGCCGCGACTCTCAAGTTCTGTGATAACGTCCGGGAGGTAGCGCTCGCTCTCCGCCACGGCAAGTCCACAAGTCGGCAATGCCGGACACGCCATCGCGTACCGGCGCAAGGCGCTGAGGGTCCCGTTCCCGGTGGAGAGACCGTACTCAGCAAGCAGTGATTCGACCTTGGGCTTGGCCGACTCGTCAATGTTTGCAAGGACGATGTTGTGGTGGGCAGTAAGGCGCAGTTCCGGCGCCACCTCCTCGACGATTCGCCGCAGGGCTGCCTTGAGCTCGTAGCCGGAGACATCTTTGACGCGACCGTTCTCGACCCAAACTCCGACCAGCCAACGGCCATCCTTCTGGCGCTCCCATCCAAGATGATCGCTCACGCCGTACTCTCCAGCATCGACAGGAGGGGCGAGCCGGGCACCGAGCCGAGTACCGAGTTCATCGCGGAACCATTCCACGCCGCGATCCTCCAGCACGTACTTGAGGCGCGCGTGCCGGCGATTGGTTCGGTCGCCATAGTCGCGATACAGGGCAGTTGCCGCCTCGAGGACTGCCATTGCCCGATCCGGGGGAAGGAAACCGATGCGGTCACCCATGCGGGGGAAGGTTTCCGCCTTACCATGCGTGCTGCCGAGACCGCCACCCGCGACGAGGTTGAAGCCAGTGACCTGCTTCTGGTCGTCGATGATCGCCTCCAGAGCGATGTCCTGCGTGAAGAGGTCGATGCAGTTATCGTGCGGCAGACCGATGCCCATTTTATGCTTGCGAGGCATGTAGGTTGGCCCGTAAAGCGACTCTTGACGTTGTGGTTCTACGGTCACCCGCGAACCGTCGGCGAGGATCTTCTCTCCGTCAAGCCACAACTCGTAGTAGGAAGTGGAGTCTGCCAGGAAACGATCGTTGATATCCTGTGCCAACGCCTGGTAATCGAAATGACTATCCGGCAGGAGATCAGCCACCGGGCAGGTGAGCGTGTTACGCGTGATGTCTCCACAGCCGCCGTAGGTGGTCATCCAGCGTTCATTGAGCTCGTGTATCAGGTTTTTCAGGTTTGCCTTGCCCACGCCGTGAAACTGAAAATCCTGGCGGGTCGTGATACGAAGGGAGTTGTTCCCGTACTTCGTCGCCAGCTCGTCCGCGACGAGGTATTGTTCTGCTGTCAGCCGGCCGCCGGCGTGCTTGGTGCGGACCATGAAGCTCCAGGCACGGTCGAGCCCCTGCTTCCGTCGTTCGCGCCGCAGGTCGCGGTCGTCCTGCTGATAACTTCCGTGAAACTTCAGGATCTGAAGCGCGTCCTCGGAGATGCGCTCGGAGGACAGATCCGCTATCTCTTCGAACAGAGTGCCGGCGAGTCCGTCACTGGCGGCCTTGAGTGCCTCGTTCTTCGACGGTTCCCGACCATTGTCGTCACTGAGTTGCTCTGCGGTTTCCTGCATCGTTTCCATCCATTCTGAATGCTGCGCGCTGGCTGGAGACCGCCCGGTCGAACGACTCCTCAATCGTGCCATTCACCTGCGAGTACTAGCAATAACTATCGCAACTCGTCGGCTTGGGGTACAGGGTACCAGCAGAAGCGCCGTTGCCGCAAGAAAATGACGATAATGAGAGCCGTTATCAATTTGCAACAACTTGCAACTAATTGAATACGAGCGAAAAGATGCCGAAATGGTCGAAACGGACCGGCACTTGTCGGTGGACTGGCGGGTTAGCTGTTGTGGCGGGGGAATAGGCGGCGGATTCGGTTCCACGGACTGGATTGCCGCTTCTCCTCGGCGCGCATTCGCTCCACTTCCTCGGAGGAGAGTTGCACGCGACCCTCAGCATGGGCGCGTTCCAACGCTTTTCGGGCTTGTTCGTCGCTAATAAAGCCGGGCTTCACGAGCGCGACCCCCTATTCGCATCTACCGCAGCCATGATTCCAGCGTGGTGCTCTGCGTTGGCACGCTACCATGCAGGATCTGAGCCCGTAACTCCCCGAGCGTGCCGGCACCCTCCGCATAGGCGTCGTGTTTGTGAATGCTCTCGAAACTGCGAACGCTGGCGAAGACAAAGTCAGTATCCGTAAGTTCCCCGTACGTGTTCACCGTGGCACGGAGCATCTCACGGGCCACATCCTCCACGAACCGCGGTCGACGATGGGCCCTCTGCACAACGAAAAACTCGTCTGGACGTTTAAGCATGGCGTAGTTCTCGGAGCTCATTGCCGATTCGGCGATCTCTACGAGATCCTGCGCGCGCACCTTGGCGTCGGTGCCCAGTTGGAGCTTCGTACGGCTTCGCTGGTTATGCGCCGCGGTGGGTACAGCCGCGAGGGCGCGCTCCGCCTGTTCGTCGTCGAATCCCGCCTGCAGCAACTGTTCGCGGGAGTGCTGCCTGATCATGTCCTGCGCACACGGACAGGCCGTCATTCCCTCGGCTTCGATGCCCACCATACGCCGCAAGCCGTCGCGGCCGCATACCGCTGTTCCTAGCAGCGTATACATCTCTTCGCTCGGCAGTCCGGACACCGGGGCATACCTGCGCAGCGGGAAGTCAGCCCGGATGTGTACCTCGCTCCGGCTGGCGCCCTGGCTGTGAACGACGCGCTCGGCGATGAGCCCTGCAAGTGATTCTACGTCGGGCGCATTATCGCGCACGGCTTCCGCTGCCACGCTATCAAGGGCGTGGCCCAGGCGCGACATATGGATCCCCTTCTGCGTGGATCCGATGTCGGCATACAGGCTCAGTTCCGCGGATAGGATATGGAGTGTGGTGCCGAGACCGAGCCGGATGTTCTTGCGGAGGTTGGTCACCCCGACGCGCTGGAGTCCCACCCTGATATCGGGCAGCTCGCTCTGTATGTCTCGGGCAAGCTGGATGGCAAGGCCACGCCGGGCGACACGCACGCCGCCCGTGCCTGTGTCGGCTAGCAGCTGGGCAACAGTCCGCCCGAGCGTCGGGTGCTGGAGGTCGGGTGCTAGTTCGGCAAGCGGTGCGAGTACAAACCCGCGTTCATGCAGTCGCGGGTGTGGGATTTCCGGGCCGGGGCTGCGAAGGACCAAGTCATCCAGCAGCAAGATGTCCATGTCGATGGGCCGCGGTGCGTTTGGGAAACTCGGCTGCCGGCCCATCTTCTGCTCGATGCGCTTCAGGAATGAAAGCAGCTCGGCGGGTCCGAGGTCTGTTTCACCCACGGCAACGGTGTTGAGAAAGCGCGGCTGATCCGTGTATCCAACCGGCTCGGTGTCGTACAGCGATGCGACCCGACGGACACGAACGGCCGAGCGCAACTGCTGAATAGCTTCGGTAATGTTGGCGTGTCTATCTCCGAGGTTGGAGCCGATGCCGATGTAAGCGGTGTGGGTACTCACGGTGGTAAAAGCTTAGCATACGGCGGAGGCTCCGGTCGGCTCATGTGGGCTGCACAGGAAACACTGCTCATCGGTTCGGAACTCCGCGGACATGCCAAACCGAGGATAGCCGTATTCTGATATCATTGGGCAATCTTTGCCAATCAAATTACCTGATGGCACAGCCTTGAAAGTGCTTGAGAGTTCGCTACGGCGCCCTTCGGAGGAGAGAATGAAGAACGCATTGGTCGGAGTAGGTGTCCTGAGTGCTCTCGGGGCTGCGGGTGTCGTGGCGCGCGTGAGAGGTTCACGCATGGCTGTTCCGGCGTTGGTCTCTCCTAACGCGAACCGGGTCGTAGTGCTCGGCGCGGGCTTCGGTGGTATGAGCGCCGCAAGGACCCTCGCCACCCAGAAGGATGGCGAGGACCTGGATGTCCTGCTCGTAGATCGGCAGAACTTTCACTTGTTCACTCCGATTCTCTATCAGGTCGCGACTGGTGGTGTGACGCCCGACAACGTGGCCCATCCCATACGCTACGTGGCCCGGAACAAAGGCTTCCGGTTTCAGGAGAGCACTGTCGAGCGCATTGATGTTGAGAATCGTCAGGTCCACACCGACGATGGAGCGATCCCGTACGATTACCTGGTCGTCGCGCTTGGATCGACGACAAACTTCTTCGGCATCGACGCGGTGCAGGAGCACTCGCTCACCCTCAAGACGCTTGGCGATGGCATCGGCATCCGGAACCGGGTGCTCGACGCGCTCGAGCGGGCGGATGTCGAGCAGGACCCTGAGGCGCGACGCGCGCTCCTGACGTTCGTGATTGTCGGAGCTGGCTATACCGGCGTCGAGCTCGGATCTTCGCTGCGGGATCTGCTGATGACTGTGTTGCTCAAGGATTACCCGACGATCCGCCCGGAGGAGATTCGAGTGATGCTCGTGGAGGCAGTGGGTCGGGTGATGACGGGTTTTGACGATTCGCTGGTAGAAAGTGCCACGAAGACTATGCGCGAGAAGGGCGTCGAGATTCGACTCAATACGCCCGTGAACCGCGTCGAACCGGAAGGCGTCTACACGGCTGACGGCGAGTTTATCCCGAGTGCGACGGTCATTTGGACTGCAGGCGTGCGCGCAAACGCCCTTATCGGAGACCTGCCGGGACAGAAGGGTCGCGACGGCCGGGTCTCGGTCAATAACTGTCTCCAGGTGGAGGGACACGAGAACATCTTCGTCATCGGTGACTCGGCCGCGTACGTCATGCCCGGCGATGAGCGCCCACTCCCGGCGAACGCCCCGATTGCTATCGCTGCGGGGAAGACGGCCGGGAAGAACGTGCTGCACGCGTTGCGTGGCGAACCGCTCGAGCCGCTGAAGTATCGGCGCGAGGGCCAACTGGTAGCACTGGGCCGCAATAACGCGGTGGTCGAACTCTTTGGCAAGGTGAAAGTCACCGGGCTACTTGGTTGGTTCATGTGGCGCGCCGTGTACTTCTACAAGCTCACGGGCGTGAAGAACCAGCTCGGGGTACTGCTGGACTGGGCGTTTGGTCTTGCCGGCACGCGTGAGACCAACTCACTGCGCACTCCGTAGCTGCCGCACTCGTTACAACCGTGGTGCGTTCCGCGGCGGCCGCCGTTGCTTGTGTAGGAACCTAAGCGTATGACGCGGTCGGGTGCTCGCAACCACCGCCCGACCGCGCACATGAGCGTCTACCGTCCTGCCGCATCGGTCCGACAGCCATACCAACGACACGGATGAACCCGCCCAATCAGGGTGGGGACGCGATAAAGCCAATCGTTACAAATGAGGTGCTCACAAGTACCTTCAGGAAAGCGCCCATGCTACAAGCGACGAACATTCACGTATCTTATGAGGGCGAGACGCTCTTTTCTGGCATTACGTTTCATGTCAGCCCCGGCGAACGAATCGCGCTCGTGGGGGCGAATGGCTCTGGAAAGAGCTCGCTCCTCAAGGTGCTAGCGGGGCTGCAGACGCCGGCGTCCGGGAGTGTGAACGTCATTGCGTCTCGATCGGTGGCGTATCTTCCGCAAGATTCCCTGGTGGTCGGCCAGCGGACGCTGCACGACGAGATGTTGTCGGTCTTCGCGGCGGTGCTCGAGAACGAAGAGCGTCAGCGCTCCCTTGAGCGGCGTATGAGCGGACTCACGGGCGATGATCTCCAGGCGGTTCTGGACGAGTATGCCGAGCTCCAAGCCGAGTTCGATCGTCTTGGTGGATACACCATCGAGCGTGAGGTTGGCACCGTCTTGCACGGTCTCGGGTTTACACCCAACGACACCGGTCGTGCGGTGTCACAGTTCAGCGGTGGATGGCAGAGCCGTATCGCTCTCGGCAAGACGCTACTCAAGAAACCCGATTTGCTGTTGCTAGACGAGCCGACGAACCATCTCGACCTGGCCACCACGGAGTGGCTGGAGGAGTATCTCGGCAAGTATAGCGGTGCGTTGGTGCTGGTATCACACGATCGCTACTTCTTGGAGCGTGTTACCAAGCGCACCCTGGAACTCGAGCGCGGTACCCTCACGGACTATCCCGGTTCCTACAGTTGGTACGTCGTGGAGAAGGAGCGCAGGCGCGAGCAGCAGCAGGATCGCCACGAGCGGCAACAGCGCGACATCGAACGGCAGCAGCAGTTCGTCGATCGCTTTCGTTACAAGGCGTCGAAGGCGAGCGCGGCAAAGAGCCGAGAGAAGATGATCTCAAAGATCGAGCGCGTCGATGCCCCGCCTCCGGATCTGCGGCGCGTCAAGTTCCGCTTCGTTTTCGCTGGCGCGAGCGGACGCGAGACTTTCGTGCTCAAGAAGCTCACCCGTTCGTATGGCGAGCGCGAGGTGCTTCGCGGCGCGGATCTCGTCATTGAGAGAGGTGACAAGGTAGCTGTTGTTGGTCCGAACGGCAGCGGTAAGAGCACCCTGCTCCGGATACTGGCGGGCATCGATCCGCCGACATCGGGAAGTGTGACCGTTGGGCACAACGTGCGGAGGTCGTATTTCGATCAGCACCAGGCGGAGTTGCTGGAGAGTGGCCACACCGTGTACGACGAGGTGTTTCGGGCTGCTCCGCGCGGCTGGACGGTTACGGATGTGCGCACCCTCCTGGGTCGGTTTCTCTTCACCGGCGAAGATGTGCATAAGCCCATCGAGGTGTTGAGTGGCGGAGAACGTAGTCGGGTTGCTCTCGTAAAAATGCTGCTGGAACCTGCGAACACGCTGCTGCTCGACGAACCGACGAATCACCTCGACATCGGCACGCGTGATGTACTGGAGTCGGCGATTCGCGACTACGAAGGGACGAGTATCGTCATCTCGCACGACCGGTATTTCCTTGACCGGGTGGCGAACAAGACACTTGAGGTTGAGAACGGCAAGGCGACCCTGTACCCAGGCAACTACTCAGAGTACCGAGAGCGGAAGCTGGGCACGTACGCTCCAGCACCAGCGCCCGCGCCAGCCAGGTCCGAGAGCGGCGGACCAAAACGACCAGCGCGGGAGAGCGAGGGACACATACGCCAACTCCGGAACGATGTGGTGGCGCTCGAAGCCGAGATCACGCGCACGGAGGTCCGCCTGGCGGAAGTGCAGGAAGTGCTCGCGGAGCCCGACCTGTATTCGAATCAGGAGCGATTCAGCGCGATGCTGGCTGAGTACGGTGAACTGCAGGGACGCGTCGAGGAACTGAACGATCGATGGGAAAGGCACGCCGGTACACTGGAAGAACTTGCCCCAGAGCCGTCGCCGGAACGGGAAGACAGCACGACCGGGCGGCAGCGGCTCCTGGAGCGCTTGCACGAGCTTGAACGTCTGCTCGAGAACCCTGACGTCTACGCCGATGAAGGCGTAGCCAAGGGCCTAATGGATGAGTACGCCCAGGTGTACGAGGCGCTTGCCGCGTTTCCCGCTGCAGATCCGCCCCGAGTGCGTAACCATCTGGTGCAGAAAAGCAGCGCTCCTGCAAGGACAGCACCAGATCCGCAAGAGGCAGAACGGGTGCGTGCCCGTCTGACCGAGGTGGAGCGGTTGCTCACCGACCCTGATCTATTTCTCGACGAGCGGCGTTCCGCGCCAATTATCGATGAATACGGCTATCTGCAGGAGCGGCTCACCACGCTGACCGCCCACGATGGACGCCGCTGAGCGCAATGGTGGTGGACAGAACCTGCCACACGCCGTTTCGGGTTGGTACTGACGTATGGCCGGTGATCCCGACTGGCGTATGGGTGCGCTGCGATACGCGCTGACGGTGGCAGGCTATTGGATGATGCGGGTGCCAGAATCGGCATTGCCAAAACTTGTCGACGGTCAGTACCGCCTGTTCGCAGATGGCGAGGCAGTATCCGTGCACGAGCCGACGATCGTGAAGCACGGCAAGATCCACGTGATGGAGAACGCAGTTGGTCGCCGGCCCCCGCGCCTTGGTACGCTCGGTGAGGGCACACTGCTCATGCCGGTACGTCGGCAAGTGATCGATCGAGCCGTTCTGTTCACAGCAGCGGGCGCATATGAGGGGCTCACGGTTTCGTACGCCCAACTCGTAGAAGCAGGACGGCACGACTGGCCGTACGCCCAGGCGCTGCTCGAAGGGCTAACGGCGGCGGTCGAGTCGCAGCATTGGGCGCTAGAGCTCAGCGCGCAGGCACAGCCGTTGTCACGTCTCGCGGCCCTGCTTCTGAGGATCGTTGCAGAACGCGGCGTGAGCGATGGAGATGAAACGCTGTTGCCGGGCGCACCTGATGCCCGCGAGATGGGCGTTCTCGCGGGCGTTTCGCGCGAGAGCGTGGTCACAAATCTGGCGTGGCTAGAGTGCCAGGGGGTGATTCGTCGAAGTGAGGGACGGTTGTGGGTATCTAACCTGGAAGCACTACATCAGGAGGCGACGGCTCCTGACCGTCGCAGTTGAAACATATCCCAAAAGCTATCCAACTCCGACAACAATCTGAAACCCCAATATGGCCGACAATTCCTGACCTACCCGTTGCTGCGCATCCCGTCGCCTCATACCTCCTGAGGCTGTTCTCCGAGCACAACGTTGATTGAGCCAGTGTCAGAGTGCCTCGTGTGTCGAGTTTGCCACTGCGTCTCTGTGTACAAAAGGTAGATAGAATTGGTCTCTGGCTCTGTACTGGGACAGTAATGGATGTACAGGTAGTCACCGACCTGAACTCGAGACGCATGGAGGAATCGCCCCAGCCCGGAGAGATGTGATTGACTTCGGTGCAGCTTCCGCAGCTGATGTGTTTCCGGCGATCCCGGCCATGCCACCTGAACATCACCCTCCTCCGGGAATAGGGGGCGCAAGTCGGCACTGAGCGCGATCGTGCCACTGCGGAGTGAAGAGTGCGTGATGCGAACTCGCGCGGAACGGCCTGGGAACGCGCTATCGACGGGCAGCACCTCGGTTATTCGACCTCTGGCCGGCACTACGTTGCGCTTGTAGGTCCGGCCAGCCAGCTCGTAGTAGCCGTGACCAGTGGGCGAGAACTCTGGCCGAATCAATAGGTACCGCTCCACCGTCCGCTCGTCGAGCTTGAGTGCCCTGGCAATCGCGCTGCGATGCATTGGTCCCTCGGAGGCGGTGAGTGTCGTCACGAGTTCGGCTACGACCTCAGCGGGTGCGTCTTGCCACTCCGCCAGTCCAAAGATGCCGCGACCCACGCGCACGAAAATAGCCTCCGAAAGCAATAAGTTGTGAATCGACTGCACGGAGACCTCTGTACCGGGGCCGAGGCTGGCCCGTACGCCAGCCGCAATGTCGCGAAAGGGCGACGGACGGCTGAGGGTGCGGAGGACGTGGATCGTCTCGTTTAGCCGCGTGCGGCCCCACTCCCTGAGTCTTACCTCGCCTGTTGACAGGATCTCCGTGTGCGAGTTCGACCGCGCACGGGCGGCGAGCGAGAATGTTGGGTATCGGTGGATGACTCTCGGATACGCCGCCGTTCGCGCCAGATGTGCCGTCAGATCTGAGATCGAGGCTGGCTCCAGACGTTTGCGCAAATAGGTCGACATTGCGTCATCAAGCTGGTCAATGTCCGAGCGTGATGCGTTAATCAATGCAACGCTTCTTCCATGAGACTGATCTGCTTCCATCATCAGTTGGAGCAGCAATCGGGTAACGCCAGTCGCGCTTACGCGTTCCAGTGGGAACAGGACCGGTAATTGCGCTGTCAGATAGCCAAGGTCGGCCACGCCGCCAGCGGCCGCAATTGCCTCATACAAGGGGCGGGAGAGGGCGTATACCTCCGACTGATGCTCCCGGCGCAATTGGAGGAGCGCCGCCGCCTCAAGCTGACGCACCCGTTCGCGGGATATGCCAAGGTCCTTACCGATCTCCTCAAGGGTCTGGACACGGCCACCAAGACCGGAGCGCTCGCTCAGTATACGGATCAGCCGCCTGTTCCGCAGCAAATGAATCAGGCTCGCTACCCGCTGGTCGAGAGAGGCCACGCGGGCGGTTGCTTCCACCTCAGCGACCACGGTCGGGGCCTCCATGCCCACCTCCTCGAGCGTCGCAAGCAGATATCGCTCCAGTTCAGCACGAATCCGGCGAATTGACGAATCGCCCACCCGCGGCATCGTCTGTAGCCGTTGGTCGCCCGCCTTTAAGAGTGCGCCGATCGTGCGCAGTCCATTCGACTCCATTCGGGCGATCAGGTGATTTGGCAGATCAAGTGACCGAACAGATCTACGCGCCACTGCCGGTCGCACCGACACAGCTTCAGCCTGCACGGCCAGGTCACCGCCGTGGACGGGTGGCCGCGCGCTAGATGCCGGTAGCGCGGCGATTTCCCGATAAGACTTTGGTCCAAGACCGGGCAGGCGCCGGAGGTCGGCTTCGCTCATGCGTTCGAGTTGGGCGACCGTAAAGATACCGGAACGTCGGAGTGCCCCTCTGGTCCGGGCACTGAGCGATGCGGACTGCAGCGTGCCGGCACTCCCCTCGGCGTTGTCCACTGCAGGCTGGCCCTCCTGCACAAGGCGGAGCAGATGCTCCTCCACGTGCTGTCGCACAATATTGTGTGGCCGACCGCCACGACCCAGGGCGGCGCGCACGTAGAATGTGCTTGCACCCGCGAGCTGCCCGACCGTGTCCAGGCCACCGCGCTTCAGGGGAGCCTCTGCCCAGCTCGGTAGTCCGATGCTCGTTATGCTGGTCGCTGAGACGTCCACCCCTGCAGACGCTACCTCAGACACGAGGAGCGGGCTTATGAAGGGATAGCGAACGGGACCGGCGGCGAGAGCCACGCCCGCCTCGCTCATTCGCTCCTGCAGCACCGCGATTTCAATGAGATCGATGCGACAGACGGAAAGGAGCGACTCCAGGGTGCGGTAGCGGAGGTGCTCCGTTGCGGTTATCCCACTCGCGAGGAGCTTGTCACGAAGTTTGACCGGGAGGCGACTATATAGTTCTGGCGGGGTCATTGGGTTCGGCTCCGGGCCCGACTGCGGACTGAGAGACTGGACAGCGTAACAGCGGGTGGAATACCCGAGGTGCCGGAAGTATAGCACAACCACGGAGCTTCAGATTGACAGAACCCGCGGTCGACGTGCCTTCTGTCGTGGCTAAGGCGAAAGGTGTGAGTGGTTCCACATCGAGGCCATAGCGTCCCACTTAGCGCTAACTTCAATGATGAACGGCACGCGGAAACATGCTTGAGACGATGACCTTAAGGGCGAGCCGGCATGGTACCCAGGATCTCGCCCGCTCCCTCAAGGCTCTCGCGTCCGTATACCTCTGCGGGTTGTCCAGAAGTCATCAGAGCGAACACGAACGTTCGATCGTTGTTCTCCATCACGCCGATCTGATGGACCTGCCAGCCATCGCCGCGCTCCAGCCATCCACCCTTGAAGGCCACGTATGCCGAGTCTGGCACTCCCGCCGGCACGCCCCAACGCTGCGGCACGACGACGTTGCCAAGCAGGCCGAGGGCACTGCGGCGCATCGTCGGAGTGAGCCGCTGTCCGAGATACAGGCTCCGCATCAGGCGCGCCATATCAGGAGCCGTCGTGGTACTCAGGCCCCACTGATTCGACTCGACGCGTGTGTTGGCGAGACCGCGCGCACGCAACTCGGCCTGAACTGCTTTCTGACCGCCAACTTTCGTGAACAGCGTCGAAGCCGCCTCGTTATCACTAACCACGATCATCGGCACGAGCAGCGGCTCGCGAGACGCGACGGTCTCTCCATCCCGGCCGTTGCCGCGAGAGAGCAAAGTCAACAGAATGGGCACTTTGATCGTGCTGGCGGCGTAAAATCTTTCGTTAGGCTGATGAACGTACAGCGTACCGGTCTCGGGCTCGAAGACCGCGCCCGCCATGGTTCCAGCGCGGCTCTCCATATACGCAACGAGCTCCGGCGACAGAGCAGCTAGCGATCGCAACTTCGGCGGCCTTGGGTTCTGGCGAATGGGAGGCAACCGTAGACCACTGGGTGCCTGGCGCGAGGGAATCAGCAGTTGTTGGTCGATGTACACCTCAGTCTGCACATCCAACCCGTTGGCTGCAGCTAGTTCGCTCACGGCGACGTTATACCGGTCGCTGATACTGTACAGGTTGTCCCCCGGAACCACGGTGTGGTACCTCCGAGTGACCTTGGCGACTGACGGACGTGCCGCTCTACCTGGTGTTGGCGACGGCCTCGCAGGAGGGTTCCTATCCGGCCGAGCTGTGCTTGTGGCAGGCCGTCGAACCGTCCGAGCTACTGGCTTGACGGGCGTCGGCACATTTGTCGCCGCCGCTTGGCTGGTTGCGGAGGGCTGCTGGGTAGAAACCGGGTTTGCCGTTGGTACCGGCTCGGACGGTTCTTGCGTTGCCGGGACGCGGACCTCGACCACTGCGGTCGGCGATGCGCCTCGCTCGGTTGGGGATCCACCGCCGATGCTGTCCGGCAGAAGTCGCCCAATTGGAGAGCCCTTTACTGCCCCGTTCTGCGCACCGTAAAAAAGGAGAGCAGCAGCGGTAAGGGCGATACTGAGCAGGAGGAAAACGATCGATCGTTGCCGGCGTCGACGCCTGCCGGAATAGCCTCTGTATGCGTAACTCATACAACGATGATACACACCGGCCCGGTCGCGACACAAACGATTTGCTGCCGGACTGGAAACGAATCCATCCGTTGGATGCATGTGTTTAATCGGCCAAGTACCCAGATCACCGCCTGGTTCGCCGTTGCCGCTAGCTCATCGTGGAGTGCAATATCGAACTGGGCGGGCCGCGCCGGTTCCCTCTCGTATTCCAGGGGTTTTGCTATTGGTTCGTTCCGTATAATACAGTCGTCTCGGAACGAATCACGCGTTCGTCACATCGACTCAGTTCTACAGGAGGACGGTACTTGAGTATGTCGACCGATAGCGCGATGGGAACGCGTCCGAAGCCGACGTCGGGCGGTCCATTGGAACGGCTGTTCGCTCTGAGTGCTCATAACACCGATGTGCGGACCGAGGTCACGGCTGGTTTTACCACGTTCATGGTGATGGCGTATATCATCTTCGTGAACCCTGCCATCCTGGGCTTTGCCGGGAACGAAGCCCTGGCCGGTCGTGGCTTCCCATTCCAGGCAACCCTGACGGCCACCGCGCTGGTCGCTGGCATTATGACCATCATCATGGGGCTCGTGACCAATCGTGCTTTCGCGGTCGCGAGCGGGATGGGGCTTAACGCGGTCGTGGCGTTCCAGCTTATTGCGACCCTGGGTCTCACGCCACCAGAGGCAATGGGCGTGATCGTCATCGAGGGTTTCATTATCCTCATACTCACGCAGACGAACATGCGCGAGTCGATCATGCGCGCCATCCCGACCGAGATGAAGCGCGCAATCGCGGTGGGAATCGGGCTGTTCATTGCCTTCATTGGGTTTGTGAACGCTGGTTTCGTGGTGCCGGGGCCGGAAGGTGGGACACCGGTCCAGATCGGCGTCCTGACCGGGTTCCCCGTACTCGTTTCAGTGGTGGGGCTCCTGCTCACCATTCTGCTGCGAACAGCGGGCGCACGCCTGCACCCGTTAATTGGGAGATCGTACCTGCTTCTTGGTATCCTGCTGACCACGCTCTTCGCGATGGCGATCAACTCAACCTTCGCACAGAGCGCCTTTCCGCTCCCTGGAGTCGGACAATGGCCGGCCCGTTTCGTTGGTGCACCAGATTTCAGCACGATCGGTAACGTAAACGTGTTTGGCGTGTTCGCCAAGCTTGGCGTGATCACGGCGGCGCTGACCATCTTCTCCATCATGCTGAGTGACTTCTTCGATACGATGGGCACGTTAGTTGGCGTCGGCGGCAAGGCGGGCTATCTGGATGAGCAAGGCAACTTCAAGGATGTAAAGCGTCCACTACTCGTTGACTCGGTTGCCGCGATGGTGGGTGGTGCTGCAAGCGCTTCCAGTGCGACCACATACATCGAGAGTGCCGCTGGCGTGGAATCGGGCGGGCGCACCGGACTGACATCCGTGGTGACGGGTGTACTGTTTCTATTCACCATGTTCCTGTCACCGCTCGCTGGCGTCGTGCCCGCGCAGGCGACAGCACCCGCGCTCATTCTGGTCGGTTGGATGATGATGACGACGCTCGCGGAGGCGGAGGAATATGCGGATGCGTCCGGGCGAACTGTGACGGGCGTTCGCTCCACCATCCCGTTTCAGAACTTCGAGATCGGCTTCCCCGCCGTCGCGACGATTCTGCTCATGCCGTTCACGTACTCGATTACGAACGGCATCGGTGCGGGTATCGTGCTGTATACGCTGATCCAAATTTTCGTCGGCAAGGCACGGCGTATCCATCCAGCGCTCTGGGTAGTGACCGCCGCGTTTCTCCTGTACTTCTTGGACGCGTTCATTCGACCGTACATCACGTAACGGCGAGCTAGTGCTGTAGACCGGCTGATTCGCCCACTTGAAGGAATGTCGAGCTGGTGAGCGCCTGCGATGTGCCTTCAACAACGGAGTGTCTCCGGAGGGCACGAATACAACGTGATATAATCCAGCCAGAAGGTACAAGGCTGTATCGGGCTCGGACGCGGTGCGCTGAGGCAAACACTTAATGCAATCCTTGACGGTGCGACATCCACTTTGCGGGCATTCTTTCAGCATCGAAAGCCTGGCTGCCCTGCCACCGTCAGCGCAAGCAACCGACGATCCAGCGACCTACGAGCTGGAGGATCCGGTGGATTGTCCGGCATGTACCCCGCCCGAGGAGCAACCCGATTGGTAAGGAGGACCGAGCGATGACACCATGCAGAGAATGCGGCAGGGTCAATCCCCCCGAGGCGGTGTACTGTATGACATGCGCCTCACCGTTGGCGCCGAAGGAGACAAGCCAGCAAGCGAGCGGACCCGAAACTCGCTCATATGATGCTCCGCGCACGGACGCCAAAGCGGGCGCGCACGCTGCTTCCGAAGAGGACTCGAACAGGTTCGAGAAGGTAGCCCCCGCCATTGAAGACTTTGTATTCGATATGGTGCGCGCTGGTGCGAAATTGTACTTCGGCGTGAAGACTCCGGTTGCCGATGATCCATATCGTCGTGGCCGCGAGGAGCCAACGATGCACCACCGCCTGGAGCGGCTGAAGGACGCCGTTGCGGAGGCTCGCGTAGAGTTCCGAAAGGGCTCACAGTACCCAAACGGCGATCGGAACCGGCGGTAGTCCCCCGCGATGACGTATTGTGAGCGCTGCGGCTTTGCCAACCGCCAAGGCAGCCACTATTGCAATGCCTGTGGCTTCAGGCTTGTCTCGGAGGTAGTCGAGGCCGATGAGCCGCTGCCGGCGTGGCTGCGCCAGGCGACGGTAGCTGGCTACCTCTGGAAGGGCGATGAGCTGCTCCCGGACTGGCTCGCCGCCGTGCGCCCGTTTCGTGAGCTCTACGGCGGTGGTGCGGTCGTTCTCCCGCCACCGTTTGAAGAAGTGGTCGACGATGCCCCACCCTCGGAGTTACAGTACGCGGTCGGGCAAGCAGCGGACGAAAGCACGATTTTCGATGTTGACGATGACGAAGGTCCCATAGAAGGTGATCTTCTACTCCTGGATGACCTGGATCTCACCACAGCAACCATGGACGAGGATACGACGGTTCTCTCCACCGACGTTTCTACCGATGGCTTGGAGCGCGCCGTTCAAGCACGTCTCGGGTCCCAAACGGCGTTTGACGCCGACGCGGTCGCTGGAGCAAGCGTTGAGGAGGACGCGGAAGGTGAATCCATACTTGAAGTGCTCTCGGGGGTGTTGCAGCCAGACGACTCGCAGGACCAAGATGTTCGTGTGGGCACGGAAGAGCCGATAACCAATCCTGTGCTGGCACAGGAGCAATCAGTGAGTGTCGATGCCGAGATCGCGCCGCCTCTGGGCGCGCAGACCGCTGATGACGGCGTTGTCGTCGAGTTGGAGGACCCCGCGCCGGACCCCGACAGCACCAACTCCGTCGACATACCGGCGGCTCCACAATTTGTTGAAACAAACGGTGCGCCAGCGTCGGCGGTGGTTGGCTCCGCGTCGGTCAAACCTGAGTCGGAGCTTGGTGAGAACGGACGACGATTCCAGTCCGCTGCTAGGTATGTTCTCGAGCCACAACCGGAACGGCCTAATCGTAAGGCTCGGCGGAAGCGGAAGCGGAAGCGGAAGAAGTGACCGCCTGGAGATGATGACTCCTGGTCCCGCCCGGTATATCCTGGTGTGTGACTACGGGAGCGGCTGGACGAAGGCCACGTTATTCGGCACGGTCGACGGGGTACGACGCCTCGTCGCCACACGCAGTTTCCCGACGCCCACACTAGATGGGTTCCAGCCGGACCTCGATGCCGCGACGGTGCAGTCGGAGCGTGCGATGCGGGAGCTGACAGGCGTTCAAGGCTCCGACTCCTTGGAGGACCGTCAGGACGACCTGCGCGTGCGACTAGTACCCGTTGGGAGCAGCGCACCGCCGATGAGCGTGGTCCTCGTTTGTGTCCATGCCAAGGCGGCCCAACGTCTCGCGGACCAGATCCGTGCAGCATCGTACATCGGGGAGATTCGCGCCGGATCAATTGCGGGCCTGCTCAGCCCCTGGACAATACGCGATGGCTACCGACCCGATTTAGTGCTGCTCGTGGAGGGCCGAACGCCCCTTACCCCCGCGCAGCAAAAAGCGCTGGACCGATTACTGACGCGCCTTGGCGCCGACACACAACGGGTACCCGTGCTGCACTGCGTGCCGGAAGGGGTCGAGAGTGGCGCGACTACCCTGCAGGGCCGTACGGAGACAGATACGGTGCGGTGCGATTTGCTCGCTCGCTCGCTCGCCACACGGTCTGGCCACCGTCCGGCGCCGGCTACTCCTGGAGTACTCTCGTCACTCGCGTCGGCACGCGAGTGCAATTGGACACATGCCGCCAGGTCTGGACTCCTCGTTTCTCAGCGCCGCAGCGTGCGCCATGATCTCCACCCGATACGCCGCAGACACCGATACTGGCGGGCTACTGCTGCTTGATATCGGAGCGTCCAGCATCGTGGTGTGCGCCGCTTCTAGAGAAAATCTATCCTACAAAGTGCTCGGCGGGCTTGGCTTGGCCAGTGGTAGTACGGCACTCTACGAGCAGGTGGGAAGAAAGAACCTTCGCCGGTGGCTGCCGTTTGAACCTCACCGCGATGAGTTGAGCATGTGGGCGATGAACCGCACCATCCAGCCTACCGTCGAGTCGCCGACGTTGCGCGATGCCCCAATCGAACAAGCGTTTGCCCGCAAGGCGGCCCGGCTTGCCATCGCGGAGCTTGCGCTCGACACGCCACCGGACGTGGTTGTCGGGTCGGGTAGTCTTGCGCGCGGCATGGGGTCGCGGGTCGCGTCCGTCGTAATCGCCGACGCCTTGTCCCAGGCTCAGCCAAACTGGCAACGGACCGAAATCGTGATAGACACAGCGAACGCTTACGTTGCCGTAGGGGCGCTCGCTACGATCGATCCCGACCTGGCCGGCAACGTTTGGGAACGCGACCGCCCGCGAACTCAGACGATCCTGCTCGCGGCACGGGGTGCGAAGCGTGGGGAACCTGCGGTGAGCGTGGCGACGTCGTGGGAGGATGGTTCCGTGGAGCTGACAGTTCCGGAGGGCCAACTGCAGCGAATCCACGTTCCGATAGATAAGGTCACAAGCGTACTGCTAACTCACTTAAGCGGCGTCAAGATGCATGGTGCCGGACGCAAGCGACCTCAAACAGTCGCGCTGGAAGTACGCGATGACAGCCCGTCGCCTGAACTGCTGCTGGACACGCGTCCGGTTGCTATCAGGGCCGAGCGGTGCGTGGAATCCGTCACGCATTCTCTGGTGAGCAGTGGCGCATATAGCGCGGCGGAGCTGCAATCCCTATAGTGCAGGCCGCCCATCTGCTGGATGTGGACGCACCAACGCTGGCGAGTGCGTTGCTGTCGGCGCGCCCCAGGGCCGAACCCTAGGAGCTGGGGGCGCTATCCGAGTTCGAGGTACCTTTCTAGGCCAGGAAGTAACTGCTAGCAGCCAAGTTGGGATTGTACCTCGTATTCATAGTCATATGTGCAAGTGTGGGGTGGCCGGGCCGGGTGGCATGACGTGCACTCTGAATCGAAGGCCGATAACTACTCGGACCGGCATGAAATGACCACGGTGATGAGGGTGTAGGTAGCGACACCGGCAGATCAGCACCCCCGACCCTGCCTGGTTGGAAGGCGAATGGTAACGTGCATGTTTGGAATACGTCGATTTGACAGGCGCGATGCGGCGCATCACTGGAACCAGCGCTGGATCGAGAAGTTGGCTCTTGGAGAGCCACAGGTCCTAGTCCAGTTGCGGGGCTGCCAGTTTGCCGTACATAGACAAGAAGGCAGGCCCGCTGAGCACCTGGTGGACCTGGCTTCCATTCCGATAGGGACTTTGTGGCTGATGGAGCGAACCGAATGTGGTGGCGCTGCCGCTCCGGTTGTAAGCGAGTGGATCCAAGCCCCTGTCCACCGCTGCGCCCGGCGTCGAGGTATGCGGCTAAGTGATCAGCGGGCCATTTGTGGATTGCTGCCTCCTGCGGTGGCCCGCGTCGAGGCAGTAGTGGGCGACCACGACCTTGTACCCGTGTCCGCTGGAGCGGACGCCTTCCTCCTCGTGGCGGCCCAGGCAGGGGACGCAAGCGTGAGGATGTACGACCACGAAGACCATCTTATCCGGGAGTACGAGATCCCTGGATGGCCCGTCCCAGGTCTGCCAACGAGCGTCTACCGGCGTCTAGAACCGGGCATATTTGAGTATCCGCCGGACGAGCAGAGTCAGTGGTTCTTTTCATGGAGCACATGAAATGATGGTTAGATCAGCGAGCCTTACCCGACGCCGAAGATACTCCTGGCCGCGCCTCACGAAGTACGTTCCGGAGCAGAAACATGATGTTGGCAGGCCGCTCGGCCATGCGGCGCATCACGTACGCGTACCACTCGTTGCCGAAGGGGATATAGCACCGCACGTTGTATCCCGCCGCCGCCAGCCGTTCCTGCTTGTCGCGCCGAATGCCGTACAGCATTTGAAACTCCCAGGCTGAGTCGGGAATGCCATTATGCTGGGTGAACTCCAGGGCTAGGTCTATCATTCTCGGGTCGTGCGTGGCTATCGCCGGATTATTGCCGTCGGAGAGCAACCGTTTCATCAGGCGGGCGTAGCTGGCGTCCACGTCACCCTTCCGCTGGTACGCGATCTCCGGCGGCTCCAGGTAAGCTCCCTTGCACAGCCGAACCCGCGCGCCACAACATATCAGGTCCTCAACATCCTTTTCCGAACGATAGAGATAGCTCTGAATCACAACACCGCAGTTCTCAAAGCGGGGCTGAATGGAGCGAAACAAGTCCAAGGTGCGCTGCGTGTACGCGCTGCTTTCCATGTCGATGCGAACGAAGGTATCCTGTGCCGCTGCCCGTGTGAGAATGAGTTCGAGGTTGTCTTGGCAAAGCCGCTCGTCTACATCCATGCCGAGCTGCGTGAGCTTCAGAGAGACGTGCGAGCGCATGCCCGAGCGCCGAATGTCGTCGAGGAGTGCGAGATACTGAGCCGTGGCTGCGTGAGCCTGCTCGGCGTCGTGAACGCTCTCGCCAAGCAGATCGAGCGTGGCGGTGATTCCTCGCTCGTGCAGGTCATGCACGGCATGCAGCGCCGTCTTTGATGACTCACCTGCAATAAAACGCCAGGCGAAGGAGCGTGATGCGCGGTAGCGAGTGATCAGCATGCGCATCCAACGCAGGTCGGCAGCAAAGAGCAGAATCCGTCGTGTCATCGGGTAGCTTGCTCCCGGCTCGTGCTTTGGACGCTATTTGTTGAAGTAGTCCACGTTGATCTGGATGAATTCCTGCCACTGCTCCGGGACACTGTCTTCCGGGTAGATCGCGCTTACCGGACACTCAGGCTCACATGCGCCGCAATCGATACACTCTTCGGGATGGATGTAGTATTGCTCAGCCACGTCATCGGAGTAGATGCAGTCAACGGGACATACTTCGACGCACGACGCGTCCTTCACGCCGATGCAGGGCTGGGCGATGATGTACGGCACTGAGCGGACCTCACTTTTCAAGTAACCAGATGTCGGCTGTAACTCTAGCGCTGCTCTCTGCAAGTGTCAAGCCAGCTTCACGCGGTTCTACGGACCTTGACCTGCCTACCCTGCAGGTAGCAGAGCAACGCACTTTGCTATCAACGGAACGCCGCGCCGGTGCCGGATGTCGGCCAGCCGAGCCGTTGGATGAGCAGGCAGCCACGCGCACGGAGAGGGGGACCGCGCGACTGAACTTTTCTTGATGCCACCCGTCTTCACGACCTGAATGGTGTACCTTGCCGTCCTCGCGCTGCTACCGTATGTGCTTGTGGAGTGAGGTGTGCCGCCGGAAGCGCTCGGACTCCTTGTAGGTATCTACGGCTACGCCGCGATTGCGATGATCCGCATTGCCGGCGCGCTCTCGGACTGGTTCACCCCAAAGTGACTCGAGGTGCTGGGCTGCATTGGTGTTGCGCTCGTGGTTGTCGTCCTCGATGTTTCGATGGCAGCGCTGCTCCTCGCGGGCGCCCACCTGCTGCACGTCCTGGAGTGGGCAATCGCGGTTGCGTTAGGCGTGGTCACCGCCTCCGACGCGGCGGGCTACTTCACCCAGTGCGACTTGAACTCGGCTGTGGGGACAGTCCAATGATCCCGCCCTCCGCTGTAAGTAGGCGTTCCGGTTCTTGCCCGTAGGCAGCACTTTACCACTGTGGCGCCCGCTACAGGTTCGCTTTGAGGAACCGTGTCGTTCGCTCGATGAGCTCCCGCTCCCAAGTCAGGCTGGAGAATACGTGGTCCGCGCCGTTCAATATGGCCAGTTCCGCGCGATCACCGAGTGATGCCTTGTATCGGTGTGCGTGCTCCACTGGCACCGTCTCGTCGGCGCTGCCATGCGCGATGAGCACGCGGCCACTGAAGCTGGCTAGCGACGCGACCGGGTCGGTCAGTAGCGCGTCCTGTACAAGTCCGGCGCTGACCTGGAGCCCTCCATAGTCCGTGTAGCCAAGGGTCGAGATCTCGCTCCTGCGTTCGGCTGTGGTGCCCGCCTCGAAGAGTTCACCGAGATGCGCCACGGGTGCCCACAGAAAGAGTGCGTGAACGCGCGAGTCGCCACTCGCCGTACACGCTGCGATCAGACCTCCTAGGCTCAGGCCGCCGAGGCCGATGCGCTGGGCGTCGATCTCCGGCTGACTCGTAAGAAAGTCGAGTGCGCGGTGAGCATCTTCTGTTTCGCCGTCGAGCGTAGCAGCCTGAAACTCGCCCTCGCTATCACCACTTCCACGAAAATCGAAACGCAGGGTCGCGACTCCGGCGGCCGCAAAGGCCCGGGCGGCCTTTGGAAACAGCGCATGTGGCTCGATATGGTTGCCACCGAACCCGTGCAGCAGCGCAACGGCCGGATGCGGGCCGGGCTGTATCGGCAGATGCAGAAACCCGTACAGCTTTTCTCCCCGGTTCTCGAACTGAATCTGCCGCTCATCGTACTTCACTGCGTCCTCCGATGCCTCAGCGTGTTGACGTACGATACGTCTCGCACGAAACGTGCGAGGCAGTCGCGCTTGCGCTTGTATTAGCCTAAACGTGGGTCGCGGGAGGATGGTGTGCCATGATAGGCGCACTGCGTTTATGCGCACACTGGAAGGGAGAATGGCTTGAGTCTGCTGGAGGAAGTGCGCCGCATTGCTGGCGATGGTGGCGGGGCGTACGGGGTCGCGGCAAGGAACCTATCGACGGGCGAGACCGTTCGGTTGCACGCGTACGACGTCTTTAACACGGCCAGCGTCATAAAGGTGCTGGTCATGGTGGAGCTCTTCCGACAGGCGGACAACGGCTCGGTATCTCTTGAGGAGCGAATGGCGCTCGACGATCAGTACAGGGTGGGTGGCTCCGGTGTGCTGAACGAGTTCAGCAGCGGACTGTCGCCGACACTCCATGATCTGTGCACTGCAATGATCATCATCAGCGACAACGTGGCGACGAACATGCTTGTGACGAGGCTCGGGCTAGATGCCATCAACGAATGCGCAAACACGTTGGGCCTGCGGCAAACCCGCTTAAACCGGCTAATCAGCTTCGCGCCCGTTGGTCCGGGTGAGAGCAAGGAGCTTGGCGTCACAACGCCGGATGAGATGCTGCAACTCTACGAGGGACTCGCCCGTGGTTCGGTGGTCAGTTCGGGAGCGAGTGCGGAGATGCTTCGGATCCTGAGTCGACAGCACTATCGGGCGAGCATCCCCCGCTTCCTCCCTGATACGTACGACGCGGTGACGGGGGAGAGCGAGCCGATGATCGCGAATAAGACTGGAGCGGTGAGCGGCGTCCGAAACGACATCGCGCTGCTTCGCTTCAAGGACGGACGCGAATGGATCATCGCTGTCTTCGCGAAGGAGTTGGAGGACACGCGCTGGTCGGTGGAGAACACCGGTGAGAAGACGATCGGACACGTTGCGCGAGCGATCTGGGACGCGTGGATATGGGCAGCAGTGCTTCGTGAAGCAGCTATGGAGGGGACAGTAGGATGAAGTTCGGTCTACAGCTTTCGACATATCCGCCGCGGGGTGGCGGTAACAGCTGGGACAGCGTTTTTGCCGTTGCGCGGTCGTGTGAGGCAGCCGGCCTCGACTCCGTGTGGTTCGCGGACCACTTCATGTGGCGTGATGAAGATGATCCTGACCGGGAGCGGCCGAACCTAGAGTGCTTTCTGACCCTCGGAGCGCTTGCGTCGGTGACCGAACGGGTACGGCTCGGTGCCCTGGTCGTCGGTGTGCCGTACCGCAACCCCGCGCTGCTCGCGAAGATGCATACGACACTGGACGTGATCAGTCACGGCCGCAGTATCGTGGGTCTCGGCGCGGGCTGGCACAAGCTGGAGTTCGACTCCTACGGGTGGCCGTTCGGCACAGTGACCGAACGTATGGAGAAGCTCGAGGATGCGGTCCGGATCACGAAGCTGATGATGACAGAACGACCCGCAACGTACGAGGGCAAGCATTACTCTATTCACGAGGCGCTCAATGACCCCCTACCCGTGCAGAAGCCGCATCCTCCGATTATGATTGGCGGCGGCGGGGAGAAGAAGACGCTGCGTCTGGTTGCGCAGTACGCAGACATGTGCAATGTCTTTGGCGACCCAGAGCAGGTGGCGCACAAGTTCGCGGTGTTGCGTGCTCACTGTGAGCGCGTCGGCAGACCGTATGACGACTTGACGAAGTCCAATCATGTGGGCATCCTGATCGCCCAGGACGAGGCCCAGCTCGCCCGGAAGCGAGAGCGATTCCCCGATTTCGGTGGGATCATGGGCACTCCTGACCAAGTGATTGAGCGGCTCCGCGCGTACGCGGCCGTGGGATCGACGTATGTCACCTTCACCATGCCCGATGTGGACGATATCGAGCCGATGCAGCTGTTCGGTGAGAGCGTCGTGCCGGCCCTCATGGAAGCGTGAGACCGGGTGACGCGGGGGCGGCCCGCGTCGAGACTCTGAACCCAGCTGCACGAGCGGTGCCTGAATGTCGCTGGCCCGTGTAGCGCTCGTAACCTTGTGGGCACCTGCGCGTTATCGCCCGCCACGTTCAATACGGTACTCAAAGTGGTCAGGCTCTTGCTACACAAGGCATAGTGATTAGCCGTTAGCACGGGAGGATTTTATGAGCTACGTCGATCCGAACCGCCTCGACACCGAGACCAATGCGGTCGATGAAGTGGTACCTGAGAAGAATGCCGTCTCGGACCCGCATACAGACCGGAACCCGGACGCCGCGCTCGAGACGACCCCGGATATCGGGCTGGATCGGGTAAGCCCCAGTCAGAACGAGACCTTCACAGATGGCAGGAGTGGCGGTGTCGTGACGGAGCCCGGGTCTGATTCCAAGGGCTAGCCACGGGTGAAGTGCGCGGTTCTCTCTGAGTGCTGCCTGCTTTTCGCGCGGAGCGCGGCGACTCCGCCAGGGTCGCGCTGGTGGTGAGACCGCTCAAGATCCTGACGTGGGCTATTCATGGGGGCTACCTAAACGTGCTCACCCACGTGCCCCACGAGTGGTATCTGCCGGTCAAGCCGGGCAGGCCACCCGGCTATGGCGGTGTCAGTGGCAGCCTCCTCAAGCAGGAATACGTTCGAGATGTGCCGGCGGAAGCAGTGCGCCACCTGGATCTCGACGCCATCGTGTTCCAACACCCGCAGAACTACCACGATGACCAGTTCGAGATCCTAAGTCCGGAGCAGAGGCGGCTCCCACGCATCTACGTGGAGCATAACGTGCCGCAGCCCCACGCGGTTGCCTCGCGCCATCCGGTTGACGACCCGTTGGTGCTGCTCGTACACGTGACGCATTACAACCGGCTGATGTGGGACAACGGAACCGTGCCGACAGTGGTGATCGAGCACAGCGTTGCTATAGATCCCGGAGCGCGCTACGTCGGCTATCTGGAACGCGGGATCACCGTCGTAAACAGCATGCCCCGACGCGGGCGCGCGGTGGGATTGGACCTCTTTCAACAGGCACGTCGCCACGTACCGCTCGACCTTGCCGGAATGGAGAACGAGTCGCTCAACTCGATCGGCGACATCCCGTATCCGGCGCTTCACCGCCGCGTCGCAGAGTACCGCTTCTTGTATAGCCCGATGCGGTATACCAGTCTACCTCTCGCCGTCGTCGAGGCACTCCACGTTGGGATGCCCGTTGTCGCCCTGGCAACGACTGAGCTCCCCAGTGTCATCGTGAACGATGTCACGGGGTACGTATCACCGGACCCGGCGGTGCTCATAGACCGCATGCGGTTGCTGATCGCCCATCCGAGAGAAGCGCGACGCCTCGGAGATAACGCCCGTGACCTCGCCCAACAGCGCTTCGGGCTGGATCGCTTCATCGATGACTGGAACCGCGCTCTGGCACAGGTGACCGCATGATCGGCAGACGGCTCGTTTCAGCTCTTGACGCCTCAGAACAGACCCACCGGCACGGCCCATCGCGCAGGGGAGCCCCCCATTGCCGTCCAAGTCCCTATGGTACACTGCTGCCGCAACTAGGCCGAACATTTCGAAGGAGCAACCGACGTGACGACCGTTGACGACGGCACAAACACCCTGGCTGCGACCGGCATCGCGCAAGGTATGGACGATACCTTCGCGACGGATCGTTACGAACGGATGCAGTACCGGCGCTGTGGCGACAGCGGACTGATGCTCCCCCTGATCTCGCTCGGTGGCTGGGAGACGTTCGGCGGTTATCGGGGAGCCGAGATCGCTCGCGAATGCCTGCGCAAGGCGTTCGACCTGGGCATCACCCATTTCGACTTCGCGAATAACTACGGCTACCCACCCGGTTCGTCAGAGCTGGTATGTGGAGAGATCATTCGCACCGAGTTTCCCCGCGACGAGTTGATCATCTCCTCCAAGGCTGGTTACCGGATGTGGCCGGGACCATACGGTGAGTGGCTGTCGAAAAAGTACATCGTTGCGTCCTGTGATCAGAGTCTTCGGCGCATGGGCCTTGACTACTTCGATATTTTTTACCTGCACCGCCCGGATCCACACACGCCGCTTGAAGAAAGTCTCGGCGCGCTCGACCTGCTGATTCGACAGGGGAAGGTGCTGTACGGTGGAGTGAGCAGCTTCTCGGGGGCGATGTATGCCGACGCAGTGCGGGTGTGCGAGCGCCACGACTGGGCGCCTGTTACGATCCACCAGCCTGCATATAACCTGATCCAGCGAGGGATTGAGACGGACCTGCTGCCGCACACGGAGCGGCTGGGCACCGGCGTCATCGCGTTTGTGCCCCTGGCAAGTGGGCTACTGACGGATAAGTACCTCAGCGGTGAGATCCCGCCGGACTCTCGAGGCGCGATGCTTTGGGGCGAGGAGGCGACGCGCTCGCGTCTCACCCCGGAGCGTCTGCAAACACTCCGCGCGCTCAACGAGATAGCCAGCCGAAGAAATCAGACACTCGCACAGATGGCGCTGGCCTGGACCCTGCGCCTCCCGACAGTGACGAGCGCGCTGATCGGTGCTTCGAAAGTTCAGCAGATAGAGGAGAACGTAGCTGCTCTCGGCAACCTTGCGTTCAGCGATGAAGAGCTCGCGCAGATCGAGGCGGCTCTTGCCGGTAGCAGCTGATCGACATCTGTGCCACGTACTGCCGTGTTGTGACGGTGCAGGGCTACACTCGTCAAAAACATCGGCTCACGGACTCAACGCGCGGTCTCGGGCGTGCCCACTTCGTCCGCGCGGACTGGGGTCGTGGGAGTATCACCACTGGCGAGTGGCGGCCGCCTGCGCGCCGTAAATAGGACCCACAGCAGTCCCGGCACGGCGATGGCGAGCGTCAGCAGTCCCAGGAACTGAGCCTCCTGTAGCCCCAGCACCTGTCCGCCGTCCGTGCGGTACTCGTGTGTCCAGATCCGCCCGACGGAATATAGGATTAGGAACAACCAGAACACCACGCCGCGCACCCGTAGCCTCGGAATCAGGAACAGCAAGAGACCGACGAACACAAGGTCCCAGAGCATCTCATACCCGACGGCTAGATGCACCGACCGTCCTATCTCCCCGAGCGTGTCGGGGTGGGTATACAGTACCGACCAAGGCGCGTCCGAGGGACTGCCCCGGTGTTCCCCGTTGATAATATCCCCGATTCTGCCGATCGCCATGCCGAAAAAGAGCCCCATCCCGGCGGCGTCCGCGAACTCCGCCAGCGGCGTCTTATTGCGTAGCGCATGGTACAGCCCACCCAGGATTCCACCGAGTACCGCACCCCATACGGAGATGCCACCCTTGTAGATCAGGAAGGCATCCAGAATATTGTCAGAGAACTGCGCCCAGTTGCCGAGGACATATAGCACCCGGGCACCAATGATCGCCGACGGCACCGCGATAATTATCGCGTTATATACTGGTTCGTCACTGAGCCCGTACATACGCATCACGCGGGCGGCAAGCCAAACGCCAGCTAGAATGCCAACCGCCGTGAAGATGCCGTGCCACGCCAGCACCAGACCCCCGAACCTGATCAGGTTGGGATCAATGTGGATCTCAATCACGGCCAGCTATTCCTCCTCAGTTCCGTCACGAATCATTGTAGCCCACATGCGGGAGTACTCGTGGACGAGGGCTCATACGACGCATTATGATGGCAGACAGGTATTCGACAGAGTGTAGAAATGCGATGAAACCGGAGGCTGCGGTGACAACCCAGGCGAAAGGAATCGGCGATATCGTCCAGGGAATACGAGACAGCAGCTATGAGCTCGACACGGAAAGCCGCCTTGCGCGGGTTGGGTTGAAGGACGAGCAAGATATCGCGAGCGTGCTGGAAAAGTACGCGTGGTTGTATAACCAGGCAACAGTGCAACGGGCTAGAGAAGCCTCGGAGCGTGAGGCTGATCCTGCCGAGAAGAATCGCCTGCGTCGCGCCTATTACTTCCTGCTCGATGGCTATGTCAGCCGCAAGACCGCCGAGCAGGAGGACCGCGTCGTCTCCTTTGAGATGGGGGCGACCGTCGAAGTGGACGGCGAGACGATCCCATTTCACAATGTCAGAGCATTGCTGGCGCGTGAGCCAGACTTCGAGCGGAGAGATCGGTTGCGCGACGCGACGCTGGAAGTGGCGGAGCAAACCAACCCGGACCGCGCGGAGATCGTTGGCCGGCGTCTCGATACTCTGACTTCGGAGTTCGGGTACAGTAGCTACACGCGCTATAACGGCGAGAAAAAGGGAGTCGACTACAACCTACTGCTTGGGCGGCTCGAGGACTTCCTATCGCGGACGCAGGAGACGTACGTCCGCCTCATGAGCCGATGGGCCGAGGAAAAGACCGGGCGAGCGCTCGGCACACTGGGGTCGAATCACTTCGCTTATATCAGCCGGGTTCCCGAGTACGATGCATATTTCACGAAAGGGCGCCTGGCCGACGTTTACGCGCGCACGCTCCGTGGCATGGGGCTCGACATCCGCCGTCAGACGAATATCCATCTCGACACCGAGGATCGCCCAAAAAAGAATCCCCGGGCCTGCTGCTTCGCCCCCGACCCGCCCGGCGAGGTCCACCTGATCATCAAGCCGCTCGGTGGACTCGATGATTATGCCGCGTTCTTCCACGAGGCTGGCCACGCTCAGCACTACGGGAATGTTGACCCCTCCCTGCCTTACCTCGACCGCGCGATCGGCACGAGCTACGCACTCACCGAGATCTACAGCTTCCTGTTGCAGTTCCTGACCGTCAATCGCTCGTGGCTCCGTGACGTCGTAGGAGTACCCGAGGACATCGCAGATGAGGTGGTCTATTACACCAAACTGTCGGAGTTCTTTCTGGTCCGCCGGTACGTAGCGAAACTCCGATATGAGCTCGCCTTCTATGAGCATCCTGCGGATCATGAGCGTAACAGGGCGCTCTATGCGGCAGCCCTCCAGGATGCTACCCGCTTCATCTATCCCCCGACTAACTACCTGAACGATATGGACAGCGGGTATTACTCCGCCGACTACCTTCGCGCCTGGATCACCGAGGCAATGCTCCGTCACCATCTCGAGTCCGCGTATGGCGAAGCGTGGTATAACGCCCCGGAGGCCGGTGCCTTCCTTCGTGAGCTGTGGGCGGCCGGGGAAAGCCACGAGAACGAAGAGATTGCGCGCATGATCGGTCACGAACCGTTCGACGCGTCGTGTCTCGCGGACCAGTTCCTGTCGCTCGCCCAAGCTCCCACGTGACCGCGTGCCCCAAGCGCAGTCCCGTCATAGCCCACTTCCGGTAGTGGCGAAAGCTTCGGGGTGCCGCTAAACTACTCAGGCACAGGGGGTGGACGGGACAACGATGAAAACAGCGGTAGCACAAGCGTCAAACTCGTCGCAGAGTGAGGTTGGGCTGGAGTTCGTCCCGTGTAATCTCTGTGGCTCCGCGGATTCGACGGTCGTCCTGCGCGCGAATACGCAAGCAGCTGACTTACGTGCCGCGGTGTTCGCCTGCACGAGCCCTGGTGTCGGTCAGCACGGTACGATCGTCCGATGCAATAGCTGCGGCCTCGTATACACGAATCCACGGCCGAACGCCGCAATGCTCGACCGGTTGTATGCAGCGGTCGAAGATCCCTCCTACCTGGAGGAGGAAGATGCGCGCCTGGCGACCTTCCGCTATGAGATGCAACGGCTGGCCAAGCACGCACCACGCGGGCGTCTACTCGACATCGGCGCGCACGTGGGAACGTTCCTGCGGGTCGCCCGTGCTGCGGGCTACGAGGTGTCGGGAGTCGAGCCCTCGGCATGGGCAGCCCGCTACGCGAGAGAGACTCACGATCTCGATGTCCGCCCTACTACAGTTGCACTCGCGGGCTTTCCCGAGGAGAGCTTCGATCTTGTCACCATGTGGGACGTCGTGGAGCACTTCGCTGACCCCCAGAGTGAACTGCGGGACGTTGCGCGGTTCGTGAAACCGGGCGGTGTCTTTGCGCTCACGACGATGAACGTCGGTAGTTTCACGCCCAGGCTGATGCGCGGACACTGGCCGTGGTACATGCTGATGCACCAGTACTACTTCACTCCCGAGAGTCTAACCCGGATGCTGGAGAAGGCTGGGTTCGAGGTTATCGCCATAGAGCCTCACGTACGGATCATCTACATCCGTTACCTGGTCAGTAAACTCCACGCGTACAGTCCAGTGCTGCATCGCCTGGCTCGGTTGGCCACGGAGCGCACGGGTTTGGGGAACTTGCGGATACCGGTCAATCTCGGTGATCTGATGACCATCTACGCGCGCAAAGTATAGGGGGAGCGCTGTGAACGTACCTGGTATGGGCTTTGTGCGCAACATGGAGTCGAGTCTGAACCGGGTACGCGTGCCACTGACCCGCGAACGGCTCGGCTTCGCGTCGTTTCTGAAGCGCACCTTCAAGGAAATGAATGAGGACCATGTCGGCGCGTTCGCCGGCAGTCTGACCTATCGGGCGATCTTTGCTGTGCTGCCCTTCTTGACCTTTGTGATTTCGTTGCTCGGTCTCTTCGACGCCCGCGAATTTGTTAATGATGTAGTCGCGTCGCTCAAGCCAACGCTTCCTGATCCGGCCTATCAGTTCCTGCGCGAAAGTGCAAGAAAATTGACGAATAGAGAGCAAGACACCGCCTTCGGGCTCGGTGCTGTGATCTCCATTCTGGTCAGCCTGTACGGACTGTCCGGGGCCTTCCGGGCCGTCATGGA
Organism: Thermobaculum sp.; assembly: GCA_016782125.1. Taxonomy (GTDB): domain Bacteria; phylum Chloroflexota; class Chloroflexia; order Thermobaculales; family Thermobaculaceae; genus JACDAU01. The sequence goes on from JADDPA010000080.1 coordinate 34,478, forward strand.
GGCTATGAACGTCATGTATGGGGTCGATGACTCGCGACCCTTCGTGAAGAAATACGTGACGTCTATCCTGCTGGCGCTCGGTGTTGTGAGCCTTCTACTTAGCGCAGCTACGCTGGTGGTCGCGGGGCCGAGCATTGCCCGTGCACTACTCGGTGATAGCATCGCACGGTACGCATGGTACGTCTTACAGTGGCCGGTACTCGTTCTGTTCGTGTTCCTGGCCTTTGCGGTGGTGTACTATTTCGCGCCCAACGTCGAGCAATCGTTCAAGTTCGTGACGCCTGGCTCCCTGATCGCGGTAGCGCTCTGGCTCATCTTTACCGGGCTGTTCTCGCTGTACGTGAACACAGCGGACTTCACTGCGTACGGCGCCGTCGCCGGCGCGGTGGTCTTCATGCTGTATATCTACTACACGTCGTTCATCCTGCTGCTCGGCGCCGAGATGAACCAGATCGTGGAGGATGCCCACCCGGAGGGAAAGGACACCGGGGAAAAGGTCATCCCGAGCCAGGCGGCGCAATCCGCAACGTAGAAACCGCTCAGAACACGCTCGAGCCACGCCACTCGATTCGACGCCGAGTGCGCCCTCGGCTGTTTACCATCCGAGTACTGATGACGTCACTTATCGTCCGGGGGCAGGTTGCTTCCTCTCCAACCGAATGTCGGTTTACGACAGGGTCCAGTACCATGACGTCTGAGAGTACGAGCAGCCGAGGGCGATACGGCTCGGTCGGCAGAAACAAGGGAGAATACCTGTGTCCGTGATTGACCTTCGAAGCGACACCGTTACCCACCCAACCCCGGCGATGCGCGAGGCGATGGCTCGCGCTGAAGTGGGCGATGATCAGAGTGGTGAGGACCCCACCGTGAACCGCCTGGAGGAATTGGCGGCCTCGAAGGTGGGGAAGGAAGCCGCGATGTACGTTCCCAGTGGCATCATGGGCAACCTGTGTGCGCTGTTGACGCACTGCGGCCGCGGCGATGAAGTGGTGATGGGCGACCAGAGCCACATATTCTGGTACGAGAGTGGCGGGGGCTCCGCGCTCGGTGGGCTGCCATATCGTACCGTGCGGAACAATCGCTACGGCGGCGTGGACCTTGACGAGATCGATGCCGCGATTCGTCCCGAGCGCAGCGGATTTCCTCCCACGGGACTGGTCTGCTTGGAGAACACTCACAATCGTTGCGGCGGCACCGTGCTGGACCGGGAGCAGATGCGGGCCCTTTCGGCTGTTGCTCACGACCGTGGCGTGCCTGTGCACCTCGATGGCGCGCGCATCTTCAATGCCGCCGCATACCTGAATCTCCCCGTACCAGAGCTCACGGCGCCTGTCGACACCGTCCAGTTCTGCCTCTCGAAGGGTCTATCTGCGCCGGTCGGCAGCGTGCTCGCAGGCCCCGCCCCTTTCATTCACGAGGCGCGAAAGGCGCGCAAGATGCTTGGAGGCGCGATGCGGCAAGCAGGAGTCATTGCTGCCGCCGGCATCGTCGCGCTCGAGCAAATGGTGGATCGTATACCTGAAGATCACCGCGCCGCTCGAACGCTCGCACAACGCCTGAGCGAGTTGCCGGGTATCGAGATTGACCTCGAAACGGTGCAGACGAATATTGTCGTGTTCGAGCTCGCTGATGAGCGGTTCGAGCCCGAGCAATTCCTCTCGGCGCTCGCTGACAACGGGTTGCGCATCAGTAGCTTTGGCGCGCGCAGGCTCCGTCTGGTGGCTCGCCACGGACTTCAGACCGAAGAGTACGATCAGGCTGTCGAGATCATCGAAGGAGTGCTTAACGGCGTTCCGGCTGGGGCGAGATAGCGCAACGTCTCGCCCCAGCGAGCGGGAACTTGATATCGCGGGCTACTGTTCGTCTATGGTGATCGTTTCAATCCGCACTGTCTCCTGCGGCCGATCACCGGTGCCGGTCGGTGTAGATGCGATCTCATCGACGACGTCCATGCCTGAAGTGACCTTACCGAAATGGTTGTACAGGGGACCCAGATTCGGCCCGCCACCTTCCAGGACGATGAAGAACTGACTTCCGTTCGTGTTCGGGCCTGCGTTCGCCATCGCGAGCGATCCCGTCTCGTACGGGCGCTGAGTGCTGCCTAGTTCGTCCTCGAACTGGTAGCCTGGACCACCAGATCCGGTTCCTGTGGGGTCCCCGCCCTGGATGACGAAGCCGGGAATGATCCGATGGAAGATGATACCGTCATAGTATCCTTCTCGCGCAAGGAACACGAAGTTGTTCACCGTAATGGGCGCGTCCTTCGGGTACAACTCTGCGACAATCGTGCCCTTATTCGTCTCGAACGTCGCGGTGTACTGCTTGTTGACGTCGATCTGCATCGCGGGTGGGGATGAATACTGCTTATTCACCTGTGCCTCCTGTGTGGCTCCGTCTGCCCCTTCGGGAATTGGTACCGTTTCCATTGCTGGTACCGGAGTCGCAACAGCCGTGCCGCCTGTTTCTGGAGCCACTACTTCGACGGTAGGGACGGTGCGGGCAGCGCTCACCTCCTCGGTAGGTACAGGGAACTCTTCTACCGTTGTCGTCGGAGTAGCTGTGTTTGCCCCACACGCGGCGAGGAACAGGCCGGTGACCATAATCAACAGAAGTCTGCGCAACAAAGCTTCCTTTCAACATTGTGATTGCCAGCCGATTATGCCGCTCGCTGTTCAGCAGTGTCAAAAAAGCGCACATCCGGTTCGTATTGAGCTTGTGTCAGGCGCTGAGTATAATGCGGGAAGAGCGGCCAATCGCCCCGGTTTCTTCCGGGCACAAGGGGGAACCACCATGCACGAGCAGCCCGTCGATGGTCGAGACTCGCTCGAAATGCCGCTCTTCGAGGTTGCAGGGCCGGAAGGTAAGGCAAGCCGGCTGGTGAACCTTGGCGCGAAGCACTCTCAGGACGGCAGACTCGAGGACGCAGTGCTCGCGTTCGAACAGGCCGTGGAGGCTGCCCCGCAGAATCCCGTGTACCGCACGGACCTGGCGGCAGCGTACCGGAATCTGGTGCTCTCGGGCACAGTTCGCGATGATCGGAGGATCGAGTCGCTCTATGAAAGTGCATGCGAGCACCTCCTCGAAGCTCTCAGGATTGATCCCGATTTCGCCGCAGCATATCGCGCGCTTGGGTTCCTGTACCGTGACATGGAAGCTCCGTGGCGAGCCCGGGAGATGTGGAATTATTTCCTCGAGATGGGGCCTAAGGGGCCGCAGGCTGCGGAGATTGAAGCGGAACTCCTCGAACTGGATCGCGTACAGCACCTGCACCGAATGTGCGAGGAAGCCTCGTACCTGGTGAACCACAATGAACCCGAGCGCGGCTTGCAGCTCCTGCGAGAGGTGATCGAAGACGAGGCGACCTGGTACGAGGCGTGGTTTTGGAGTGGACTGGCGTGTCGGGAGCTCGAGCTCATGGACGAAGGTATAAAGGCCTTCGCTCGGGCGGTCGAGCTTGATCCTGATAGCTGTTTCGCGTATCACGAGCTTGCAGCCCTGCTTGCACGCAAGGGCGAACGGGAGGCCGCCGAGGGGTTCTGGCGCAAGTCCCTGCAATTGGAACCGGACGAGCCGTGGATCATGTCCAATCTGGCTCTGTTGCTCTGGCAGGAGGAGCGACGCGCGGAGGCCGAGGCCCTGTTGTCTCGAGCGTTCGACATTGACCCTGCCAATCGGCGGCTGCGTCTCCGGCTACTTGCCCTACAGGAAGGGCAGCCCGCGCCAACCGAGGAGCTGTAGTGACGCTAACGAGCGTCACGGAAGAAGAGCTGTATGACCTCGGTCGCTGGTTGGTTGGCTCCAATATACTCCTTCCTGATCTCTCGGACAGTGAGAGGAGTCATGTACTCCGAGGCCTGTGGGACAGAGCTGGATTCGTCGGCCGTAACAATGGTGGCTATCCGGTCGCGAGTGTCCTCGTACATCACGGACTGGCGAAGCAGATCGCCAAGGTCGTCGAGGAAGTGACCGGCCGGCGAAGTCCCGCCCGGCCGCTCGGTGCGTCTTACTGGGTCGGAGTCTCCGGCGCACGGTGCAGACCGTGGCTGCGCTATCTCTATGCTAGGGCCTCCGTAGTATCCCCGGTTCGGGCTCGGCAGGTACGCACGCTACTGGCAGAGATGCATTAGTGGCGGCTGAGGACTTGGTGGTCCTTGCTAACGTGCCGGATGTGACGCTGGCGGGCATGTACGCGGAGCTGCTGCGCCGGGCGGGTATCCGCTGCCTGGTGCAGCCACAAGGCGCGGGATACGGTGGCTGGGGCGCTAGTGGTTTTGTGCCACACCGGCTGCTCGTCACCCGGAACACATACGAAACGGCACGCTCGCTGCTCACCGATACCTTCGGAGAAAACTACCTGACCTTCGCGGATGGCACGTTCTAGCTTCAGGCTGCCGAGACCTGAGGGCTATCTCTCCGAATCAGATACTCCCAGTCAGTGCCACGCATGATGCGCAAACGTCGCGTTAACAGCCATGGAACGTTCTGTGCCATTGTCTTGACTGAGGTGCAGGGGTATGCCACACTGGCCACGAACCGGCAACCGGTATATAGGGGGGCAGATGGATCTGATTCAAGTTCGTGGGGGCGTTCCTCTGCGTGGTGAGGTGCGGATAGCGGGGGCGAAGAACGCCGCCTTGAAGATGATGGCAGCGGCGCTTCTGACCAAAGAGGAGGTTCTCCTCTCGAACGTCCCACGGATCAGTGATGTTGAGGTGATGACCGGACTGCTCCGATCGCTAGGCGTATCTGTCGACTGGAACGGTCCGCATACCCTCCGCCTCTGCGCGGCGAACCTGCGACCAGTGCGGTTTGAGATCGAGGTTGCGGAGAAGATCCGCGCCTCGTTCGCGGTGTTGGCACCACTGATCGCTCGCTGCGGGGAGGCAAGTGTCCCGAACCCCGGCGGTGACCGCATCGGCCATAGGCCAGTGGATCGCCTCGTTGCCGGTTTGGTTCCGTTTGGGGTCAAGCTTGACTATGATGGTGCCTACTACAACGCGACTTGCGAGCGCTTGCGTGGGTGCGAGTATACATTCAGCAAAAACTCGCACATGGGCACCGAGCACCAACTGCTTGCCGCGGTCACCGCGGAAGGGCGCTCAGTCATCAACAATGCCGCGCAAGAACCCGAAGTTGATGATCTCATCGAGATGTTGAACTCGATGGGGGGACGCATACGACGTAGCGCTCCAAGAACTATCGAAGTCGACGGCGTGATCGAGTTGCACGGTGTCCATCATACGGTCATGCCCGACCGGATCGAGGCGGGCACGTTTGCCTGTATCGCAGCGGCGACCGATGGTGACATCTATTTGGACGGCGCGAGAAAATCCGACATGACGGCGCTACTGGCAAAGCTCGCTGAAGTTGGCGTTCGCGTGGACTCATACTCTGAAGGCCTGCGTGTGCGGCGTGGTGGACCGCAAGTGGCGGTGGATGTCGTGACGGAGGCTCACCCCGGCTTCATGACAGACTGGCAGGCGCCCTTCGTCGTGCTGCTGACCCAGGCGCGGGGTGAGAGCCTTGTACACGAGACGATTTTCCCGAACAGACTTGGGTACACCAGCCAGCTCAACGAGATGGGCGCGGACATAGAGCTCGTGAATCCACCTGTACCGGCGCACGGGTACAACTGGAACGCCCGGGATGACGATCCGTCGTACTATCACGCTGCACTAATCCGCGGCTGCACACCGCTCCACGCAGGCAACCTGGAGATTCCAGATCTGCGTGCCGGCGCGACGCTCATGATCGCGGCCATGTGCGCGGATGGGACCAGCCGGATTAGCGGTGTACACTGGATGGAGCGAGGCTACGAGCATTTCCTGGACCGGCTGCGCACGCTCGGCGCCGCGATCACGGGAGCCGTACCACAAGAAGCGTCCGCCTGAGGCCGAAGCAGTTCGACCATAACTGGCCTAGGATACCTCAGTCGATGCTTGGTGATGGACTGCACTTGCAACAGTGCGGCGGGTATCCACAGACACTTGTGTCAGTCGCGGTGAGTTGCCTCGTACGTCGGCTGTGGGTACATGTCCCAGTCGACCGTCCAGCGCCTCATGCCTGTACAGAACGTCAATAGTCGTGGTAGCAGTGTAGCTGGCCATCGCCGTCCCATGGGTCGCGGAATGACAGGGGCCAAGTTTCCCGCCGTTGTCGGTGTCTACACTCAACGGACCGGGGCGCTGCGGTCTTCGACCTCTGGCCCGACCCTTGCCGACCCACCAGGTGACATCAGTAGTGGAATTGCTCGCTGGTGCAAGCTAACACGAGTTCCGGATATTCCGGTCCGGCCCCGACGGAAGACGCTAAGTCAAACGCAGTCCGGTTGAAGACTATGGCATGCCATCCCGAACGCAGTGAGACATCCGTAATATTGGACCACGGATTCCTCGCACGCTCGGAATGACACATGCCCTTCC
>JADDPA010000066.1 GCA_016782125.1 Thermobaculum sp.
ACGCACATCGCCCATCGCGTGACCAACGTAGAGGGTTGGACGCGGTCGGTCCGCCGCGCGCAGAGTGATCGCCGGGCTGGAGCCAATCTCCGGGCATGGTCCCCACGCCCGCTCATTCGTCGGACCCCACAGACTAACTACCGGCGTACCCAGTGCTTCGGCGAGGTGCATCGGGCCTGAGTCCGGCCCCACGTAGAGATCGCACTGATTCAGTACGGTGATGAGCTCCGGCACGTCAGTCTCTCCCGCGAGGATTCGCACGGGCGTTGAGGTGAGCGACGCGATCTCCAAAGCAGCGTGGCGTTCCTCCGGCCCGCCGATCAGCAGAATGGTGCCGCCAAAGCGCTCTTGGATGGTTTCCATCACTTTTGCGTAGCCTTTCGGCCGCCACGCCCGCGATGGTATCCAGCCACCGAGTCCATGGTGTATTGCAACGATCGGTCGCTCCGCCGCACGCAGCAGTTCCACAGCCTGGTTCTCAACTCTTGCTGCTTTGTGGATGCTCAGATGGCCACGGATTTGGTCGCCACTTGTACCGCAATGTCGCGGCCACGCAAGGATACCGATTAACCGGACCCAGTACGCACCCTCGCATCTACGGCCAAAACCCCCGTCGCGCTCGGCGTGTGAGAGAAAGGTGCCACGCCCATTGTCCAGGCCGACTCGGATCGGAGCGCCACTGCCCAGTGCGATAGATGCTAGCTTCAGCGTTCCCAAGACAGTAGTCAGGTGATGTGCGAGGACGATCGCACTGTAGCGCTCTCGCCTGAGATGCCACAAGAGCCGCCCCCAGAGATAGATCGAACGGGGCGAGAAAGCCCGGCGCCCCTCGATACGACGCCGGTCGATTGACCAGACCCTGCGTATGCGGGGGTCACGGGCGAATATCGGCGCCCCAGCCTCACCGATGAGCAGGTGGAGGTTGTAGCCGGGCAGGTGGCGGGTGGCGGCGTCGACTGCGGCGGTCAGCAGGACCGTGTCGCCAAGGTCGCCGAGCTTGACGAGCAGCACGCGTGAACGTTGGTCCTTACTCATCGGATCGTCAAGATGCGCCGGGTCTGTCGCCGATCGCAAACGTCAGTTTGCCCTGCGTAGTGACGTTGTCATCGACGGTCGCGATCGCGCTGCCCGTACCGATGCCACGGCGTACGCGTTCGAGTGTCACCTCCAGCCGCAGTTGATCTCCAGGGCGGACGGGCCGCTTGAAGCGGAGGCCATCGATCCCGGCAAAGTACACGAGCTTCCCGCGATATTCCTCCATTCCTAGGATCACGACCGCGCCGACCTGAGCCAGCGCCTCGACCTGAAGCACTCCCGGCATGATGGGCGCGCCAGGGAAGTGTCCCAGAAAGTAGGACTCGTTCGCACTCACGTTTTTCAGCCCAACCGCTCGCACACCGAACTCGATCTCCACTATGCGGTCAACCAGCAGAAATGGGTAGCGGTGCGGAATGATCTGCTGTATCTCCTCGCTCTCGAGCATTCTGTCTCCTGCTTGTGAGGTCTTCCTTCCGCCCTACGGTCGGTCGTCGGCGTCGGTTAAGGGTGACCAACGGACAATCCGGTCACTCACTCGGCATACGTCCACCATCTGCTCCACGTCGTGCACCCGCACGATGTCGGCCCCGCCCGCGATGGCAAGGGCTACGGTCGCGGCAGTGCCGGCCGTGCGCTGGCCCACATCCCGGCCCGTTATACGCCCGATGAACGCCTTGCGCGAGGTACCAACTAGCAGTGGGTGGCCGAGGCGGGTAAACTCCGGGAGCCGATGCAGGAGCTCGATGTTGTGGTCAAGAGTCTTGCCAAAGCCGATGCCGGGGTCTACGATAATGCTTTGCTCGGAAACACCCGCCTCCTGCGCGGTCCTGACGCCGGTCGCGAGCGAGTCGTACACCTCAGCGACGACATCGTCGTAGTGCGGATCACGCTGCATGGTCTCCGGCGTTCCCTGCATGTGCATGACCACCACTCCCGACCCATATGATGCCGCGAGTTGCGCAATGCGGGCGTCACGCAACCCGGAGATGTCGTTCAGGATATCCGCGCCCGCCTCCAACGCGGCACGGGCGGGTTCGGTGCGAAACGTATCGGCGGAAATGGGCTTGTCCGTGAGCGGACGCAGGGCGGAGATAACGCGGTGGAGCCGCTCTGCCTCAGTCACCTTGTCGATGATGGCAGCGCCCGGGCGGGTGCTCATGGCACCGACATCCAGGATATCAGCACCCGCGCGCAGGAATGCACGCGCTTGGTCAACCGCTCCGGCGGTGTCTCCGAGGCCATCTCCAGAAAAAGAGTCCGGACTGACGTTGATGATCCCCATTACCAGCGTACGGTCCACGGGTGATATGGATCGACCACGTACGATGAGGTGGGTGGCTGTGCGCGCACTGAGAGCACGAGCTGGATACGTCAATGGTAAGCTCTTCCTCCAGACGCGCGAGTATAGCACAGGCCACCGCGAACTCGACGCCGACCACTATTGACGGCACACTGGGCCTCGGGCCATACTGCGAAGGGAGGATACACGAATGCTCAGTGAGCGCTTGGCGATGGTGCGGGAGAGAATGCGAGACGCGGGGATGGATGCCCTCGTGCTCGGCCCGGGCGCCGATTACCAATATCTCGCCGGCTATGACGCTCATGCGAGCGAGCGCCTTACCGCGCTGGTTGTGTTCCAGGATGGCGGTGAAATCATCTTCGTCCCCCGCCTGGAGGCACCTGGCGCTGAGGATAGTGGCTTCCCGCTTATAGTTTGGACGGAGAAACAGCAGCCGCTGGACTTGATAGCCGCCGCGCTGCAAGAGCATGACGCTCCCACGATAGGGGTCGGCGACCATCTTTGGAGCCGATTCCTCTTTGGTCTCCAGGAACGATTGCCTGCGGCCAGATGGTGCACCGCGAGCACAGTGATAGCGCCCGTCCGCTGTATCAAGAGCTCCCAGGAAATAGAACTGCTCCGTACGGCGGGAGCCAAGGCCGATGCAGTATGGCAGCAAGTGACCGAGCTGCCCCTGGAGGGAATGACCGAACGGGCGCTCTGCGACCAGATCAGCGCGCTACTGGTAGCACAGGGGCTCGATGGTGTCGGATTCGTGAACGTGGGTGCCGGACCAAACGGCGCCTCGCCGCACCACGACTCCGGCGCTCGTCCACTGCAGCGCGGCGACATGGTGGTAATCGACTACGGCGGGCCGCTCGGTGGTTATCATTCGGACATCACGCGGACCCTCTGTATCGGTGAGGCTGGCGAGGAGGAGCGCCGGGTGTACGAGATCGTACGCGAGGCACAGGAGATCGGCGTTCGGGCCGTGCGGCCGAATGTTGCGGCGGGAGAGGTGGACCGGCTCACGCGCGCGCATATCGACGCGGCCGGCCTCGGCGAATGGTTCATCCACCGTACAGGCCATGGACTGGGACTGGAACTCCACGAGCCGCCGTATATCATTGCCGAGAGTGGCGAGCGCTTGCGTGAGGGTATGGTGTTCAGTATTGAGCCCGGTGTATACATCCCAGGACGCTTTGGCGTGCGCATAGAGGACATAGTCGTGGTGACACCCGGCGGCTGTGAACGTCTCAACAACGCGCCACGAGAGCTTACCGTGATACAGTGAGTCCTGCGTTGGTCACGCTCTTGCAGCGCGCTTGACGACATCGTTGGTTCGAGGACAAGAGGAGGACTCTGTTCTATGGCGAACGGCACAAGAAAGGTCATTGACGAACTCACCACCAAGGGGCAACGTCAAGGCTACGTGTCGGAACTAGATGTGGTCGCTCGAGTGCCGCATCCCGAGGACCACGCCGACACAATCGAGCGAGTCCACGATGCGATGAGCCGCCAGGGTCTGAGCGTCTTACCAGGCAACTCCGATGACTTCCACTCCAACACCGACCTGGAGGAACACGCGTCGGATGCGGAGACCCTGGAACGCGTGGGCCTCAAGAACGTTCCGGTCGACGAGTCCCATGGTGCGGACGCTGTCAAGGTGTATCTGCGTGATATTGGCAGCGTTCCCCTGCTCACCAAAGAGCAGGAGATCGAGCTGGCAAAGCGAGTGGAGCTCGGCGAGGAGGAGGCGAGCCGCAAGTTTGTGCTCGCAAATCTTCGGCTCGTCGTGAGCATCGCCAAGCGCTACGTGGGGCGAGGAATGCCGCTGCTGGACCTGATCCAGGAGGGGAACATGGGTCTCATGCACGCAGTTCAGAAGTTCGACTGGCGGCGTGACCTTCGATTCAGCACCTATGCGACCTGGTGGATCCGGCAGGCCATCACACGCGCAATCGCAGACAAGTCGCGCGAGATTCGCCTGCCCGCCCATATTACGGAACAGACGAGCAAGCTCATCCGCGCGAGGCAGGAACTCGCCCAACGGCTGGACCGCGAGCCTACGCCGCCGGAGCTGGCGGAGAAGCTGGACCTTTCGGTACAGCGGGTGGGCGAGTTGCTCGCTTTCCTGACGCGTCCGGTGTCTCTGGACGCCCCCGTCGGTGGCGACACGGAAAGTAGCCTGGGGGAGTTTGTTCCTGCTTCAGACGGCGGCCCCGAGGAACAGGCGGCCGGAGCGGTGTTGAAGGATGAGTTCGCACAGGTGCTGAGCGAGACCCTGACCGACCGCGAGAAACTGGTCCTGCAGATGCGCTTTGGCCTAGGCAACGGCAATGTCTACCCGCTGGAGAAGGTCGGGGAGCGGCTCAATGTTACGCGTGAGCGCGTGCGCCAGATTGAGAAGCAGGCGCTCTCGAAACTACGCAAGCGCACCATCACCGCGCAACTTGCCGGGTACTAGGTCGCCACGGTCACGCGGCAGCTCCGGAGGCAGGGCCCGTGGCTGAGCACTGCACCACGATACGAGTCCGCTACGCCGACACGGACGCGGGCGGTGTCGTCTATCACGCGAACTACATCGTTTGGCTCGAGGCGGCGAGAACGGAATGCCTGCGCGCCCACGATGTGCCATACACCGAGCTACAGGCCGTTGGCGTCCATCTGCCTGTCGTTGATTTAGGTGTGCGATATCGGCGGCCCGTGTTGTACGATCAGCTTATCGAGGTCTGGGTGTCCATACAGGAGCTTGGACGCGCGCGGGTCCACTTCACGTATCGGCTGCACCTCGCAGGTGATTCCAAGCCACTTGCGACCGCCTACACGGTACATGCAGTGACTGACTCTCAGGGTCGCGTGCTTCGCCTGGACCGCTACCCCGACCTGTGGAAGAAGATTCTGAGCGCTTCCGCCGCGCTGAGTCACCCGGGTGCGTAGCGTTATGAGCAGGCTCCTGGACCGTTTGCGACTTTCCGTCGGCCCCCGCGTATTCGAGGCGCTATACGGATCCGCTGCGCCGCTCTACGACCAAGTCAGCAGGTTCTTTTTCGCTGGACAGTGGAGCGTGTGGCAGCTGCATGCCCTGGGTTATATCGAGGGGAGCCGTGTACTGGAGCTCGGGTACGGAACCGGAGATCTCGCCCTGGAGATGTGCCGGCGGGGTTACCGGGTGACAGGGGTGGAGTCATCGCCTCGGATGCACAGGATCGCGCGGGCGAAATTGCGGCGTGCCGGTTGTCGTGCAACCCTGCTAGTCGGCTCCTCGGCGGTGTTGCCCCTTGCCGATGAGTGTGTCGACGCTGTGGTGAGCACCTTCCCATCCGGTTACATTCTCTGGGAGCAAACCTGGGGGGAGGTGCATCGGGTGCTTCGGACCGGTGGCACATTCGCCATCGTGCTCTCGGGCGAGTTGCTGCCGGTAGATCATCGAAGCAAGCTGCTCATCTGTTTTCACGCGCTGGTGTATGGGAAGCGGAATAGCACCGCGGACATCGTCTGGCCGGACGTGCCGGGCTTCGATCTTGGGTACGAGCGGCACGCGAACGAGCATGGCGTTGCATCCCTGCTCGTCGCTCGAAAACGCTCCTAACACACCAAGAACTTCGCTTGCCTGCTGCCCAATCCCACCGGCCAGCGCCGATCCCGTCCGGTGCGGAGCCCGCGCCGGCTAGCGCTCGATCTTGGAGTTATCCTTGGGGACCATCTGGATCCACACTCGGCCCGGTTTCAGGGTGATGGATTGGCCGTCCTTTGTGGTGTACTTCGTCGGGCTGTCGCGCTTTTCCTTCTCCCAAAAACCCTCGATCACGCGTCCGTCCTGGAAGATCAACGCGGGCTGCTTGTCTTGCACATCTATGTCCAGGCGGTTCAACGCGTCGCCCTCGATCGCTCGCGCATTGACCGTTTGTACGATCACGACCGTCCCGGAGAGCTGCTTCTTGCTCTCGCGGTCCAGGTGTGGCTTGCCAAGCATGACGCGGTTGTACACTCCTGTGCGCTCGTCGTACTCGTACGACACGTTGTAGCCGGATTCGTACTCGACACGGACCTTCTGCCCTTCGGCCGATCCGACCGTCGGCTTGTCGCTGAACTGCAGGCCGCCCCAGGTACCCTTCTCCGTGCTGAGGCTCTTGTCCTTCTTGATCTCCTTGCGGAGTGCCCGCGTGTCGGCATACAGGTTGTGTGGTGCTTCGCGATCGTCGGTTCGGCCAAAGCCGCTGATATTCGTGCGTAGCGCGTCGATGGACTGGACCTTGAGCTGCTTGATCCAGCTTAGTCCGGTGGGGCTGCCTCCCGCGTGCATATACACCGGCTTGTACTCACTCGACCACGCTACGAAGTATGCACGTGCCGACCGCACCGGCCCAAGCACTGGAGCTTCGCGGTTCACATAGATTGCGAGGAACCGAGGGATACCGTATTCGGCGGGCGCCTCGTACACCACATCCGCAACGTCCAGTCCGGACTGCGGTCGCGATTCAGGGTGATTCTCTATCATTATGGCCAGCGGGCGCTTGGTCGGCTGGTGATACCGGACGTCAGCGGTGAGCCGTTCGGCCGGATCGCCGATCGCTGAGCCACGAGTCTCGGTCGGCGCTGCTTCTTCATCCGGAGCAGTGGGCTGCGCGGCCTCTGGCTCCACAGCAGCCGAGGTCGGGGTGGGTTGCTGCGGGTCACCTGCGGACTCATCATCGCCCCCGTAGGCATTCACTGATATGACGTTGAGAAGAAGTAGGGCGGCGAGTAATCCAGTGATCTTTCTGGTTGTCATTCTGTAAACGCACTCCTGGAACTATAACGCGCTTTCTACGCTTGTTGTTTCTCAGCACTGGTGCATCGTGATTGAGCTGCGCCGCCCCAGGCGCCCCGGCGACCGATTAAGACCGCTATCCGGACACGCCGCAGATCCGGTCCGTAAGTTAGAAATGATTCTGAGCCGAACGGTACACACGCGCGCGCACGGTCACAATCAGTGGTGAAAAAGGCGTAAACGCGTCCAATAGGCTTGGGGGCCGTACGGGCGTGACCCGCGTGGGAGATGGCGTACACATAGTTTAGCACGTGGCATGAAAGTTGCACTAGAAGTATGGGGGCCGTGAATCGTAGCGGTTGCTATGCATCAGGCATCATAGGAGGAATCTAGTGAATCTCAATTACATCATCGGCTTGGTGGTACTTGTAATCCTTATTGTCCTACTCTTCAACCTACTCGGCAGATAGCTCTCCTTCGTCATCGCTGACGAATCTGTATACACCCTGCTCTATTGGCAGGGTGTATCTTTGTGTGTCCAACGCGGGATATAGCCCTATTCGACTGGCCATAGGCTCGTCAGGTAGCGCACCTTCTCCTGCGCTTGGTAGCTCGCGCCACCTTCGTGGTTGTTGTAATGCCAGACCCGTATCTCCTTCGGACCGGCGTAATAGTTATAGGCCGCGTATACCGTGGAGGGTGGACAGACCTCATCCATAAGGCCGACGGAGAACAGGGATCGGGCACTAGCTCGGGGCGCGAAGTTCATTCCGTCAAAGTACGCCAGAGTCCCGAAAACCGGATCGACCTTGTCACGGTGCGTTCGGCAGTACCGCGCGATCTCACCATAGGGTGAAGCGTCCGTGATCTCGGTGGCGCGCTTGTAATTGCAGAGGAACGGCACGTCGGGCATGGACACGACCACACGAGGCTCCAGGCCCGCGACGGCAAGAGCGACACCACCGCCCTGGCTCTGTCCAGACACGGCGATCCGCGAGCTGTCGATGCGTGGATGCGTGGCCGCGGCGTCAATCGCGCGGACCGCGTCCGTGAATAACCGCCGATAGTAATACGTTCGTGGGTTCACGATGCCGTCGGTCATGAAGCCGGGGACGTGCGGACCTGCGCCGCCACCCGTGTCTGGCGTGTCGCCGGGTCCCCATACGCTTCCCTGGCCGCGCGTATCCATAACCAGGTGCGCATAGCCGACCGTGGCCCAGAGTAGCCAGTCGGTCGGAAAGCACCGGCCACCACCGTATCCGATGTACTCGACCACGCACGGTATCCTCCCGCCGCAATGTTTCGGGAGTAGCAGCCAACCCTTGATGGGTTGCCCTGCGAAGCCGGCGAACGTGACATCATACGTCTCCACGCCGTACAGCCGAAAGTCCACCGACTCGAAGCACGCCTCTATGGGATGGGCGCGTGCGTCACTCAGCGTGTCTTGCCAGAAGGCATCGAAGTCCGCCGGTTCGTGACGAGGGGGACGGTAGTTCTCCAGCTGTTCCAGCGGCATGTCGAACAAGGGCATGCGACGCGTCCTCCCAAGTCAGAGTTCCGAAACCGATATTCCTGCCGCGCAGACACACCACGCGTGTCGTAAGTATCAACTGATGGCTTGCGCTTCGCCGCGCTAGGGCGGGCTCGCCGAGCGGTCGGTGCTGCTACGGACTCGTGGCTGCTGTGAAACGATAGTTACACAGACTGGCAGCGATATATGCATCAACTATCCAGCGAGCCCTCGGCAAGGCCCGTAGGCAACGGCGCAGGACGGTCGCACGTGCTCTGCAGCTCGATGTGCCGGCTCTGATCCGACGCATCGTGGAAGGCGACCATCGTATCCAGCACGTGATACGCGAGCTCGCCTGTCGCGCGGTATGGGCGGCCGGTTCGCACGGCGTACGCCATGTCAGCGACACCCAGGCCCCGGCTCTCTCCAATATACGGATGCGTTAGCGGCACTTCGCGCCACTCGGTGTCTTGAGCACCACGTACCAACACAGGCCCGCCGAAGGTGTTTGGGTTGGGAACACTCATGGAGCCCTCAGTGCCGTATACTTCCATGTACGGCAGTCGCGACTCCCAGACATCGAAGGTCGTGAGTATGGTCCCGACCGCACCGGTGTGGAAGTCGATCACAGCCGCAACATGGGTTGGCACATGAACTTTCACAGTTGTGCCAAACCTGGGCTGGCTCGTGATCGTCCGTTCGGGGAACGTTATGCGGGCGGATCCAGTTACCCGGCGCATCGGGCCAATCAGCGAAGTGAGTGCTGTGAGATAGTACGGGCCCATGTCGAACATCGGCCCACCGCCGAAGTCGTAGTAGAAGGCTGGATCCGAATGCCAGCTCTCATGGCCGTGGCTCATCATGAATGCCGTCGCGCCGATCGGTTCTCCGATGACGCCGTCATCGATGAGCTTGCGGCAGGTCTGCAGGCCGCCGCCCAGGAACGTGTCGGGTGCGCAGCCGACGAGGAGACCGGTATCGCGGGCCAGGGCCAGCAGTGCCCGCCCATTCTCGCGTGTGAGGGCAAGGGGCTTCTCACTGTACACGTGCTTGCCAGCCCGGAGCGCGGCAAGACCAACCTCGGCGTGCGCCTTAGGAATCGTGAGGTTGATCACCAGCTCAATCTCCGGATCGGCGAGTAGCTCATCCGTCGAATACGCTTTGGCGATGCCGTGCTCGTCGGCCTTGGCGCGCGCACGGTCCGGGAAGAGGTCGGCGCATGCCACGATGTCGAGCACCTCGAAGGACTGCGCAGCCCGAAAGTACACGTCGCTTATGGTCCCCGTGCCGATGATTCCAGCCCTTACGGGCGCCAGTTGACTCACGCGGTGGCGCCTTCAAGGGACGGAGCGTTCCCGAAAACCATCGGAGCACTCTGGGTTGGCGCGGCCCAGCGGACGCCGTTCAGGATGACGCGCTGTATTTCCGGGTTGTGATACGTGGGTAGCGTCTCATGACCGGGACGGAAATAGAAGACCTTGCCCTTGCCCCGGCGATAGCACACGCCGGAGCGGAAGATCTCTCCGCCGGTGAACCAGCTCACGAAGACGAGGGTATCTGGCTCTGGAATATCAAAGGGCTCACCGTACATCTCCTCGCGCTCGAGATGGATGTACTCTCCGATTCCCTCCGTTATCGGGTGGCCGGGCGCGACGACCCAGAGGCGCTCGCTGTCGTTCTCCTCACGCCACTTGAGGTTGCACGTGGTGCCCATGAGTTTCTGGAAGATCTTCGAGAAGTGGCCGGAGTGGAGCACGACCAGGCCCATACCCTCCAACACCCGTTGGTGCACACGATTCACTATCTCGTCTGACACTTCTTGATGGGCCATGTGTCCCCACCAGGTGAGGACGTCGGTCTCCGCGAGCACTTGCTCCGTGAGGCCGTGCTCCGGCTCGTCGAGCGTTGCCGTGCGGACCTCCAGGCCGGAGTTCGATATCGCCTGGGCGATCGTGTTGTGGATGCCGTCAGGATAGACCGCCTTGACAGACTCGTGGCTCTTCTCGTGACGAAACTCGTTCCAGACGGTAACTCGTGGGTTGTCCATGAAGAAAATCGCTCCTTGCTGTCTTTTTTTTCGGGCCCGGTGGCTCGGCCCGTGTCTCTCCCTTGCGCGTGCGGTGCGCGGACCGCGTACCTAGCTTGGCACGGCTGTCCACTGCCGGCTGGCGGCGCTCTGCTCTACCGCGTCGAGCACGGCTTGGCAACGGTAGCCGTCAAGGAACGTGGGCGCCGGGCTCTCGTTCTTCTTCACACCGTCGAGCAGGTCCTTGACGGTGTGAACGAATGAGTGCTCATACCCGATGATGTGACCGGCGGGCCACCAGGCATCGGTATACGGATGGACCGGCTCTGTAACGTTGATGGTGCGGAAGCCCTGAACGTCCTCCGGGTCGCTCGTGAAGTACACCTGCAACTCATTGAGCCGCTCCAGGTTGAAAATCAGGCTGCCCTCGGAGCCGTTGATCTCGAAGGAGTTGTAGTTGCGGCGTCCCGCCGCGAGGCGCGTTGCCTCGAACGTGCCGGTCGCGCCGGATTCGAACCGAGCGAGAATGGTCGTGGAGTCGTCCACGGTGACCTCACCCATCTGTGTGCCGCCCGTCGCGCTGAGCCCGCTGCCGCCGGCACTCGCCTCCTCGGTCGGTCGCTCCTTGATGAACGTGTTCAAGGTACCTATAACCTCGGTGATCGGACCGACGAGGAACTGTGCCAAGTCCACGATATGCGCCGCGATGTCTCCGAGCGCACCCGAGCCCGCGAGATCCTTCTGCAAGCGCCAGACCAGTGGGAACTGCGGATCGAGGATCCAGTCCTGAAGGTACACGGCGCGCCAGTGGCGAACCTCGCCGATACGACCTTGCTCAATAAGCCGATGCGCAAGCTGTACGGCGGGCACGCGGCGGTAGTTGAACGTCACCATGTTTACGGTGCCGGCCCGCTCCGCAGCCTCCACCATCTCCTTCGCTTGCGCGAGGGAGTTCGCCAGCGGCTTCTCACAAAGCACATGCTTACCCGCGCGAAGCGCTGCGATGGCGATGTCGTGGTGTGAGTTTCCTGGCGTGCATACATCAATCAGGTGGATGTCATCGCGAGCGAGCAGCCGATCGTAACTCGTTTCGTATCCTTCCCATCCGAGTGCCGCCGCGGCTTCCTTAACACTTGCCTCGTCGCGGCCCGCGACCGCGCGCAACCGGGGAACTGGGTCGACATCGAAGAAGTGACGAACCTGCCGCCATGCGTTGGAGTGGGCTCGGCCCATGAACTTGTAGCCGACAAGCCCGATACCTATCTCGCTCATTCGTTCCCTCCCGTTGTCACAGATTCTTGCTGCACTATACACGTAGCACGACTTTGACCACCTTGTCTCGCCACGTGCGCGATGCGCATTTTACTACGTTTCGCGGTGCCCTCTGTGCACAGACGGCGTGAGCAGTTGCCGCCATTCCTGCGAGCACAGAGCACAACCTGCTATGTGTTATAGATTGATCGAATTGTGCGGTAGAGAGGAAGCTGTTGACAGTAGGGCAGCTTGGGCATGTTCGAACACCGTGTCCCTCAGCCGAGCGGCGATCGCCGGTACGCCGAGATGCCCGGCTCCGAAGCGCAGCCACTCGCTGTAGCGCCAGCTCGCTCATGCCACCACGCCACGACCCGTGTTGCAAACACTGGACTGCGAACGCATACAGTGTGCATTAGGTCACACAAGTTACCTCCTGCATCAGGTCAGGGATGCTCACCACGCGACCCGTTTCCACCGACTGGACGCAACCGAAAACCGCCGCCATTGTTTGGAGGTTGTCGGCACTACTGGTCTCAGGTGGATCGCCAGTCTCGATGGCGGAGATGAACTCCGCCAATTCGGCGTCGAGCTCCGATCTGGTGCGCTTTGGCAACTGGACGGGCGTTGGCGCATGTCCGCTTAGTTGTAACGTGATCTCTGCCGAATCCGCATCGGGGTCGCCGCCGCGCCAAAATAACCGGCCCTTGGAGCCGGTGATATCCCACTCTCCGTTCCAGCTCGTCTCTCGGCCGCTCGTAACATACTCGTTGTCGTAGAGCACTGAGGCACCACCCTCAAGGTCGAGGAGCGTGACGCCCCCGGCGTTGTGGGTATAGGGACTACCCGGCGTGTGCCAGCCTCGACTGTAGACCCTGGCGACGTCGCGCCCGGTGACGGCTCGCAGGGTGTCAAGGTGATGGACACCATTGTCGAGCAGGTAGAAATGCGGGATAGTGTAGCGGGTGTCATTCGGATCCCAGAATGTGCTGGTATTGCGGCGGGTAAGGATGCGGATACTGAGAAGCGTGCCCAGTGTACCGTCGCTCAGGGCTCGACGGACAGCGCGCGCCGGGCGGCGATAGCGGTAGCTCTGCCCGACCATGAGGATGTGACCGGTGCGA
>JADDPA010000021.1:0-2882 GCA_016782125.1 Thermobaculum sp.
TTCGCTGATGAGCCCGAGCATCGTGGACGGGAGCGTGCCCCCGGACGCTGCAGCGAGGTCGATCACCTCATCGGCAACGACCGCGCCGATCTTCTGGTCTGTGCCGTCCGTGTAGGTGACAAGCCTCATTCACGCGCCTCCTGCTTCGATGGTACGGCCTGCATTGTACCCGAGCCAGTGGGCACCGGGCGTTGGGTGAACGCCTCCACGGAGCCGTCATGCGCCTTGGTGTGGCTCGGCCGTAAAACCCTGTCTCCGACGCGCGGGAACCGAGTGCGTCTCTCCGGCGTCTATAACTCATACGCACGAGAGTCATACATCGGAGGTACCCGCCCATGGACAAGAGACACGGCCATTCGAACCTCACACTCGTCATCCTCGTGCTCCTCACACTCGCCATTGCCGCGTGTGGTGGAGGCGGCGGTGCTGCGGAGGGGCCAACGGAATCGTCTGCTTCCGCACCCGGCGGCCAGGCCGCCGAAGGAGCAAACACCGGGCAGCCTGCGCGCGGGAACGTGATGGACGGGTCGCAGTCGGAGAGCAGCGGGGCTCCGGATTCAGTTGTTGGTGAAGCGGCGCAGACCTCCGAGAAGCAGGCAGAGTCCGGCGGTGCGAGCGCACCGCCCGCGGCGGAGGACTATGACCGGGTCGTCATCCGTAGTGGGACCATCGGCCTGCAGGCGAAGGACGTGGGGAAGGCGATCGGGGATGTACGCCATGTCGCGGCGACAAATGGTGGCTTCATCTCGGAGAGTAACCGTCGTCAGGAGCGGGACTCGCTCGTCGCGGACCTCACCGTTACGGTCCCCTCGGCCAACTTCGAGAAGGCGTACGAAGCGCTCGGCGGGATCGGAAAAGTCGTATCTGGCACGAGCGACAGTTCCGATGTGACCGAGGAATTCGTCGACCTGCAGGCGAGGCAACGCCACCTGGAGGCCACTGAGACCAGTCTGATTGCCCTGCTCAACAAGGCCACGAATATTGAGGAGATCCTCACCGTGCGGCGGGAGCTCGGCACCGTGCAGGCGCAGCTCGAACAGGTGAAGGGCAGGGCCAAGTATCTCAGCAGCCGGGCGACGATGTCCACGATCTCGGTCAGCCTGCGGCCGCTGCCCGTGCCCCAGACGGCGACGAGCCCGAACCCGGCGGCGAACTGGAGCGCGTTTGATGTGGCGGCTCGGGCCTGGAACGCTTCCCTGCGGATGCTCCAGGCGGTGGCAACGGTGGTGATCTCCATCCTCGTGTTTGGCTGGTGGCTGCTACCGGTGCTTCTCGCGATGCTGGTTTGGTGGCGCCGGGGTGGCCGTGCGAGACGCCCGCAGGCGCCGGGCACATCCTCGGTCGGGACGGCCTCGTCGTAGCAAGCTTTATTGAAGGAGAGGGACAACATGCGCGCGATGGTTCTGAAGCTGACGGCGGGTGTGGTCGCGATCGGGCTCGCGTTGGGGATATACCGGGCGGGGATCGCAAGCGCGCCGCCGGAGCCCACGGCGCAAGCGCAAGGAGAGCAACGAGGTGGTATCTCCGTCGCCGGGGAGGGCACGGTCGATGCCAGGCCGGACACGGCGCACATCACCCTGGGCTTTATGGTGGAGAACGCCTCCGTGGATGTGGCGCACAAGCAGGCAGCGGAGAATATGGCTGCCGTCGTGGAACGCATCACCGCGCTGGGCGTTGCAGCGAAGGACATCCAGACCGCGAACTACAGCATCTACCGCGACCCGCGGCGCAAAGTGTTCGTTGTGAGCAACGATGTGCGGGTCGTTATCCGCGACATCCAGTCGTCCAGCAAGCTGCTTGATGGCGCTGTCGCCGCGGGCGCGAACAGCGTCCACGGCATCAGCTTCACCATTGAGGATCGCACGGCACTCGAGAAGCAGGCGCGCGAGAAGGCGATGCGGAACGCCCGTGAGAAGGCCACGGAGCTCGCACGGCTTGGGGATGTGAAGCTCGGCAAGCCGATCACGATCAGCGAGTCGGCACCGCCCGGACCCATTCCGTACGCCGAGGCTCAGATGGATGGCGCAGCTGCCGCTGACGTGGCAACGCCGGTCAAGCCGGGGGAACTCACCGTGCGGATGAGCGTGAACGTGACCTACGCGATCGAGCGGTAAGCGACAGGTGCCGGCCACAGGAGCCGGCGTTCCCCGCCCGAGGCCAGAGCACGAGCCGGGTCATCAGATGAGCGTGTGGCCGCGCTGAACCAGGAAACGCGCGACCACACTTCCGCTCCGGCCAAGATGGACGACGATCCGATGCCCGAGCCCGTGAACCGGCCTAGCCGCCCAGCAGAGGTGCTTACTGCGAGCCCTGCTCGCGCTCCTGGTTCAGCGCGGCCAACGCGGCCTCGAGGGCATCCCTTGCCTCATCGTCGAGGGGTCGGAACGAGAACAACTGCCGCAAGCTCATACTGCCAAAACCTCCTGGACCACCTCCCGCGCCGCCGAGATCCGGCGCGTGACGGGTTACGACGGTCCACGCATCCATGTCCTCCATCAGCGCACCAAGTGTGCTGTCCAACGATACCGGCGGCCACGCGATGGCAGGAACCTGGTGCGACCAGTGGTGGGTCCCGCTACCGATCTCAATCGGTTCCGTATCAGCCCCGGGGAGGGTGATACTTGCCGTCGTGTTCGGTGGGATCACGACCTCGACCTCGATCGTCTGACCGTCCAAGTGCCAGGCGCACTCGGCCAGCCCGTACGGGGTCTTGTGCCGGGCACGGGCACTCGTCAGGCCGCCGCCCGGCACCGGGCGCACATCGATGCGGCGGTAGCCCGGCTCGGCGGGCGCCAGGCCGCCGATGGTGCGGTGCACCCAGTCCGCGACGGCGCCCAGCGCGTAGTGGTTGAACGATGTCATCTCGCCGGGGTTCACGGATC
>JADDPA010000021.1:2907-13023 GCA_016782125.1 Thermobaculum sp.
CTCCCAGATGGTGGTTGCGCCCATGGTGACCGAATACAGCCAAGATGGGCAGCCCTGCTCCGTCAGCAGGCGGAATGCGACGTTGTGCTCGCCGACGCTGCAGAGTGCGTCGCAGATCAGCGGCGTTCCCACGAAGCCCGTGCTGATGCGAAACCCACTCTCGCGCACGAGCGCCACCAATCGGGCGCCGGCACGCTGCCGCTGCTCAGCCTTGGGGAGGAGTCCGAACTGCAGGGCCAGCGCGTACGCGGTCGTTGCGTCGCTGACCAGACGGCCATTGGGCGAGACGTATTCCGCGTTGAACGCGGCCCGTACTTCCGCGGCAAGGGCCTGGTATCGTGCCTCGTCGTCCGACCGGCCGAGCACGCCGGCGGTGCGGCCGAGCAGTTCGGCGGACCGGGCGAAGTAGGCGGTGGCGACGAGCTGCGCATTAGTGCGAGCAGCTCCGGGTCGGTCGGGCGGTGCGCTCGGGTCGAGCCAGTCCCCGAACTGGAAGCCCTGGTCCCACAACCGGCTCTCGCCTGCGCGTTCGGCGACACACTCCACCCACGCGCGCATGCTGTCGTACTGGTCAGCCAGGACGCCCACGTCGCCGTACCGCTGATACAGCACCCACGGGACAATCACCGCGGCGTCGCCCCACGCGGCAGCCGGGCTGGGCGGCCGACCCAAGGGGTTCGGGACGACGAACGGGACAACGCCGGAGGCATCCTGCTCGGCGGCCACGTCGCGCAGCCAGGAGGTAAGGAAGCCGGCGGTGTCGTAGAGGTAGCAGGCGGTGGGTGCGAATACCTGGATGTCGCCGGTCCAGCCGAGTCGCTCATCGCGCTGGGGGCAGTCGGTCGGGACGTCGAGGAAGTTGCCGCGCATGCCCCACACGACGTTGTCGTGGAGCTGATTGAGTAGGGGGTCCGAGCACTCGAACCATCCCCTGCGCTCCAGGTCGGTGTGGCACACGACGGCGGTGATGTCTCCGGTACGCAGCTCGCCGGGCCAGCCCTCGACCTCGGCGTAGCGGAACCCGTGGAAGGTGAACCGCGGTTCCCACATCTCCGGGTTTCCACCACGCAACGTGTAGCAGTCGGTGGCCTTCGCGAGCCGGAGGGGCCTGGTGCTCAGCTCTCCGCCCTCGAGCACCTCGGCGTGGCGCAGGGTCACTGTCCCCCCCGCTGCTCCGCGGACGGTCAGGCGGAGCCGGCCCACGAGGTTCTGGCCGAAGTCGACGATGGTGCGCCTACTCGGAGAGGTGGTAATGGCGACCGGCTCTACAAGCTCGGTGCGTCGTACCGGTGGTCCGGTTGGCGCGACGAGGGTCGTCAGGTCCCGGTCGAGCAGCCGGACACCCGACCAGTCGCGGTCGTCGTAGTCGGGAGCCGACCAGCCGGACCGCTCCAGGCGTGCGTCGTAGGTCTCTCCATCATAAAGGTCACTGGCAAGGATTGGCCCTGTTGCGACACGCCAACTCTCGTCCGTTGTGACGAGATCGCTCGTGCCATCCGCATACTCGATTACCATCTGGGCGAGCAGCGCGAGGCGGTCGCCATAGACGTTGCGGCGGCCCCCGTTGAAGCCGAGCCTGCCACGGTACCAACCATCCCCCAGCATCGCGCCGATTGCGTTGTACCCCTCATGCAGGAGATCGGTGACATCGAATGTCTGGTAGCGCAGGCGGTGATCGTAGCTGGTCCATCCCGGAGCGAGGACGTGGTCGCCGACGACGGTCCCATTGAGCTGCGCCTCGTACACCCCGAGGGCAGTCACGTACAGTCGTGCCCGCGCGACGCCGGGACGCACGCTGAATGTGCGACGCAGTAGCGGACTCGGCTGCGGCCGCGAGGTGTCCTCGTCCCAGTCCGGTGTCACGAATCGCCCAGTCCAGTCCTCGGCATGAAGCAGACCCGCCTCAACAGGGAACAGCTGACTCCACCCCGATGCGCGGTCGTCGGCGCCCCAGACCTGGACCCGGACCGCGACGCGCTCGCCCGACAACAGTGGCGCGAATGGCCATGGCAGAAGTACAGACTCGCCCGACGAGACCCGGCCCGTCGCGCCCCGCGGTTGACCGTCTGGCCCGAAGGCCTCGATCTGATACGCGGTCTGACGCCACCCGGCGGCCGTTGTGGCTACAGTCCACGACAGGCGCGGATTTGGAGTCCCGATACCCATGGGCTCCCGGTGGTGCTCGAAGCGGACATCGGCGACTGTGATCGTGGTGTCCGATCTCGCCGGCGTCAAGCTCTGCTCTGTCGTCATGCTTGGTCACTCCTCCGCGCTAGGGCGATGCTGCACTGCGACGAGCGCCGTGGACCGCACGGGACTTGCTGGCGCCCTACTGTAACATAGCTGCCCAGCCAACACGAAGATCGCGCGTGGTGTCGTGGGTCATGTGAAGATCAGGGCGTATGCGTGTTCCCCAGCGGAAGAATCGAGGCACGGTTACTTCCCACGAGGCCTTGCGCCGATCGATGCTCCGATGGATTGCTTGTCCTGGTGCTGTGGAGCGTCCGTCGGTGCTGAGAATGCCAGGGATCGGATGGGAAACGCAGGAGGTCGAAGGAGGCGAAGAGTTCGGGAAACTAAAATCGAGACGGGGACCACGTTTCAAGTCGTGGTCCCCGTCTCGCGCTGGTTGCTACAGCGAGTGCCGCACGTGCTCGTCGGGGATACGCGTGGTACTATCGCTGCCCCATCGTACCGCCGCGAGCGCGAGCGCGGCGCTGAGGAGTATGAACAGCAATACAATCATATCGGCATCCCCTCGACTACAGGTGCGGGCCGTGCCAGCCCGGCACTGTTGTGCGAGCGCTGTCGGCCTGTGCGTGCCGCACCTCAACGTTGCCCCACTGCGGTGCCAGGCGCGCCGCCTGCTCCACCGTCGTGACGCTCGCCGTCGGCGCGACAGCCTGCCGGTGGCGCCTGCCGAACCGCCAGCCACCCAGACTCATAACCCTGATCGACATCTCGCCTCTCCTCCTGAACCGGCTTTCCCGGTGCTCTCATAATGTGCATCCTCATAGTAAGGGGTAGGCAGGCCCTCGCACATCGCCCGAAAGTTGGCTCCTCGCGGTACCGAAGGGTCTGTTTTTCCGTAGGTCTTAAGACCTACTGCGGGCCGTCGCCCCACGGCGATCAACCCAGGTGCGCTCGCGCGTGAGACCACGCGATCGCTCCCACCCCCATCGCATCTCCGCCGAGCGCGATAGACGGTTCCCAATCACCAGACCGGCGTGGGCGCAGGTCCTTTGATGGGACCAGTGTCCTATACCCAGCGCTGAGTTTCTGTGGGAGTATGACTGTAGTAACCCAAGAGGCCACGAGGCACACAGGATGATCGCGGGCTTTGGCCCATTGGCCGGCTCGAACGCTGCAGGGATCAGCAGATACATGGGGGAGACTGTGAAGCGAGCGATGATATTGGCACTGTTGATCGGCGCGCTCCTGTTGGACGGGCGCGGCCGCGCTCGACGCTGGCGCCGGGCTCGAAGGCACGGTCACGCACGACCGCGCGCGTCGCCGGTGCGGTCGTCCACGCAGGGGGAGAGCGTGTGCGCACAGACACCGCTGGACGGTTCCGGTTCCCATCTTTCGCGGTTGCAGGCACCGAGCGGCTCGTCGACGTTTCTGTAAGTGCCCCACGCTACGGTGTGTGGAAGCTCCTGAGCGCGCGGCTCGTCGCTGACGACACGCTGCGGCTGACCGTCGAGCTTGGTCGTGTGCCGGTTACGGTGCGACAGCACGAGCCCCGAGCCAAGACACAAACCTCGCAGACGACACAATCCTCCGGTTCGTTCTCGCCCTCTTACTCGACCGCGGCAACCGGGTCGGTGACGACGCCGCCCGGTGTCATCCGGGTGTGGGTCACCGGCAGCAACGTCTGCGACCCGCAGGCGAAGGGCAAGGTCGTGACCGTGGACTTCAAGCAGTATGTGAAACTCGTACTCCCGAACGAGTGGTTCGCCTCGTGGCCGTAGGAGTCGCTGCGCGCAGGCGCGATGGCCGCCAAGGGATACGGGTGACACCAGGTGAACCGCGGCGGAAAATGGCCATCGCTCGGTGCCGATGTAATAGATTCACAGTGCGACCAGGTATACAACCCGGCCGTGAGCTACGCGAGCACCGATAGAGCTGTAGACGAGACCTGGAACCAGCGGATGACGCGCGATGGCTATATCCACGTGGCCTTCTATCGGGCGGGCACACGAGACGATGGCGCCAGCTACGACAACGACATCATGTATCAGTGGGGCACCGAGTACTGGGCGCGCCAGGGCAAGACCTGGGACTGGATACTCCAGCACTACTACGACAACATCGAGATCTCAGCGACGACGGATGCGAACCTGCGCCTCTCCGCCGGTCCGGTCGTGAGCTCGGCGACACCCACGTGGGGCGAGCCATTCCGCGCAAGCTTCACCGTTCACAGCTACGGCACGCAAACGATGCAACTCAAAGAGCTGTACGTGAAACTGCGCGGTCCCGGAGGGCAGGACGCGGACCTCGGTGGCGATAACAACGCAACGCTAATCCCGCCGGGGGCATCGCGCACGATCCGAGTCTCTACCCCGACGCTCGCTGCTTCGTTCCCACGCGCGTACGGCACGTGGACCCTCACCGCCACCTACCGCGATCCCGGTGGGCTGATCTCCCCGGGGCTACCCGCGGGCGCGTCGGGCACGGCGACTACCCGCGCTCTGAATGTCGTGGCACCTCGGCACGCATCGTCTCTGGTCTCATTGAACAACGCCGGACCGAGCTACTATGAGGGCACCACACGTGATATCCGCATGCAGTTGCGCAACGACGGCAATACCACGTGGCGCAGGTCTGCGAGCCTCCAGCACAACGCCACGCGCCTGGCGACCGATTCCCCACTGAATCGGCAGAGCCGCTTTTACATGGCGGGACACTGGCTCTCGGCCTCGCGGGTGCAGATGGTGGAGGCAACGATACCACCCGGTGGAACCGCCACGTTCGTGTTCCGGCTCAGTGGGAACGTTGCTCCCGGCGCATACACCGAGAGCTTCCGCCTGGTGTACGACGGCCAGGCAGCGAACAAGTATGCCGGGCCATACGGCACGTCCGTCACGGTCAGCCCGGGGTGCTAAACGATGCGACGCTGCCGACCGCAACGCTCACGACGCCGCGCTACAGCACTTCGCTCTCGTCCGCGCTTCAGTTCCCCGCCGCCTGGACCGGCGCGGACACCGGGTCCGGCGTGGCCGGCTACGAGGTGCAGTGGTACAACGCCGGCTGACAGCCGTGGCTCCGGGGCTCGCGCACGGGGGCGATGTTCGGTGCTGATAACCGCCCGGTGGCGCTAGTGCCTGGCAGGACGTACGCCCTGCGGCTACGCGCCTACGACCGTGCGGGGAACCTGGGCGTCTGGACCACGCCGAAGTACACGACCGTGCCGTACGACAACGCCGTTCTGGGATACTCGGGCGCATGGCGGTCCGTGGCGGCGTCCGAGTACGACCATTACCGGCGGACAACACACTACGCCGACGCCTCTGGTGCGCGGGTGACGTTCAAGTTCCACGGCCGCAATGTTGCCTGGGTGGCCGCCAAGGGACCGAACAAGGGCAAGGCACAGGTGTGGATTGATGGTACCCACGTCGCGACGGTCGATCTGTACTCCTCGCGATCGCAGTTGCGGGAGCTGGTGTACCGGAAGTATCTCGGTAGCCGCTATGCGTACCACACGATCCAGGTCCGCGTGCTCGGCCAGAAGAACACCGCCTCGACGGGCGCGCGCGTCGACGTGGACGGCATCGCCATCGGACGATAAGCCTGATCCGGCTGCGCCGCGCGGTGCGTGCTGAACACAGAAGCGAGTGAGGGATCCCTCACGGGGTTGCAAGGACGTCGAGGCCGACGCAGTATTGTGTGTAGGGACACGGCATGGCGTTGCTCCTACGCGCTGAGCGTCAGGCACGACGGTTGGGACGGGCGCTCGCGGGGATGGTGTAGAGTTATCACATAGCTCACCCCACTCGCCGCGAGGAGACACCGATGAACCCGTACTTGTCCCGCCTTGGCTATGGCCCCGAGGATCGCGTCGTGGTCCTCCACGCCGACGACATCGGTATGTGCCAGGCGACGCTTCCGTCGTATGTCGATCTGCTGGAGTTCGGGCTGATCTCCTCTGCGGCCACGATGGTGACCTGTCCGTGGTTTCCGCAGGCCGCTGCGCTCTGCCGCGCACATCCCGAGGCGGACATGGGCGCACACCTCACGCTCACCTGCGAGTGGGACGCGTATCGCTGGGGCCCCGTCTCCACCCGCGACCCCGCATCCCGGCTGCTCGATGCAGAGGGATATCTGCCCCGGGCCTCCGAGGCGGTGTGGGATCGCGCCACCGAGGGGGCGGTGCAGTCGGAGATCGAGGCACAGCTCGACCGGGCACTCGCGGCTGGGATAGACGTCACGCATGTCGACACGCACATGGGCACGCTCGCCCATCCCCGATTCGCGACCGGGTACGTGGACCTCGCCCTCTCGCGCCGGCTACCTCTCCTGATGACGCGGCTCGACCCCGCGAACCCCCGAAACCGTGAGCTGTTGCGGACGAGCCCGGAGATCGCGGCGATGAGCGGGCAACTTGCGGACCGCATAGAGGACGCGGGGATGCCGGTGTTCGGCCACGTGGTGGGGCTGCCGCTCGACCGACCGGAGGAACGCGTGGCACAGGCTCGGCGGGTGCTCGACGGCCTGCCGCCCGGTCTTTCCATGTTCATCATCCATCCCGCGCAGGACACACCGGAGCTGCGCGCCATCGCGCGCGACTGGCCGAGCCGGGTCGCGGACTACGAGGCGTTCACCAGCCCCGAGCTGCGCGAGTACATCCGCGCTTCCGGTATTCACGTCGTCGGCTACCGGGCGCTGAGGTGTGCGTGATGCGTGGCGAGGGACGCCTGCTCGGGAGCGGTCACGGTGGGGCGTTCTTCGCAGTGACTATTACAGGGAGCACCACGGTCAGATTGGGTAGCCAGCAGATCGCAAGGGTGCCTGACCGCTAACGCTCATCACCTAACGAATCCCCCGGCAGTGCTCCCCAAGCGCTGCTGGGCGGGGGTAGGGATAAGGAGTACGCATTGCGCCTCTCCACCACGTTGCGCGTATAGTCGCCGCCGGTCTTGCCTGGGATATACAATGGTCCTGGTATGGAGAACGGAGGCCCCACACGTGACATCGCGCGTATCTACCAGGGTTGAGACCTTCACCGAGAGTGTTATCCGTGAGATGACCCGTCTGGTCGGGGCACGTCATGGGGCGGCAGGGATCAACCTCGCTCAGGGATTCCCCGACTTCGCCGCCCCGCAGGCCATCAAGGATGCCGCGTGCGAGGCGATTCAGAACGACATAAACCAGTATGCGATCACTTGGGGCGCGAAGGACTTTCGCGATGCCCTCGCGGAGAAGACCCTGCGCTTCTCGGGCCTGGCGGTTGACCCAGAGCGTGAGGTGACGGTCTGCTGCGGCGCGACGGAGGCGATGATCGCGGCGTTGATGGCGACGCTCGACCCCGGCGACGAGGTGCTGATCTTCTCGCCGTTCTACGAGAACTACGGTCCTGATTGCGTGCTCTCCGGCGCGACACCCCGCTTCGTCACTCTCCACCCGCCCGACTGGGGCTTCGATCCCGATGCGCTCGCCGCTGCGTTCAATGACCGGACGAAGGGCATCATCATAAACACCCCGCACAACCCGACGGGCAAGGTCTTCTCCCGCACCGAGTTGGAGTGTATCGCGGCCCTGTGCCAGCGGCACGACGCGCTCGTGTACACCGATGAGATCTACGAGCATATGACCTACGATGGGGCCGAGCATATCGCGATGGCAACCCTACCGGGGATGCGTGAGCGCACGATCACCGTGAATGGCCTGAGCAAGACGTACAGCGTTACCGGCTGGCGCGTGGGCTACACGATCGCCCCGCCCGACATCACCGACGCGATACGCAAGGTGCACGACTTCATCACTGTGGGTGCAGCCGCGCCACTGCAGGAGGCCGGGGCGGTCGCCCTGCGCCTGCCGGACGACTACTACCGCCAACTGCAAGCGGAGTATCTCGAGCGGCGCGACCTGCTGCTCGGCGGACTGGAGGAGGCGGGCTTCCGCGTGTACCGACCGCAGGGCGCGTATTACCTCATGGCGGAGATTGATCACTTTGGCATGGGGTCCGATGTGGAGTTCTCTCGCCGGCTGATCGAGGAGCACGCGCTCGCGGTCGTGCCTGGCTCCAGCTTCTACGCCGACTCGGAGTTGGGACGAACGCAGGTGCGCTTCTGCTTCGCAAAGCGGCGTGAGACCCTGGAGCGCGCGGTTGGTGCCCTCCGGTCGGCCGTGACAGCCTAAGCAACGGAGTCGACGGTTGTTTGATCAAAGACAGTACCGGATGAGCCTCGCGCAGACGATTGTGTGGTGCTCGACGCAGGATTTTCTGAACGACCCCGCAAACAGTCTGCGCACCGCCGAGCTTCGGCCGCCCTCGTTTCTGCAGCTGGACACCGTGGCGCGGCGTGAGGCGATGATGGACACACTCGTGGAGAAGCGCTTCAAGCTGCTCCGGTTCAATGGCAAGTACCGCATCCTCCCCGCAAAGGGGCTCGCGGGCGGGCGTCTGGTGGTCTACGATCCGGATCAGAACCGCTTCGACAGCATGGCGCTCGTCGAGTCGTTCGGATACTTCGACTGGGACAACCTCCCGCCATGGGATACATGGATCGCGTATGTGCGAGACGAGGAGAGGGAGCGGCAGGGACTCTCGCACGCGTCCTACCTGGTTGCCTGGGTGCCGCCTGATCTCATCGAGCGCGCCGACGCCGGCATCCGAGCGAATCCGGAGCGCTGCTTGCTCTGGGCATCGGACCTCGATACCGAGCGGGTGCGCCACCTCGAATCCCTGGAAGACGCAAGGTCCGGTTGGCTGCGCGCCGCATATCGTGGGCTGACCTCCCGCCTCGTACCAACCCGCCGTGGAGCGCCGCGGTAACCATTGCGCAGGCGGCGTGGGTTGGGCACGCAGACCGGTACCGGATAGCAGGGGTGAGGACGCTGCTCCGAGGATAGCAGTGCTCGATTGGGCACCCATCCGATCCCGTTGCCACGGCATCTCCGTACCGATCGCTGCGTCCGCCGCGGGCGTATGGGATGTGCGCCGTCTGCGTGGTGCCTCGGGATATGGGCAAAAAGAGAGGCCCGGGACAATCGTCCGGGGCCTCTCCTGCGTGAGCGTTGTGGTGCCTACCGCACGCGGCGGCCGTCGTACCACTTGCCACCGTAGTAGCTGTTGTAGATGTTGTCCCACTTCACGCCGGTGGACGGGGTGCTGGCGTTGATCATCCAGCCGTTGCCCACGTACACACCTGCGTGCGAGAGACCATTCCACCAGGTGTTCTGGAAGAGAACGATGTCGCCCGGCTGCAGGCTGCCGCGTGCCACGGAGTAACCGCTGCTCGCCTGACCGCCGAGGCTCTCTGGGATGTAGATGCCGTTCTGTCGATACACCCACTGGGAAAACCCGACGCAACTGAAGCCTTCGGCCGGGGTGTTGCCGAAGTATGCGTACCGATACCCGACGTACTGCTTCGCGGTGTTCGCGAGCGCGGTGCCCTTTGAGCTGGACGAGGTAGTCGTGCTGCTGGTCGAGTAGGTGCCGCTGCTGTTGCGTAGGTACGAGCCGTAAGCGAAGCCCCGAGTCCCACTGTAGGTGTGTGTGACGTTCCACCATCCGTTCCCAGCGTAGTAGTGGACGTTCACCTTGGAGTTGTAGGCCATCGTGCGCTTGATGTAATAGTTGGTGCCGGGGCCGCTACGAATGTTTAGGCTCGTCGTTGTGTACGCCGTGCCGGTGGTCAGGGCACTTGCCTTGGGCGTGCCCATCGAGACAAATGGGAGCATGAGGGCGAACACAACGCCCAGCGTCTTAGTGGTCAACAGTACATCCCTCCGGATTGTCGTCGTTTTACGCGTCTGTCTTTGTTTTCCTCCCGGGGAACCCTGTGGTGAGTAGAGTCGCCGGGACTGTTCAGCTCTGGCGAGGACCTGGAAGTGTGGAAGAGGCTGCCTCACACCTCCGAGCCATCGCTCGGGCCTTAGAGTTTAAGGAAAAAC
>JADDPA010000174.1 GCA_016782125.1 Thermobaculum sp.
TTATGATGCAACGACTACCCCCAGAGCAAGTTTATTTATGATGCAATGCGAGGCCTTGACAAGAGCGGCTTCGTCGGCCTATCCTTTAGTTGGTAGGTACCACAATTGAATATACTTGCCTTATCAAGAGAGGTGGAGGGAGACGGCCCTGTGAAGCCCGGCAACCAGCGCTATCGCGCCAGGTGCCAATTCCGGCGGGAACACCCGCGAGATAAGGGGACTGGTGCCTCAGATATGCCCCTTGTCATGTGCGAGGGGTTTCTCTTTAGCTCGCAGCCGTCAGCTCACCGCCGCCGATGTTGCACATGCGCCTATGGCCGGCGGCCCCCGGGGCCCGCCTTTCAGGAGCGACGGACGGAGAGAGAACACGATGCGCAGCCCATTCCTTGATCGTGTGGAGCGCGGTCCCGTGCTCGCTGACGGCGCGGTCGGCACCCTCTTATACGAGCGCGGCGTGCCATACGGCGGCTGCTTTGATGAGCTCAACCTCAAGAACCGCGCGCTCGTTGGTAGTGTGCATCGCGACTACCTCGCAGCCGGCGCCGAGCTAATCACCACAAATACTTTCGGCGCGAACCGTGTGCGCCTCGCGGAGTTCGGGCTGCAGGACAGTGTACGCGACATCAACCTGCACGGGGCAAAAATCGCGAGAGATGCGCGAGAGGTGTCCGGGCGCACCGCGTTTGTCGCTGGCTCGATTGGTCCCATCCTGCGGCCCCTGACCGAAGAGCACCGGGAGCCGGAGGACCAGTTGCGCGCCGCCTTCCGTGAGCAGACCGAAGCGCTGCTCGAGGGAGGAGCGGACCTGATAACTCTGGAGACCTTCTCGGACCTCGATGAAGCGAGAATCGCCATCGACGCGGTGCGGGCTGTGTGCCAGCTGCCGATCATCGCGCAGATGACGTTCGGCGACGACGGCTTTACCCTGGAAGGACACTCGCCGGAAGAGGTTGTCGAGCAGCTCAAGCTCTTCGGCGCGGACCTGGTGGGCATCAACTGCTCGGTGGGTCCGCAAAACACGCTCGAAACGGTGGAGCGGATGTTCGCGGCCGGGGCGCGCCGAGTCGCTGCGCAGCCGAACGCTGGTCTTCCCTCCCGCCGTGGACAGCACTTTGTCTACATCAGCGGGCCAAGCTACTTCGCGGACTACGCCACGCGGTTTGTCGATGCCGGTGTCAGCCTGGTCGGCGGTTGTTGTGGTACGACGCCGGCACATATCGCGGCAATGGCGACGGTGCTGAACGAGGCGCGAACGCCGGTGCGTGCGCCAGTCCGGCAGGTATCAACGCCTGCGACCCAGAAGCCCGAGGTCGTGCCGGCGAACGTTGCACCCACGCGGCTACAGGAAGCGATCAACCAGGGCGAGTTCATCGTTAGCGTGGAGCTGGATCCCCCAAAGGGCCTTAACCCGACGAAGGTGCTCGACGGGGCGTGCATGCTCGCCGAGCGTGGCGTGCGCTTCGTGAACGTCGCCGACAGTCCGATGGCGCGCGTGCGGATGAGCGCGCTCTCGATGGCGAAGCTCATTCAGGACCGTGCCGATGTAGAGACGATCATCCACTTCACCACTCGTGATCGCAACCTCATGGCGCTTCAAAGCGAGTTGATCGGCGCTCACGCGATGGGGGTGCGCAACGTGCTCGCGCTAACCGGCGACCAGCCGACGCTCGGCGATTACCCCGACGCGACCGGTGTCTGGGATGTGGACTCCATTGGCCTCGTGGGCACCCTCTCCAGGCTCAATGCCGGTGTGGACCGAGCGGGCCGCTCCGTCGGTGCACAAGCAGGTTTTTGCATCGGCTGCGCGGTCGATCCCACTGCGGAGGATCTGGACGAGCACATCGAGCGATTTTGGCGGAAGCTGGAGGCGGGGGCGCACTTCGTGATGAGCCAGCCACTGTACGACATCGAAGCGCTGCACAGCTTCCTCGACCGCATCGGCCCCCTGCCCGTACCGTTCCTGCTGGGTGTCCTCCCGCTCCAAAGCTTCAAGCATGCGGACTATATGCACAATGAGGTTCCGGGCATACGGGTGCCGGAGGGCGTCCGCCGGGCGATGCATGATGCGGGTTCCGCGGGATTGAGCGAGGGCATACGATTGGCACAGGAGTTCGTTGACGCCGCACAGGAGCGCGTTCAGGGTATCTACCTGATGCCATCCTTTGGACGTTACGAGCAGTGCGCCGAAGTCATCGATGCGCTGGACAGCAGCCGGAGGCCGGGGACCGCGCAAGCATCACCGCCTCTCGATCGGCATGTCACCGTGGCAAACGCTCGCAGTGCGGATCGCACATGAGCACAAACCGGAGGCAGGGATTGACGCGAAGCGGACAGGAGTACCTGGAGGCGGCGCAACGCCGCGTCGTGATCTTTGACGGTGCTATGGGCACGAGCGTACAGGGATACGACCTCACCGCCGAAGAGTACGGCGGCAAGGAAGGCTGCAACGAATACCTCGTGTTCGTTCGGCCACGGATTATTGAAGAGATCCATGCGTCCTTCCTGGAGGCGGGGTGCGAGGTCCTGGAGACGGACACGTTCGGTGGCAGTCGCCTGAAGCTCGACGAGTACGGTCTCGGCGATCGAACGCATGAACAGAACTTCGAGGCCGCACGTATCGCACGCCGCGTGGCCGACGATTATTCAGCGCCGTCGAAGCCCCGGTGGGTCGCGGGCTCCATTGGTCCAACCGGGATGTTGCCGTCCTCATCGGACCCCACACTTTCGAACATCACGTATGAGGAGTTCGCGGCCCTCTTCGAGGAGCAAGCGAAGGGACTCGTGGAGGGCGGAGTAGACCTGCTGCTCATAGAGACAGCGCAGGACATACTCGAAGTGAAGGCGGCGATCGCGGGCATCCGGCGCTACTTTCGTGAGAGTGGCCGGCAGGTTCCGATCCAGACCCAAATCACGCTCGACACGTCAGGGCGCATGCTCCTGGGAACGGACCCGCTTGCCGCGCTCGTGACGTTACAGGCGTTGAACGTCGATGTGATCGGGCTCAACTGCTCGACCGGGCCGGAACACATGGGTGAGCCGGTCCGACTGCTGACGGAACATTCCCCTGTGCCGATCAGCGTCATCCCGAACGCGGGTATCCCGCTGAATGAGGGCGGTGCCGCCGTATACCCGCTCGACCCTGACGGCCTAGCACGGGCGCATGCGGAGTTCGTGCGGGATCGTGGGGTGACGATCGTTGGCGGCTGCTGCGGCACGACGCCGGACCACATGCGCGCGGTCGTCGAGGCGTTGGACGGCGTGCGTCCGGGAGACCGCCAGCCACAGCGACTCGTCGCGATCTCCTCTGGCGTCCGCGCCACGGACCTGCGCCAGGATCCGCCGCCGCATATCGTCGGGGAGCGCGTCAACTCCCAGGGCAGCCGCAGGGTAAAGCGGCTGCTTTTGGGGGAAGACTATGACGCGATCCTCGATGTCGCGCGCAACCAGGTCGACGGCGGC
Source organism: Thermobaculum sp. (assembly GCA_016782125.1). GTDB lineage: Bacteria > Chloroflexota > Chloroflexia > Thermobaculales > Thermobaculaceae > JACDAU01. The sequence goes on from JADDPA010000174.1 coordinate 3,460, forward strand.
GCGCACTCACTCGATCTGTGTGTCGCGCTGACCGAGCGCACTGATGAGACGGAGCAGATGCGGCGGGTACTCCGGATGGTCAGTTCGGGTGTCGAGGCACCACTGATGATCGACAGCACCGAGTCTGCGGTCATCAAAACCGCACTCGAGAACTATCCGGGCCGCGCGATCATCAACTCGGTGAACCTGGAGAACGGCCGCGAGCGTATCGACACGGTCATCCCGATGGCCGTGGAGCATGGCGCGGCAGTGATCGCACTCACGATTGACGAGGAGGGGATGGCGCACACCGCCGAGCGCAAGCTGGGCATCGCGCGTCGCATCCATGGGATCTTGAGCGACGATTACGGACTGGAGCCCAACGCTATCATATTCGACGTGCTGACGTTCCCCGTGACGACGGGACAGGAGGAGTTGGTACGCTCCGCGGTAGAGACTATCGACGGGATCCGCGCCGTGAAGCAGGAACTGCCTGGTGTGCTTACAAGCCTCGGTGTCTCGAACGTCTCCTTCGGAGTTGCCCCGCACGCGCGCGCCGCCCTAAACTCCGTCTTTCTGTACCACGCCGTCCATGCAGGGTTGGACCTCGCGCTCGTTCACCCGCAGGAGATTACGCCGTATGCGGAGATACCCGCTGAGGAGCGTAAGCTTTGCGAGGATATCATCTGGGCCACCGATCTGGACGCGCTTCCCCGCTTCATACAACACTACGAGGACAAGGGTGCGGAGAACACTGGCCGAGAGCAAGTGGACCCCACGGCAGGCATGACGCCGGAAGAGAAGATCCACTACCAGATCCTATTCCGAAAGAAGGAGGGCATCGAGGACCGCCTTGATGAGGCATTCGAGCGCCAGAGCCCGGTGGATGTGCTGAACAACGTGCTGCTTCCCGCGATGAAGGAGGTCGGCGACAAGTTCGGCGCGGGCGAGCTTATCCTGCCGTTCGTGCTGCAAAGCGCCGAGGTGATGAAAAAGGCAGTCGCGCACTTGGAGAAGTTCCTCGATCGCAAGGAAGGATACACGAAGGGCAAGATCGTACTTGCAACGGTGTTCGGGGATGTGCACGACATCGGAAAGAGCCTCGTGAACACGATCCTCTCGAATAACGGCTATACGGTCTACGACCTCGGCAAACAGGTGCCAATCAACACGATCATCGAGAAGGCACGGGAAGTGAACGCGGACGCCATCGGCCTCTCGGCTCTGCTGGTCAGCACGAGCAAGCAGATGCCACTCTGCGTGCAGGAGTTAGCAAAGCGTGGGCTGGAGTTCCCCGTTATCGTGGGAGGCGCGGCGATCAACCGTAACTATGGGCGGCGCATCGGTTTCTTGCCCGATGGTGCATACTATCCCCCCGGCGTCTTTTACGCGAAGGACGCGTTCGAGGGCCTTGAGATCATGGACCAGCTCTCGGAGCCGGACCGCCGCGGAGAGTTTGTAGGGAAAGCGCGTTCGCTTGCGGAACAGTTCATGGAGAAAGAAGCGGGCCGGGCTACCGCGACACCCGTGGCACGTGCTGCCCCAGGCGCTGTCGAGGTTCGCAGGCTCGAGCGCGCACCCGAACCACCCTTCTGGGGCCACCGGGTCTTGGATCCGATCCCCTTGGAGAGCGTCTGGGAGAACCTCGACCTGAACACGCTGTACCGATTGCACTGGGGTGCACGCAACGCGTCGGGAGAGCGATGGGATCAACTTGTGAAGGGGGAGTTCGAGCCGAAACTGGAGGAACTCAAGTCGCGTGCGGCCAAGGAGGGTTTCATACTGCCCCGAGCGATTTACGGCTACTTCCCGGCAAATGGCGAAGGCGACGACCTCGTCATCTATGACCCGGATTCTGGCCGCGAGGTCTCGCGGATGCCCTTTCCCCGCCAGCCGGACGAGGAACACCTCTGCCTCTCCGACTACTATCTACCCGTCGGGGCGGGGCGCGACGTGGTTGCCCTGCAAGTCGTGACGGCTGGCGACGCGGCGACCGAGATGGTCGAGCGTCTGGAAAAGGCCGGCGACTACACGGACGCCTACTTCATCCACGGTCTCGCGGTGCAGACCGCCGAAGCGCTCGCCGAATTCGTTCACAAGCGTGTGCGAGCGGAGCTTGGTCTGGCGGAAGATCAGGGCAGACGTTATTCATGGGGTTATCCGGCTTGTCCAGACCTCTCGCAGCAGGAAGACGTGATGCGCCTGCTCCCTGCGAGGGACACGATCGGCGTCGATCTGACGATCGGCCACCAGCTCGTGCCGGAGCAAAGCACAGCAGCGCTCGTCGTGCACCACCCACAGGCGAAGTACTTTTCCGCTCGCGGGTTGACGGCGGTTGCGAGGGCCTGAGCCCCAACGGAGCGTTGCCGGTTCAGGCTGCGGTTCTGCAGGGACCTGAGTGCCTTGGCCAGCGTGACTAGGCACGTGCAGCGCCCGCGTGCCCAATATGTGCGATTCAGCGCTCAGAAACTGGCGTGTATCGCAGGCCACGGGGACCGACATACTCCGACTGCGGGCGGATCAGCCGGCCGGACTTCTGGTGCTCCAGTACGTGCGCCGTCCACCCGGCGGTGCGACCGATCGCGAACGCCGGCGTGAAGAGATCCTGCGGCAGCCCGAGCTCGCGGAGCAGTAGCGCCGTATAGAACTCCACATTTGTGTTGAGGTTGCGGCCCGGCTTGCTCTCCGCGAGCACCTGCACCCCTGCACGTTCAACCTCCCGCGCGAGGGCGAGCGCCTCCTGTTCGCCCGTCTCATCAGCCAGGGCCACAGCCGCCTCGTAGAGTACCTCGGCGCGAGGATCGCGGACCTTGTACACCCGGTGACCGAAGCCCATCAGCCGCTTTCCGCTGGCTACAGCCTCTCGCATCCACGCCTCCGCGCGCTCGGGCTGGCCGATTTCCTGGATCATTTCCAGTGCCGGTCCTGGCGCGCCGCCATGCAGGCTGCCCTTGAGTGCGCCGAGCGCGCCCGTGACGGCGGAGTAGATATCTGACGCGGTTGAAGCGATGACGCGCGCCGCGAAGGTGGACGCATTCATGCCGTGATCGGCCACGGTGACGAGATAGGTGTTCAGTCCCGTAACCTCGCCTGCCGGTTGCTCTACGCCGGTGAGCTGATACAGGAAGTTCGCCGCGAGACTGCAGTCCTCACGTGGCTCGACGCTCGGCAGGCCTGCACGTTGCCGGTGATACATGGCCACGATGACCGGCACACGGGCCACGAGCTTTTCGGCACGCGCCAAGTTGCCCTCGTATGACTCGTCATCGGGGTCTGGATCGTCCACGATTAGTGAGCCGACGATGAACTGCAATGCGTCCATCGGTCCCATCCGCCGTGCGGCAACGTCGATCGCGAGGCGTGTCTCATCGGGTAACTGCCGATAGCGTACGAGTCGCTCCTGGAGCGCACCGAGCTCGGCAGCGGTCGGCAGCGCGCCGTGCCACAGGAGGTGGGCGACTTCCTCGTACGTGGCGTTATGCGCCAGCTCTTCGATGTTATACCCGCGGACCGTGAGCACTCCGGCCTGTCCGTCCACATCGCTGAGCTCGGTACGAGCCACGACGACACCCTCAAGCCCGGTGTTCGGCGCGTTCGCGCGATCTTTCTCAGAGGTCGCTCCGCTCGTGACCATCCCCTCGTACCGCCTCTCTTTACGATCCGCGTGTTACATTCCACCGTGAGCCTCAGAATAGAGGGCCGTGCCGCCGCTGTCAAACGTAGACCTGCTCCTTGCTTTACGCGCTCGGTCATGGCGGTCCCGAACGGCGCTCGCTGTTCTCTTTGGGTGCTGCTCCGGGTCCGTAGATGACACCGCCAACACCTATCGGTCTACAACGCTAAGTACACATTAGTCTTGCCAACGGGTAAGCTAGAGCAGCGCCGTGACTCCACACGCTATTTGACCAATCCGGAGGCACCGTGCATTCTCTCTGAACTGCTGGGAGGGTGGGGCACTACCGCGTTGAACAAGCTATATGGGCTGATCGCCACTCGAACTGCGAGGGACAGGTAATGATACAAAGGCACCTACTCGCGTTGTCCGTCGTAGTGATGGTTTTTCTGACCGCGTGCGGCGGAGGAAACGACGCCGCGACACCGGCGACACAGTCCTCGGCCGTTGGGCAAGTGGTCGCGACCGCTACCAGTGGTCCCGCGAGTCCGCCAGCAACAGAGGCGGCTGCTACCACGACACCGGCGCTCGCCGATGCAACGGCGGGGATGCCCGAAGCTACAGCCGACACCCCTGAAGCGACCGCGCCGATCACCGAACCTACGGCCGGTGTCGAGCCGACGCAGCAGTCCAGCCCGGCACGGACCGCCAAGTCGGTCGATGCGAACTCTCCTCTCGCTATTCCCGCGCGGATGTTGCGGGGTTATGGCTTGAAGCTCAACACAGATGTTGGAGAGCAGCAGAACCAGGAACTCAGCAAGTTCAATGGGCGGGTAACTCTGACGAATCTTTGGTCGGGAGACCTGCAGCGACCAAAGGGGCTCGTCCTCGCCTGGGACTTCCGCTTCACCTTCGACACCAAGCGTAACGCCCACCGAGCTTACGCCGATTTGCGCAAGAGTGTGAACCAGGATGAGCTCTCGCCGGGGGTACGGCTCAAGACGATCCCGGGCGAGCAGGATTACGGCGACGAGGGCGCGGTGTTTGAGGCCATAAACCCACAGACCGGGGGGACGTTCTATCTGGTGGCCTTCCGCACAGAGAACATCGTGGCGTATGTAATCCTCGGCGCCGACAAATCCTTTACGCGCAAGAAAGCGCTCCCTCTGTTCCGAGCTGCGGACCGGCAGGTTGACAGGGCAATTCGCTAGGACGGCGGCGAGTCTCCTATCGCGATGACCTAGTACTGGCCGTGTGCTGACTCCTCCTCGTCGGCCCGCGTAGCATCGCTGAGTAGCGCCGTTGCGTGCGAGATCCGTATACGTAAGACGGCGAACCGAGGCGCTAAGCAACCACAACCCTACACTGAATGCCCTTTCGGCGATAAGCAGAGTGATCGACCTACCGCGCCGCTTGTAGGGGCGCCCCACCGGGTCGACCGGTATGGGCAACCTCGCGACTCGCCCTCACGCGTCTACCGTGGAGTCCATCTCCCATGGCCCCAGTTATAGACACAGAAAGAATGTAGCCGCGGCGTGAGCCTGACGGCTACATTCCCCGCAGAGGTCGGGGTTCCGCACGGGAACACTTAGCAAGTCGACTCGATGTCGTTGACCCGGCCCCTTAGTTGGCAGTGCGGCATCGCCGTCGGTTACGCCCTGGCGAGTTGTTCGCGATCTTCGAATGCGCTGCGGCTACTGTACGGATAGCCGTGCTTGTGGAAGCAGCCGTAACAGTGGTTGTTATGAAACACCGCCTGTGCCTCGTCGCCCGCGCCCAACGTGACCGCCTGAGCCAGGCCGTCCAGGCTCAGATACCCCAGTGAGTCGGCGCCAATGTATGCGGCGATCTGCGGTTCATCGGAGTTCGCGGCTATGAGGTCTGAGTCGCTGCCGATATCGACACCGTAGTAGCACGGGTTGCGCAACGGCGGCGAACTGATGCGCAAATGGACCTCGCGCGCACCGTAATTCCGCAGCGCCGTAATAGCCCGCTTCATCGTGTTGCCCCGCACGATCGAGTCATCTACGAGTACAACGCGCTTTCCCTCCACGTTCGGTCGCACGATGGAAAACTTGAGGTCGACTTCAAGCTGACGGAGGCGCTGGTCCGGCTTGATGAAGGAGCGGTCGGAGTACCGGCTCTTGATGAATGCCTCGGTGTACGGGAGACCAACCTCAGCAGCGTACGCGATCGCGGCTGGCACCGCAGAGTCCGGCACGCCCGAGACAACGTCGGCGGTCGGTGCCGGCTGTTCAAGGGCAAGCTGTCTACCAAGCGCCTGTCGCACGCTGTACACGGGACGCTGATCGAACGTGCTCGCCGCACCGGCGAAATAAATGTACTCGAAGGAGCAGAATGCATGACGCTGACTTTCGGCAACCTGCGCGGAACGAAACCCGTCCGGCCCGAACTCAACGAGCTCGCCCGGTCGCACATCACGCTCGTACGCGCCACCGAGCTTCTCGATCGCGCTGGTCTCCGAGGCAAGGATCCACCCACGGCCGAGCCTGCCCAGGCAAAGCGGCCGCATGCCTAGCGGGTCGCGCAGACCATAGACCTTGCCGTCCGAGAGGATGACCAAGCTGTAGGCACCCCGCAACAGCGGCAGCACACCGCGTACCTTCTCAGCAAAGGAGCTTCCCTGAGCCGCGAGAAGCAAGTGCGCGACCATCTCACTATCGGTGGCGGTGTCGTGCACCGCCGGACCAAGCAAGACACGCAATTCTTCGGAGTTCGAGATATTGCCGTTGTGTGCTAGGGCGACCTGGCTCGTGTGCTCGCCGACGAGGAACGGCCCTGCGTTCTTCACGGTGCTAGAACCCGTGGTCGAGTAGCGGACATGGCCAATCCCGGCGTGACCTTCTAGGTCCGTCGCTCCGTGCGGAAAGACCTCGCGCACCTTGCCCATACCGATGCGGGTCTGCATGGTGCCGTTCGCGCAAACGGCTATCCCTGCACTCTCTTGACCGCGGTGCTGCAATTCTGTCAAACCAAGGACCAGATAGTCGGGGAGGTTGATGGAACCGGATGGCTCCCAGATTCCTATCACACCGCATGCCTCTCGCGGTGAGTCGAAGGGACTGTCACAGGATTCGAGGGGCATGCGCTCTCCAAGGACAATGGTCTAACCCATGATCAACACGTCTATGGTACGGCACCAATGCCGCTTGTTGCAACGTAACAGAGTGGCAACCAACTGCGCCGCAGGTCACCGCTTGTTTCGGAGACCTGGATACCGCACCATGGGACTCTCACGCATGTCCGCCGGATACCGCTGGCGCAGCGAAGCGCCAAGGGCGCCGAGCCACTGATGCTCCGCAACTTGGTTCATCACGAAGAATAGGCTTGTGGCGAATGGCTGAGTAGTACAAATGCTTACCGACAGGAACGATGGGATGGTATAGGAGGACGGGTGGCGACGAACGATGAGCCGATAGTTATACACACCGACGGCGCATGTGAGGGAAATCCCGGTCCCGGCGGTTGGGCGGCGGTGTTACGCTCCGGAACGAAGGTGCGGGAGATCAGCGGCGGCGTTCCGGCGACGACGAACAACCGCATGGAACTCCAGGCCGCCATAGAGGCGCTACGCCTCTTGCGGCGGCCGGCGACGGTGGACCTTTATACCGACTCCACGTACGTGCGCAGCGGTATCACAGAATGGCTACCCGGCTGGAAGGCGCGAAACTGGCGCACCGCGGGCAGGAAGCCGGTAAAGAACGTCGAGCTATGGCGCGAGCTTGATGATCTCACCGCCGGACTATCGATACGCTGGCACTGGGTGCGTGGTCACGCGGGCAATCCGGACAACGAGCGATGCGATGCGCTGGCGAATGAGGAGGTTCGCCGGATCAAGGCGGCGTATCCTCGCCCGGCATTGCGGCGCCTCTTAGCGGAGTTTCAGGCAACTGGGGCGGAGCAATCGAGGCTGTCCGGCACATGACAACTCGGAGCCGAGCGGATACGAGTCGTTACCGGGGACTGAGACCGAAATTCAGAGTTGTCGTCTCGCCCATCACGAGCGTGGCCGAGCGAGTGCCGGTGTAGTACCCACTTTTCTGGGCGGTCACATTTCGCACGCCGAGTGGCGCAAGACTTATGGTGTAGTAGCCGGATGAGTTGGACTGGGCCGTGCGGCTCGCACCGACAAACGTGACCGCCGCTCCGGATAGCGCCGTTCCAGATGCACTGCGCACCCGACCGGTAACCTTCGCCAGGGGCCGGAGGCTTATGGACAGCGCCACATTGCCATTCGCCGGCATGGTGATTGTTCGTGCCGCCGATTCGTGACCGTAACTCGAAATCACGAAAGTCCGAGTACCATATGGAACGCTTCCCATGCGGTATCGTCCGTTCGCGTCCGTGCGTACGTATCGTGAAGTGCCGCTCAGCGCGACCTTACGGTCCGCGAGCGGTCGCCCAGTGCGGGCGTCTGTGATTGTGCCGTAGACCTGACCGGGTATCGCCAGGGAGCGGAACAGGTTGAGCCTGCCATAGCCGGTATAGTTGTCCCTGCCGCTCACGCCAATGTCGTCCGCCCCGAGGCGCAGCCGCTCCCAGAGTTTCGCAGAATTCATCCACGAGAATCGACCCTTGATCACCGCCGCCGCCCCCGCGACGAACGGGGCTGCCATAGACGTGCCATCGATGAAACCATACCGATTGCCCGGCAGCGTGGAGTAGATACCGTCCTGCGGCCGGTTTGGATCGGAGGAGCCGCCCGGCGCGCTGATGTCTACATACGAACCGTAGTTTGAATACCAGGCGTCGGTATCAGCGCGATTCGTTGCAGCCACACCGATTACTCCCGGAAAGGATGCCGGGTACGTCGCCACGTTGGAGCCGTCGTTCCCGGCAGCGGCGACAACGAGAGCACCCTTGCCTTGTGCGTAGCTCACCGCGTCAGCGAGCGTGCGCGAATACTCTGGCCCCCCGAGGCTGAGATTGATGACCGCGGCGCCATTATCCGCCGACCAGCGAATCCCCTTGCTCACACCCGCCTCTGTCCCATCACCGCTGGGGTCGAGCACCTTGACGCCCAGGATCTTCGTGTACCAGCCCACGCCGACGCCACCCACGGCGTTGTTGCCCGATGCGGCGGCAATGCCGGCCACATGGGTGCCGTGTCCATTGCCGTCCTCGGGGGTGGCGTCGCTGTTCACGAAGTCCCAGCCGCCGGCGTATCGATAGCGCAGATCGGGATGGCCGAAGTCCACCCCACTGTCGACAATCGCTATCTTGACCGTGTTCGAGCCACGTCCAATGTCCCAGCCTTCGCGCGACCGAATCTTCGTATGGCCCCACTGCTTCCAGGCGTGCGGGTCGTTCGAGGAGCCGAACGCGTACAGAGTATGCTCAAGCTCGGCATACTCCACGGCGGAGTTACGTCGTAATCGCTCCAGGAGCGTGCCCGCGCCTTCATCCGACGGGGAAAGCACCGACACCTGACCTACGGCGTCGACAATGCGCGATAGCGAGAGTGCACGGCCCCGTACGGCAGCATCGACACCAGGGCGAAACCGTACGAGCACGCGACCGGTAAGCCGTGCCGGACGCTTCGCTGTGAGCGGGCGCTTACCGTGTCCCTCACCCAACGGCACCGCACGCGCGCCTGCGGCCGCCGGCAACAGGCCGAGAGCGAGAAGCAGGATGCCGAGTATCGATAGACCGCGTGCGCTGAAAGTCTTCTTGGGCATGAACGGTTCCCTCACCCGTGCTTTGGTTGACACGTGCCAGCGGTACGTTGACCCAACCTGTGGTCGATTGTACACCGGTCACAAGAATCCCAAGGCGATGCTTATGCGATCTTTGGGACCGAGCACGACCCAGTTGCAGACTCCACGCCAAACCTGATACTACAAAACTGCCGCTCAAACGTCAACACTGCGTGCGGACAGGTA
>JADDPA010000042.1 GCA_016782125.1 Thermobaculum sp.
CATCATCCCGCGCCAACGGCTCCTGTATGTGGGCCACCCTACGCTCCTCGCCAGTCGAAAGCTACGGAAAAATGGTCCAATGGGCACCCCCGAGTAGGTATAGCAGCGGAAAGAGAAAGATCCACACGAGGTCAACAAAGTGCCAGTAGAGCCCGGTCATCTCGACCGGGGTGTAGTATTTCTCCGAGTACGCCTTGCGAAGATTATTGACGATTAAAGCGCCCATCAGAACGATGCCGATGATCACGTGGAGTCCGTGCAGGCCGGTCATCATCCAGTACAGGAGGAAGAAGAGCTGCGCTCGACCCTGTTGCTCTGATGTCAGTTCTGGCTCACCCTTGGCCTCCTGCTCCATGTGGAAGCCCGGCCCCGGGAAGAGATGCTCATGGATGTGCTGGGTGTACTCTATGGACTTGATCCCCAGGAAGACGAACGCCAGCGCGATCGTCAGGCCCAGGAAGATGTTGAGCTGTCGACGGTTTCCTACCTGCGACGCGTGCACGGCGAGCGCCATCGTGAGGCTGCTGAGAATGAGCGCAACCGTGTTGATGCTGCCCCAAAACGCGCTCTGGTGCATGCTGGCGTACTCGAAAACCTGCGGATTGAGGCTGCGATAGACGATGTAGGCCAGGAAGAACCCGCCGAATGTCATCACCTCCGTCGCCAGGAAGACCCACATGCCGAGGTTCGAAGCGGAGTACTGCTGCTGTGGGGTGTCGAACTGGTGCGCACGGGCGTGCTCGGTGTGCCCATGCGCGGTGCTGGTTGAGGTAATGGTGGACTCAGCCAACGACCTGCTCCTTTGCCGTGTAGTGGTGCGGCCCGCGTACCACCACGAGTTGCTCGTCGAAGTTCTCCGTGGGTGGCGGGGTGGCAGACTTCCACTCCAGACCTTCGGACCCCCACGGGTTGTCCGATGCGAGTTTGCCGAACTTTAGCGACCATGTGAGGTATAGCAGCGGGAGCATGAAGCCCAGGCCAAGAATCGTCGAGCCCGCCGTCGAGAGCACGTTGTAGATCTGGAACTCCGAGTCGTATGCGTAGTACCGGCGATTCATACCGAGCGCGCCCGCGACGAACTGCGGGAAGAACGTGAGGTTGAACCCGACGAACACGACCACAGCAGAGATCTTACCCAGGAACTCCGGGTACATCCGCCCGGTCATCTTCGGCCACCAGTAGTGGAGGCCGCCGAGGTACGCCAGGAGCATCCCGCCGACCATTACGTAATGGAAGTGGGCCACCACGAAATAGGTATCGCTGAGGTGTACATCCAACGCAAGCGCGGCAAGGAACAGGCCCGTCAAACCGCCGACCACGAACAGGCCGATGAAGCCCAGCGCATACAACATAGGCGTCTGCAGGCTAACGGAGCCACGCCACAGGGTGGCGGTCCAGTTGAAGACCTTGATCGAAGATGGTATCGCGACGAAGAAGCTCAGTACGGAGAATACCATCCCGGCATACACGGACTGCCCCGCGACGAACAGATGGTGCCCCCATACCAGGAAGCCGTACACCGCGATGGCCACGCTCGATATCGCAACGAACTTGTAGCCGAATATGTTCTTTCGGGTGAAGGTACTGATCAACTCGCTCACGACACCCATGCCCGGCAGGATCATGATGTACACGGCTGGGTGCGAATAGAACCAGAACATGTGCTGGAACAGTAGCGGATCGCCGCCAAGCGCGGGGTCGTAGATCCCCACCCGCAGGGTGCGTTCGATCGCTACAAGCAGCAGCGTGATCGCGAGTACGGGCGTGGCGAGCACCTGGATCAGGCTGGTCGCATACAGCGACCAGAGGAAGAGCTGCATCTTGAACCACGTAAGGCCTGGCGCGCGCATCTTGTGGATCGTGACAATGAAGTTAAGTCCCGTGAGAATCGAGGAGAAGCCGACGATCAGGATGCCCAATGCTGTAGGCACCACATTCTGCGTGTAGTTGGTTGTGCTGAGCGGGGTATAGAACGTCCAGCCCGTGTCCACACCACCTGTGACGAGGGCGTACAGGATGAACGCGGCACCGAACATATACACGTACCAGCTCAGCAGGTTGAGCCTGGGGAAGGCTACATCCCGCGCACCGATCATCATCGGAATGAAGAAGTTGCCTAGCACCGCGGGGATCGAGGGCACCAGGAACAGGAAGATCATCACGACACCGTGCATCGTGAAGAGCTTGTTGTACGTCCCCGCCTGGATCATGTCGCCCTGTGGCGTGAGCAGCTCGAGTCGCATGACTGTGGCCGCTGCACTCCCGATCAGGAACATAAAGCTGATCGCCATCAGATAGAGCCACGCGATCCGCTTGTGGTCAACTGTGAACAGCCAGGACCGAAGACCCGAAGACGCATTGAGGTAGGTCTCGCGGATCTCAGGCGATCTGGGTGACCGAAGGGGCTGACCGGCCGGTTGACTTATCGTTGCCATCTTTATTCCTTGCGCTACGAGAAACGGCTCTCTCGATTAAGGCTTCGGCCCATCCGTGGACGAATTCGGCCCGGTACCCGGCGTCTCCTCAGCTCCGGCACCTGGCAGCGAGTCGTCGCCACCACCACCCTGCTCCTGCTGCTGACCGCCGAGGGAACGAATATATGCTATCAGATCAATAAGCTCCGTCTCGTTCACCCGACCGGCGTAGGTGGGCATCCGGCTCGGGGGGCCGTATCCCTGCACAACTTGCTTCTGCGGATTGAGGATAGACTCGCGGATGTACGAATCGTCCACGGTTACGGTCCGGCCATCGGCAAGCTGCTCCTGCTGGCCGTATAGCCCAACCAGGGTCGGCCCAACACCGCCGTTGTCCTGGCGGTGACAGGTGTCGCACCCATAGCTTTCGAAGTGCCGTAGACCGCGGGCTGCAGGCGACTCCGCATTGTTCTCTCCCTGTAACCAGGCCTGATAGTCCCTGGGCTCCATTGCCGTCACACTGCCCACCATGCGTGAGTGCTGCGTACCGCAATACTCAGCGCAGAAGAGGTTGTATGTACCTGCTTTCGTGGCCGTGAAGGCGAGTGTCGTATAGCGTCCCGGTAGCACGTCCTGCTTCTGCCGGAATGCCGGGATGTAGAAGTCGTGGATCACGTCTATCGAGGTCATGTTGAGCTGCACCGGCTGGCCAACCGGCACATGCAGTTCATTGTTCTCCCATTGCCCGCTCGGCTGCTGTGCCTTCCACATCCACTGCCGGCCAGTGACGTAGATCTCCATCGCGTTCGGCTCGGGTCGCGACATCCGCACGAAGAGTAGGGCCGCCCATAGGAAGATGAAAGCTGACAGGATAAGCGGGATGAACGTCCATGTCAGCTCAAGCTTGAGCGCGCCCTCTGTCTGTACCGGAACTTCGTTTTCGGAGCGGCGCCGGTATCGAATGGAAAAGAACAGCAGTGCCAACGCTATGCCACCAGTAATGACAGCAGAGGCAAGTGTCATGAACCAGAAGAGAATATCTATCTGTCCGGCGATTGACGAGGCTTGCTCTCCCATACCTTAACCAACCCCTCCTGTCGGCATGCCGCCGCTACTTCGACGCTCACGATAGAGTGCACCAAGGATAAAGAACCCCATCAACCCAACCGTCAGAATGCCGGCTACACGTGCAAGACCCAGCGCATACGCACTGTACTTCCCCGTTTGAGGATCGAACTGATAACAACTGAACTTAACTTTGTCAGCGAGCGAACCAATCTTGTTGCGTGACGCCTCTGAGAGGGCCAGTTGCACATCATTCGGGTCGTAGCTGAACCCGAACAGGTAGCGAGCAATCTTGGCTTGAGGCGTAAGAAACGTGATAACGCTCGGGTGGGCGAACTGCTTCAGCTTCGCATCGTAGTTGTACGTGATACCAACTGCCTGCGCGAGCTGCTTGATCGTCGCCGGATCGCCGGTGAGGAAGTGCCAACCCTTGCCGGCGTTTGGCCGGTTGTACGCCTGCAGATAGGTGCTCTTGGCCTCGGCTGCCTGCTTCGGCGTCTCCCGCGGGTCGATGCTCACTGTGATGACATCGAAATCCTCGCCGATGTTGTACTTCACCGTCTGCAGCGTGTCGCCCACACCCTTGAGCATCAGCGGGCACAGTTGCGGACACTGGAAGTAGTTCAGCGTCAGGATCACAGGCTTGTCGTGGATGAACTGCGAGAGTTTGGCCGGCCTGCCCGTCTCGTCCTTGAAGGTCAGGTTCGTCGGGACGGAACGGTTCAGGCGCTGATCAACATCCACATTGCGCAGGAGCGGCGGCACCTCGTGCTCGGGGTGACCCGGATGCGCGCTCGCCGTGCCCGCGAACACCGTCATGAGTATGAATGCCAAGATCAGGGATCTAATCGTCATCTACCACTCTGTATATCGTGTCCAGAACTCCACTCGGCTGCCTCGGGCTCAACAAAGCCCTCCCGGTCGATATTCATCGACTCGCCGCCGGGCCGGACCTTTATCGTGCCGCTCTTAACCAGTATATCCATAGCCCTGTTAATCGGGATGCGCGCCCGGCTGCGTGCTTCGTCCGCATACCCGTACTCCTGCAGCCGTCGCGTTTGTTCGGTCTTTACCGTCTCCCAGTCCGCGTACTCGTTCACCTGCAGCCGTGGCACGGATGGAAGCTGCGGTGTCGATTGAGGCACCGCCTGGGCCTGCCGGCCCGGATCATCCGGACCGGTCAGCAACGTCACCAAGATGACGGGAATCGCGAAGCTCGCCATGACGAGGATGAGAATCGCTACCCCCGCGAGGAATACCCCGCGCGCGCGAACGTCGCGATCCTCGACCGCAGCGCTGAGGCTCGCTTGCCGCTCCTCGGGCGTCATCTCCTCGTGCGATGGGTCGTTGTGATTAGTTTCCGACATGTGTTAACTCCCTGCGATCGCGTGGGTGCCGCTCCGGCAAGACGTACAGCGGCAGGATCGGCCTGCCACGCAGCATTGCGCTGAAGAGGAGCAGCCAGACCCCGCCAAACCCAATGGGTGCGACGAAGTCCATCCAACTTATGTGTAAGCCATCCCGATGCCATGACGGCACTGACAGGTAAAACAGATTGATGTACTGCATAAAGGCGACGACGCCTGCCACGATCACCAGCGCCCTGTGGCTCTCCTTGAGTGGCCGGCTCAGTAGCAGGAGGAAGGGCACAACAAAGGCGAACAGAAGCAGTGCGAGACCCATCCAGCCCCAACCGCCGCTGAGGCGCACCGTGTACCATACCGCCTCCTGCGGAAGGTTGGCCGACCAGATGATGATAAATTGGGAGAAGGAGAAATACGTCCAGACGATTGTGAAGGCAAGCATTAACTTTCCTAGGTCCAGGAAGTGCTCGCTGGACATGACGGGCCGGAGCGGACCGCGGTCGGTCAACAGGGACAGCACGATGATCATCAGCGAGAAGGCCGCGAGGATGAACGAGATCGTCACGAGTGCGCCCCAGATCGTCGAAAAAAACTCCGGGTCCAGCGACAAGACCAGATCGACCGTCGCAAGCGTCATCGTGATCGCATAGACTACGAACCCCGGGGCACTGAGGCCGCGCATCCGCCCACTCAGGCGCATGTCCCCGGTCCCGTCCAGTCGGCGAGACCAGCGCGTCAGGAGCATGACCAGCGCCGTCCAGATCACGAAGTAGGCGACCATCCGGGCCAGGAAGAATGGGACATTCAGATAGACCTTCTTCTGACTCAGAACCTCCCCAACCATGAAGCCCTCGTGCGACCACTCAAAGATCGAGTGCAACCCGAACAGTGCCACCGGTATGAAGAACAGTCCCATCCAGGGTAGCGTGAGTGCCGCGGACTCCAGCAACCGACGGAGCGTTGCGCCCCATACCCCGCCCGAGATATGTTGAATCATCAATATCCCGAGGCTCCCGAGCGCAATGCCCGTCCAGTAGAGCCACGCGATGTAGTAGGAACGCCAGAACTGCTCCGGGTCATCGATAAGGGCCCCCAGAGTCAGCAGGAGCAGGCCGACGAGCGCGCCGACCAAGGCAATATTACCAACGTGGCGCAGGCCGCTCTGGGCGCGGTACTCGGTGGTTATCACTCGCCGCCCCCTCCTTCAGCCTCTTCACCTTCCGCCGCTGGATCGGGCGCGGGTGGGTTCTCCAACAACTCCCGGTCCTCGGCGGGTAGCGTCTTCACGTCCGCATTCTGACTAAGCTGCAGGGCTCGGATATACGCGATGATCGCCCACCGGTCGCGCGGATACACCTGGCTTGCGTAGGAGGGCATCGCCCCCCAACCATTCGTGATGACATCGAAGTAGTGTCCGTGCGGCTGATTGCGCAACTGCTCCTCGTGATACGAGGTTGGTTTGCTGTATCCGCGGCGCACGATCATGCCATCGCCCTCACCGTCAAAGCCGTGGCAGGGGACGCAGTGCGCGTTGTACTGTTGCTGCCCCCGCTCCAGCACGGCCTTCGTGACCGGAAACGGGAAGGTGTTCACGTTTTGCCCATTCTGTTTGCCGGTGTACATCTGGGTGTCGCTCCGTGCATCACCTCGAGCGATCGTGTTTGGCACGAATGGCCGGGAGGCCTTGCCGTCCTCGAAGAACTCGCTTGGCTCCTGCGCCTCATATTTTGGCTGGTCCCGGTGGTTACCCGCGCACGCGCTCGTGAACGCGGCAAGCAGGATCAGCAGAAGGCCGGCTCGTATGGATGTGGTCAGGGACTTAGTGGTCAACGTCTGATACCTCAACAGGACCAAGGCTCTCCAGGAAGCGCCTCGTGGGGCCGTAATCAAATCTCGGGTCGCTGGCCTCAATCGCGAGGAACCAGCCGTCGGTGGAAACCTTCTCAAAACTCCGAACGTTGAAGACTGGGTGGTAGGGCTGGGGCAGCTGGTTCAGCGCGAACGAGCCGAACACGGCGGCAAACGCGGCAAACAGAATCGTGAGCTCGAACGCCGCCGGAATGAACGCGGGCCAACTGTCGGTCGGCCTCCCGCCGATATTCAACGGGTAGTAGATGTGCATCGACCAGTACTGCAGCAGTAGCCCCGTGGCACCGCCGATCATGCCTCCGCACAGCACAAGCAGCGGCACGCGGCTCTTCTGGAGACCGAGCGCTTCGGACAGACCGTTGACGGGCACCGGGGTATACGCGTCTATCTTGCGGTATCCGGCGTCGCGGACGGCGCGCGAAGCAACAAGTAGCTCGTGTTCCCCGGGAAACTCCGCCAGGAGCCCATAGATTGGTGTTTGCAACTTCATGCTGGCATATCCTCCGGCTGTGTCTCGTCTGCATGGACCAGCTCACGCGTCTCGAAGATCGCGATCGCCGGGAGCGTGCGAATGAACAGGAACATGAGCGTCAGGAAGAGTCCTATCGTGCCGAGGTACGTGCTCCAGTCCCAGAACGTACCGGCGTACATGTCCCACGAACTCTGCAGGTACTGCCTATGAAGGCTTACCACGATGATCACGAAGCGCTCCAGCCACATGCCGATGTTGACAAACATCATTATGAGGAATAGCAGAGGCAAGTTCGTGCGCACGCGTTTCGACCAGAGAGCCTGCGGTGCGAGCACGTTGCAGAGGATCAGCGCCCAGAACGCCCACCAGTAAGGGCCAGAAATACGGTTCGCGATGAAATACTGCTCGTAGTACTCTCCTGAGTAGAACGCGAAGAAGATCTCGGACAGGTAGCCGTACGCAACCACCAGGCCGGTCGCGAGCGTCACCTTCGCCATGTTCTCGATGTGGCGCATCGTGATAAAGTCCTGCAGCTTGTAGAACGCCCGGAGCGGTATGGCGATCGTGAGTACCATCGCGAAGCCTGCAAAAATCGCCCCGGCGACGAAGTACGGCGGGAAGATCGTCGAGTGCCAGCCGGGGATTATCGATACCGCGAAGTCGAAGCTCACCACGCTGTGGACCGAGACGACTAGCGGCGTCGACAGACCGGCGAGCAGCAGGTACGCCATCTGGTAGTTGTTCCAGTGTCGCGCGGAGCCGCGCCAGCCCAGGGCCATAAGGCCGTACACCATGCGAAGGAAGCGATTCTGAGTCTTATCGCGCATCGTCGCAAGGTCGGGCACGAGGCCCGTATACCAGAAGAGGAGCGAGACGGTCCCATAGGTAGAGACGGCGAACACGTCCCACACCAGCGGCGAACGGAACTGCGGCCAGAGCCCCATGGTGTTCGGGTACGGAAACAGATAGTAGGCCAGCCACGGACGGCCCAGGTGGATAATGGGGAACATGCCCGCGCACGCCACGGCGAACAAGGTCATCGCCTCGGACAGACGGTTAATCGACGTACGCCACTCCTGGTGCAAGAGCAACAGGATCGCCGAGATGAGCGTACCCGCATGGCCAATGCCGATCCACCACACGAAGTTGATGATGTCGAAACCCCAGGACACCGGGATGTTGATGCCCCAAATGCCGACGCCTCGCGCGAACAGGTAGCCAACTGACGTGACCAACAGCATGAGCATCGCAAGAGTTACCGCAAGGCCAAAGTACCAACCTTTTGGTGTGCGGTTGAAGACCACATCGGTGATCTTGTCGGTGACGGAGCGATATGTGTGACCAGGCGCGAGTACCGGCACCTCGGCGCCATAGGACCGACCAGGCTCGCGAATGAATCCACTCTCATCACGGGTGGTGGTGATTCTAGCCATTTGTATGTTCCTCCGACGACTCCGAGGGTCCAATCGCCAGGTTGGGGTTCGTGATCTCGGCCAGGTGCTGTGTCCGTGGCTGGGTATTGATCTGGCCCAGCACGGGGTAGCTTCGGTTCTCGTGGTGGAGCCGCGAAACGGTACTCTGGGGATCGTTGAGATCACCAAAGATAATCGCACCGGCCGGACAAGCGGCATGACATGCGGTCTTGATCTCATTGCCTCCAACCCGCCGATCCTCGCGCTCCGCGTTAATCCGCGCTCGCGAGATGCGCTGGACGCAGTACGTGCACTTTTCCATAACCCCTCGTTCACGAACGGTAACATCAGGGTTGCGCATCATCTTCAGCTGCGGTGTCTCCTTGTCGTTCAACTGGAACCAGTTGAAGCGGCGCACCTTATACGGACAGTTGTTCGAGCAGTACTTGGTACCGACACAGCGGTTGTAGATCATATCGTTGAGACCTTCGATGTTGTGCACCGTTGCCTCGACCGGGCAGACCACCTCGCAGGGCGCTTTCTCGCAGTGCACGCACATCATCGGCTGGAAGTACGTTTCGGGGTTCGCTTCATCACCTCGGAAGTAGCTGTCGATGCGGAGCCAGTGCATCTCGCGCGACATTCCGACTTGTTCCTTACCGACGACCGGAACGTTGTTCTCGGCCTGGCACGCGATCACACAAGCATTGCAGCCGGTGCAGGTGCTCATATCGATCGCCATGCCCCAACGATACGCATGTCGGTTCCCGAAGTTGGGGTTCTCGTAATCGTACTCAGGATAGAGCGAGCCCTCGACGTGATGGCTCTCCTCCTTGATGATCTGCGGGTTTCGCCGGTACTCCTCCACCGTCGCGTGACGAACGTGGCCCTGATCGAGGTCTTCGATCAGGTGGTGCCGCTGTGTGGTCGCGAGCTCATAGGTGTCTCCGGTCTTCTGGATGCTTGCGCCGGTCCCGAAGTTCATCGTCGTGGACGTGCGCAGTGTGTTTACATTGAAGCCGATGTTGTTCCCGACCCTGAAGCGCCCACCGGCGACGTTCCTGCCATAACCCAGATGGAGAGTGGCCGTCCCCGCGGGCTGGCCGGCTAGCTCGAACACGGGGGCCGTGATGGCCCTTCCGCCGAGTGTGAGGGTAACCACATCCTGGACCTTGACGCCCAGCTCATGCGCGGTCGCAGGGGCAAGCATCACGGCATTATCCCACGTCAGCTTCGAGATCGGCTTCGGGAGCTCCTGGAGCCAGCCGTTGTTCGCCCAGCGCCCATCGTACAGGCTGGGATCGGGACGGAACACAACCTCTAACCCGCCGCTGTCGCGTGTCAGCGCTGGCAACCGTCCGGCAAGCCCCGGGCGGACTCGCAGGGGCCGGATCGGGAGCTCGCTGCCATCCACGACACCACTGAGCAGGGACTGGCGCCAAAGCTCCTCAAAGTTGACGTTTGGTCGCAACGAGCGAACCGTCTCGCGCACAAGGTCGTAGCTTGCACCGCCCGCACCCCCGGCATCTGGGAGATCGCTGAACAGAGAAAGCAGATCGTGGGGAGTCCTGGTGGCGCTGTACAGCGGCTCGATCAGCGGCTGCACGATACTGACGGTCCCATCGAAGGTGCGCGCGTCGCTCCACGCCTCGAGATAATGGGTCTGAGGTATGTGCCACACGGCGAGTTCTGAGGTCTCGTCACGATACTCGCTGAGGTGGACGCTCAACGGCACGAGTCGCTCATTCCTGTTGTTGCTCGCCGCGAGCCACTTGCCAAACTCGATATCGGCGGGCGCGCTGTAGACCGGGTTGCCGCCCACGATGAGCAGCACCTTGACCTTGCCCTGGCGCATGTCCTCCGTGAGCGCGCGCAGCGACTCCACCTGAGTCGTCGGGCGCTCCGCAGCTGGCTGTCCGGGATTCGCGGGAACGTGCTCCACCGACTCGGTATGGTAGACGGTCGTCCCCACATTGCGCAGGGTCTCGTTCATGGCGTGTGCCAGTGCGTGCACCGCCGCGGGCTGGTGCCGCCCCGGAATGACGACACTCCTGCCTGCGCTCGCGCGCAAGTCGGAAACGAGGGCGTTCAAGTACCGCTCGTCCACCTCAAGCTGGGGGACAGAGCCAACGTCCACACCCAGCCGGTCCGCGAGAACTCGCGCGAAGGCTTCGATGTCCCTTGCCCGCATCGGCATACGGTGATCAGCCTTGGCGCCCGTCGCGGTATGCGTGCTCTCGACGACGTACGTGCGGTTGAGCTCCACGCCGGGCTCCGGCCGGCGCCGCGATGCCCAGTCGTGGATGTAACGGACATTGTGCGGGAAGCCGTAAAGGAAATCCTCGTCGAGCGAGAGGATGACATCTGCCTCGGTGAGCTTGTAGAACGTGTTGACCGGCTGCCCGAAGGCGATCTGGTTGCCCTCGCGAGCACTATCGCCTCCGGCCGACTCGTAGTGGTGAACCTGCGCGTTCGGGAAGCGCTTGAAGATATCGTTGAGCTGGCGCGACAACGTGGGCGAGACCACCGTCTCCGTCAGAATGCGGACGGTCGAGCCGCCACCGGGCCGCTGCCCTTCAATTGTTCCGCGAAACTCCTCGATGAACTGATCGTAGGTGCTGATCGCGCCGTTCTTGCGAATGACATCGGACCGGTCGGGATCGTACATGCTGAGGACCGACGCCTGCGCGAAGACATCGGTCGCACCCAGGCTATTAGGGTGCGAGGGGTTGCCCTCGATCTTCGTCGGGCGCCCTTCGTGCTGCTCCACGAGCAGGCCGTTCGTCGCCCCGCCCATGATCATTGCAGTCGCGTAGAAGAGTGGCCGTCCTGGGATCAAACCCTCCGGGCGCTCGACGTACGGGACAATCGTCTCGGTCGGCTTCGTGCTGCACCCGGAGATGCCGGCCAGCGCGAGGGACGCGCCCATCAGCTTCAGGAAGCGCCGTCGGCTGACGGAGTCGAGAAACTCGGCCGCCTGGGAGGGGAATTGCTTGCGCACCATCCGGCGGAACTCTTTGGTGTCCGCGAGCTCTTCCAGGCTGCGCCAGTACTCTTTGCCCGTCTTACCCTTCAGCCTGCGGGTAAGCGCCGGGTCGGTATAGTTCTTATCCCGCGTGGCGGGTTCGGCGAGGTTGTCCGGCTTGTGGAGCTCTATCGATGACATGCTGAGCAGTACACTTTCTTCTGAATATCGTATTGCCTCACCAGTTCGCGCCCCCGTTCGAGTTGGTCGGGGGGTGCGGTCCACTGCATGTTGTATATCTCGGACTGCGGCCGGACGTGCTTTTCTGGCTCCGAGTGGCACTCGACACACCATTGCATGGTCATGGGTGCAACCTGCCACGTAAGCTGCATCCTGTTCACCTCGCCGTGGCAGGTGGAGCAACCGACGCCCTTCTTAACATGGATGCTGTGGTTGAAGTACACGAAGTCGGGCAGGTCGTGGACCCTGATCCACTGGATAGGCATGCCGGATTCAGCGCTCTCCCGGACCGGCTTGAGGTTCGGGCTATTCGCCCAGATCTGTTTGTGGCAGTTGATGCAGGTCTCGGTCGGCGGCACGCCAGCCACGGCGGAGTACTCCGCAGACTGGTGGCAATAGCGGCAGTCGATACCATCTCCGCCCGAGTGGTGTGCGTGGCTGAAGGGCACGGGCTGATCCGGTGGGACGCCCGCCCCCGTTGCGTACGGGGAGCGCACCATGATATACGCCACGGCAGCGAGGAGGCCGACGGTAAGCACCGCGCCGAGGATGCTCAGGCGGGCGAGGTTGTTACTCGAGCGAGGGAAGACCTGCGGCATTGCTCTCTTACTCCGTGTCCTGGAAGCTAAGGCCGGTTGATGCGATCTGATGGGTACAGGTAACGAGCACCAGTGAGTGCGCCAGGGTCTCCAGTGGCCGGGTCCCGCGCGAGAACACACGTCGCGCGGTACGAACCCGAAATAACAGCGGGATTATAGCAGGAAACAGCGCGCAAGTTTGTACAGGTATGGCCGGATTCCTGTCTAAACGGATAACTGGCGGTTCAACTACTCGCGCGTCGGCAAAATGGGCCGGGGTTGCTGCCGGATCGGGGTATCTATGCCCACTATACCAGCGGTTTCTCCCGATGCAACCCGCGGAAATGAGCAGGGCCGAGACTCGCCGAATCGCCGCAGAAGAGCGCAAGGCACGGACCCCACATCAGAGCGGCGTCGCGAAGTTGCGCCGGGGGATGCGCCTACCTATAATCAACAGCAGGCGCGGGCCGCTAGCTCAATTGGCAGAGCAACTGACTTTTAATCAG
>JADDPA010000213.1 GCA_016782125.1 Thermobaculum sp.
CATCCGTGAACAGATACCAGTGATGGGTGTGCTTGTATGGCATGTGAGAACCATGCTAGCCTGTGGTTAACCGTGGATGCCACGGGCAGCAAAGGTCTCCCGAATCGCCTATGCTATGGGCTCCGATGGTGATGTGACGCACGCACACACGGGCGGCGGGTAGTAGTGGGAAGGACGAACGATGAGCGAACTCAAGCCGGAACAGCGTCTCGACGATTTTATCAGCGGTTCGAAGGTCACTCGCAGGCAGGTCCTCAAGTGGAGCGGCACGCTTGCCGTGACCTCGCTCGCCGCACCGATCCTCTCGGCTTGCGGCGGCGATGATACGACTGGCGGTGCGACGTCTACGACGGGAGGGGCGGCTGGCGCTAATCCCACCCCAACGGAAGGGCCGCTGCCGACGCCGGTGGCGACGACCAACGTTTCCGGCTGGAAGCCCCGCTTCAAGGAGAAGGCAACCGTCTCTCGCTTCGGCTTCGGGACGGACAACACCACCGCCAGGGTGCGCGTGCAGGCCTTCGAGCAGGCGTACCCCAATATCACCCTCAAAGCGGCACCGGAGATCGACGATCAGAAGATCCTGACCGCTGTCGCGAGCGGTGATGTGCCAGACCTGTTCTGGCTGGGCCGCAACACCGTGCTCAGCTGGGCTGCGCGCAACGCCCTTGAGCCGATGGACGACCTGATCAAGAACGACGACCGCTTCAAGCTCGACAACTTCTATGAGGCGGCCGTCAAGGAGGTGCAGTACGAGGGCCAGACCTGGGCGATCCCGCAGTTCATGGATGCCCGCCCCCTGTTTGTCAGTCTCCCGCCCCTCAGGCAGGCCGGAATCAAGGTCGAGGACATCGACACCTCCAACTGGCAACAACTGCGCGAGTACGGCGTGAAGCTCACGAAGAAGCAGGGTAATAAGATCACCCGCTGGGGCTTTGACACCAAGGTACAGAGCGGTTTCCTCTGGATGTACTCCTGGGGCAACGGCAGCAGCCTGCTGAGCGAGGACGGCAAAACCGCCACCTTCGACACCCCCGAGAACATTGAGGCGCTCAGATATGCCGTCGAGACAATGAATGTTCAAGGCGGGTTCCGTCCGTACAAGGCGTTCCTTGATACGACACAGTTCGAGGGACCACAGAACTTCTTCGTTAAGAACCAGGTGGTCATGACGCTGTTCGAAAGCTGGTTGATGGGCATCATCGCCGAAGGGAATCCAAAGCACGAGTTCAAGGTCCTGCCGTTCAAGGGCAAGAACGGTGACGTCATCTCCATGAGCGGCGGCAACGCCTGGGCGATCCCCAAGGGTGCGAAGAACAAGGAAGCCGCGTGGGAGTTCATCTCCTTCATGTCCGATGCCGACATCTGGCGCAAGGCAGGGGAAGCACAGAAGAAGGAAGTGCAGGCGGAAAAGGGCGTCTACATCCCGTCGCTCACCGCCAACAAGGTCGCAGACAAGATGCTACGCGAAGAGGTTTACACGCCGACACGTCCGTCGATCGACGAGGCGGTGGAGCTCTTCCCTCAGCTTCTCGAGCAGAGCAAGCAGGTGGTGGCGTCACCGGTCCTCAAGGAGATCACGGACATCATCCAGCAGGAGGCCGTGGACCCGACGCTGCAAGGTTCGAAGAAGCCGGATGCAGCAATGAAGGATGCACAGCAGAAGGCACAGAGGGCGCTCGACAAGTTTTACAAGAGCTAGGGCCGGGGCGGTACGCGGGGGCTTTGCTCCCCCGCGTACCGCTGCACATGACTGGAGGGCAGGATGCGTGTACCTGGCAGACGACCAGGAATCCAGGACAGTGGCGCGTCGACCGCTACGGCCACGCTCAGCACCGGATCAGGCCGCTCGACAAACATGGCCAGGAACGAATCAATCGCTGCGCTGCTGTTCATCAGCCCGTGGATTGTCGGGTTCCTCGTGTTTACCCTTGGGCCGGCGCTCGCATCTGTCTACTTCAGCCTGACAAACTACAATGTGCTCGAACCGGCCGAGTGGACGGGCCTCAGTAACTACACCGAGATCCTAACGCAGGACGACTTGTTCCGCAAGTCCCTGATCAACACCGCGTATTACACCGTGATTTATGTGCCCCTGCACATTGTTTCGGCACTAGGCGTGGCGATGTTGCTCAACACACGGGTGCGCGGTGTGCCGTTTTGGAGGACGTTCTTCTATCTGCCGTCGGTCACTCCCGTGGTGGCTATGGCCATCCTATGGAAGTTTATCCTCAATCCACAGGGAGGAATACTGAACCAAGGGTTGACTGCCCTGGGTCTTCCCGCACCGGGATGGACAACCGACCCGAACTGGATGATGCCGGCGCTCGGCCTCATGGTCACATGGGGTGGTGCGGGCAATGCGATGATTATTTACCTCGCGGGACTGAAGAATATCCCGAGAGAGCTATACGAGTCGGCCGATATAGACGGCGCTGGCTGGTGGTCGCGCACGTTCCATATCACCCTACCGATGCTCTCCCCGGTGCTCTTCTTCACCACGGTGGTCGGCATCGTCGCCGCGCTGCAGACGTTCGCGCAGTCCCGCGTGCTGTTTGATGAGGAGGGCGGCAACGGGAACGCGGCGCTACTGTACCTGATGTACCTGTTCAACACCGCGTTCAGCTACTTCCGGATGGGCTATGCGTCGGCACTTGCCTGGATACTGTTCGTCGTGATTATCGCATTTACCCTGTTCCAGTTCTGGTTGTCCAGGCGCTGGGTGTATTACGAGGGAGAGAGTAGATGAGCAGCCGAGAAAGTACCGCGGGCGCCCATCCGGCGGTTCGGTATCCCAACGCGGGTGGGCGAGGCATAACTGTCGGCCGGGTCATCCTGTATACGGTGCTGACACTTTTGTCCATTACGTTTCTGCTGCCGTTTTACTGGCTGGTAGCGACGAGCCTCAAGACTCCGTCTCAGATATTCACCTCCGAATGGATACCGAACCCTATTAGGTTCCAGAACTATGTTGACGTGTTCGAGCAGACCGACTTTCTGCGCTGGACATTGAACACCGCGTTCGTCACGACGCTGGCCATAATCGCCGTGGCGCTCAGTAGCGCGTTCGTCGCGTACCCGTTTGCGAAGCTCAGCTTTCCGTTCAAGCGGCCGCTGTTTGCACTCGTGCTCGCGACGATGATGTTGCCCGGCGTGGTGATGATGGTGCCGGTCTTCCTGATCTGGCGTCAGTTTGGGGCCATCAATACCTACTATCCCTTGTGGGTGCCGAACCTGTTCGGCTCTGCGTTCTACATCTTCATGCTGCGGCAGTTCTTCCTGACGATCCCGAACGACCTGAAAGAAGCGGGCCTGGTGGACGGTGCCTCGCACTTCCGCATTTTCTGG
The DNA here is from genome assembly GCA_016782125.1 of Thermobaculum sp. Lineage (GTDB taxonomy): Bacteria > Chloroflexota > Chloroflexia > Thermobaculales > Thermobaculaceae > JACDAU01. The sequence continues at coordinate 3,346 of JADDPA010000213.1, forward strand.
AGCATCATGCTGCCATTGGTCCGTCCGGCGATTGTCACCGTCCTGCTCTTCGAGTTCGTTGCCAAATGGGATGATTACCTGACGCCGCTGATTTATCTGAACGATCCGAACAAGTACACGCTCGCCGTAGGGCTCGCGAGCTTCTTGAAGGCGCCGGGTCTGGAGAGCCGTTGGGACCTGTGGATGGCGGGTTCCGTGCTCGTGATGCTACCGGTGCTGGTACTCTTCTTTCTTGCGCAACGGCACTTCATCGAGGGCATCTCGGCGGGAGCGGTCAAGGGATAAAGAGAGCCGGGCGGCACGCCCGTCTGCTCACCGACCGTGTGAACGCGGCGCGATATCACTCCTACTGTTAGTACGGCGCTTCCACTCGCGCGACTGCTTTTGCCTGCCTAACTTCGTACCGGGTCCGTCGCCTCGGCCAGGCCAAGCGCCTCTCGTGCCTCCGCGACGACGAAGAGCGTCCCGCAGACCACGACGACCCCGGCTCCAGGCAGACCGCGGGCGGTCTCCAGCGCTTCCTCAACGCTCGCCGCTTCACGGAACTCTGCATCATGCGCCGACGCTAGCTCCGCGAGTTCCGCGACCGGCTTCGAGCGGGGGTGGGTCGAGCGGCAGAGCACGAGCGGAGTGCCATTAAGCTCTTGTATCATCCCCGCAGCATCGTGGCTGCTGCCCGACCCGAACACGTACACCGCGCGCTGGCCGGGAAAGACCTCTTCGACGGTGCGTCGAAGCTTTCGCATCGAGTCGGGGTTGTGAGCACCGTCGAGGACGATGGGAGTCTCTCCTGACACAACTTCGAAGCGCCCCGGCCATCGGACGTCTTGGAGGCCCGTGAGCAGGGCCGCCGGATCCGCGCGGCTTTGCCGCGGATCCAGATGGCAGAGGGCCGTGATCGCGGTGAGCGCGTTCTCCACCTGGTGGGTCCCAATCAGGTTCAGACCAATCACGCGACCATGGAGCGGCTGGTCACTTAGCCGTAACTGGGTGTCGAGCGTGAACTCCTGCCGCTGTGGGCTGAGCAACCTCCGGTGCCGGGCCCGGGCGAGGCGCTCGACACTCAGCAGTCTCGATCCCTTGTCCGCGGCGTGATCCCGTATCACGCGCATCGCCTCTGGCGTTTGGATGCTCACGACGACCGGTGTTCCCGGCTTGATTATGCCTGCCTTCTCGCCCGCAATCGACGCAACGTTGTCGCCCAGGACCTCGGCATGGTCGATGCTCACGGACGTGATCACGCTGAGCACGGGTGTGAGCACGTTCGTGGTGTCGAGCCTGCCTCCGAGCCCGACTTCGATCACGGCCCAGTCCACCCCCTGGCGTACGAACAACTCGAACGCAAAGGCCGTGGCGACCTCGAACGTAGTCAGGCGCCGGTCGGCTCGCACCCGCTCGATCTGCGGTTGAATATCGCGTAGCGTGCTCGTCAGCATCTGCTCGCTCACCGGTGCGCCATCCAGCTGGTAGCGTTCCCGGTGTGTGTTCAGGTGTGGCGAAGTATAGGTTCCCACCTTGTTGCCCGCCGCAACGAGTACCGACGTGAGCATCGCGACTGTTGAGCCCTTGCCCTTGGTCCCGGCTACGTGTATGGTTCGTAGGCGCGTATGTGGATCACCGAGGGCACCCAACAGCGCACGAACGTTGTCGAGGTGCTGGAAGTCCCTCTGGCGCGGGGTGTGGCGCTCGTAATCCGCGAAGCTGTACAGGTATCTCAGAGCGTCGGCGTAGGTGTATATCTCGTTCATGATGCCTGTGCCAGTGCCTCGTACACCCGCTCATACCCGTCCACCATCTGTCCGGCGGAGAACCGCTTTCGTGCCCACTGGCTGCATGTCCGCCGATCAAGGCGCGGCACGCGGTCCACGGCCTCGACCGCCTCTTCGATGGTATCGACGATGTACCCGCTTTCGCCGTCTCGAACCACCTCCGGGACCGAGCCACGCCGGTACGCAATCACCGGGCAGCTGGTTGCCATCGCCTCTGCCATGGTGAGTCCGAACGCCTCGCGGTAGTCGATGAGGTGCAGGAAGGCGTATGCTCGGTTCATCAGGCTGTTGCGTGTGTCAGGATCGCAGGGGCCGAGGAAGGTGATGCGCTTGCCATCCACATGAGGGGCAATCTTCGTCTCGTAATATGCCCGATCGGATTGCGGCACGATACCGGATATGAGTAGTCGCCGCCCCGTGATCTGTGCGACGCGCACGGCATTGTGGGCGCCTTTATCCGGTGAGAGTCTGCCGACGAAGAGCAGGTAATCGTCTGGCTCAGCGGGCTTGGGGAGTCCGTCCGTGCGTATGCCGTTGTAGACCGTTGCCACGTAGTTGAGCTCCGGTGCCAGCGCCCGCTCCGCATCGCTGATCGATACATACGGTTGCTCGCGGTATCGCTGATACACGATCTTGCTGTCTTCCTCCGCTGCCGAGCCGTGCAGGGTGGTCAAAACCGGCACGGGTGAGAGGCGGCTCAGGACGGCGCCGAAGACACCGATGTTGTTGTGGAGGATATCCAGGTTGGCGGCCCGCTCGTACGCATGGGCAATGTGCAGCGTCTCGTACACCCGGCTGGGCAGGTCACGGTCCTCCTCGAGTGGTCGCGGCACGACGCTCTCCAGCCTTGCGCTCGTGAGGGAGTCGGAAGTCGCGAACAGCGTAACGTCGTGCTCCTTCGCGGTCAACCCTTCCGCCAGTAAGTGGGCCATGGTTTCCCATCCACCATAATGGCGGGGCGGGACGCGCCACGAGACGGAGGCGAGAATCCCTATGCGCACGCCTTCTCCTTACTTTCCATGCGGCCCATGATAACAAAACGTTTACGCCGCGTTGCAATGCGCTGTCCCCCTGCTTAGGCTGCCGGTGAGCCGTATAACCAGGCCAACGCGCACGCAGGGGGAATGCACATGCAGCGAGAGAAGTTTTCGAGTTCCCAGATCGGTCTGACCAGCGGTATTCGCCGCGGTGAAAGTGATTTCATCACCACGCCGGGCACGGAGAAACTTGGTCGTAACGCTAATCGGCGGGGCAAGTTGTGGATTCTCACCGAGCCGGCCAGCGCGAGCGGTGGGGCCAGTTCCGCGGCGAAGCTCGTTATGGAGACGATTGAGGACGAGTATTATCACGGCCCGGCCCCGACTATCACGACCGCGCTTGAGGAGGCGGTGAGCGCCGCGAACCGACTGCTGCACGAGTACAATGCTGGCGCGCCGACCCACAAGCAGGCGTTCCTGGGCGTGTCGTGCGTCGCGATCCACGGGAGCGATGTGTACGTCGCGCAGGTCCAGCCAGCGCGCGTCATCGTGGTCCACCAGGGAGCGCCGACCACGTTTCCGAATGGCGCGGTGCGCACGGAGGCCGAGCTAACCCCACTCGGTCTGGACGGACAAATCGAGGTGGAGTTGTACCGGAGCCCGTTCGCCGCGGGCGACACCGTGACGTTGCTCTCGGATAGACTGGCGAGGATCGTCGGCAGGGCGGAGGACGAGTACGGACTCTCGTATCAGGAGCACACCGGAGCCGTGGAGTATCTCGCCCACCTGGCCGCGCGTGAGAATCTGTTGGATGCGCACGCACTCGTCATCGAACAGCCGGCGCGACGCAAGTCCGGCGCGTCGCAAAGTTCCCTCAAAGCGATGGGCCGAGAGTGGGCGCGCGACGCCAGGGCACGAGCCGGCAGCTCGATCCAGAGCCTCGCCGCGTTGGTGCACCGGGACAAGCGGCGCCCCATAGGAGATTCGGGACCGACGAGTTTCATCGCCACGCAGGCGAAGGGTGTGCAGGACCGTCTCCGCCTACCCCGCGGCCTCTCCGGTGCACAGCCGTCCCGATTGCAGGCCATTGCCAGCGTGGTCGGCGTCGCACTCCTCGTCGTGCTCGCGCTCGGTCTCGGCACGCGTGCGTATCAGGGATACCGCGAGCGGAGCGCGCTCGACTCGCTGCTGGCGGCGGCGGAACAGGAACGACAGCAGGCGCGCGGAAAGCCAACGGAGAATGCCCTGCAGCATCTGCGGTCCGCCAAGGAGTACATCGCGGACGCCCAGAAGATAGACCCCGCGCACGCCAGAGTTCGAACCGAACTGCGCCAACTCGCGTCGGATTACGCCACCGTCAACAGGGTCGTCTACCTAGAGAAGGTCGAGCGGCTCACGCAACTGGGGACTGCCCGTCAAGCACGGGCTTCGAAGGTAATCGTCGTTGGACCTAGGGTCGTCGTGTTGGAGCAGACGGCGGGCAGGGTGTATCAGTACGACACTCGTCGCAACCGCCGGGACGCGCTCTCGCCGAAGCCGGGGACTCGGTTCGTCGGTCTGTCGTGGCGAGACGGTGGCCTGCTGCTGTTAGACGCCACGGGCAAGCTACACGACTATGATATGCAAGCCAAGACCTGGCGATCAGTCACCCTTGCCGGGAAGCTTGACGGTCGACGGGTGGTCAGTTTCGACACATTCGGGACGCGGGCGTTCATTGCGGCGAGAGGCGCGGACGGTGTATCTGTGTACAACACGCTCACCGGCGCGCGCATCAAGGTGCTCAAGTCGCCAATCAAGGGGCAGCCCCTGGCGGCGACGAGCGTGAGCGCCGACGGAAATCTCTGGTTGCTCAATGGCCGCGATGAGAGCATCTGGAAGTTCGCCAACGACAAGGTAAGCCGGCGCCTTTGGGTCGATGCGCAGCCACCGATCCGCGATGGTGCCGGGCTCGTCGTGACCGAGACCAACCAGTATGTATACATGCTCGACGAACAGCGGGACCGGGTACTGCAGGTAACGGCGGCCGGCCAGTTACAGGCGCAGATATACCTGCCCAGGACATTCAAGGGCGGAAAGCGGATCGATGCGGTATACGCTGACGAGAGCGCAGGGAAGCTCTACCTCGTGATCGGCGGAGGCGTCTACGCCGCTCCACTACCGAAGGCGGTGCCCGTAGGTTAGCTTGTTCCCGCGTCGAACCATCGGCCCGCACTACCGAGATCGTTCGGTGGTGCGGGCCATCTTTGTGCGTGGCGGCATAGGCAAGAGGGGGTACAGCGACGTGCGGGGATGCAGGCAGGGTGGTTGAGGGGTGAGCAATGCATAAGCCTAATGGACGCCTGCGGCTGCTGGTGGACCTCGATGGTGTGCTGTATCGCGGTATGACGGCATTACCCGGCGTTGGAGAGTTCTTTGCGTGGGTAGAGGCAGCGGGGCACGCCTACCTGCTCGTGACGAACAACTCGTTGCGCACTCAGGCGGAGGTGGCGGGAAACCTGCGACGCATGGGCGTCGCCGTGGACCCGGAGCGCATCCTGACCTCGGCGGTCGCGACGAGCGCCTGGCTGCGGGCGCAAGCGCCGGGCGGCACGCGGGTTCAGGCTCTCGGCGGTAGTGGCCTGCAGCAAGCGCTGTTCTCACCCGGCTCCGTATTCACCCCGGACTGGCAGTCCCCGGAGTGGCTCGTGCTTGGTCAGGATTTCGACATAACGTATCAAAAGCTCGCCGCGGCGTGCATCGCGGTGCAGAACGGCGCGCGGTTCGTGGTGACGAATCCTGATACGACGCTCCCGACGGAAGCGGGCCTCACGCCCGGAGCAGGTGCATGGCAGGCGGTTGTGACGCTGGTCACGGGCGTGCAGGCCACCGTTATCGGAAAGCCTGAGCTCGGGATCTTCGAGACCGCGCTTTCCATGATGCCCACCGAGGGCGAAGTGGTGGTCGTTGGCGACCGGCTGGACACCGATATCCTAGCCGGTCATCGGCTCGGCGCGACGACGGCGCTCGTGCTAACGGGCGTCTCGACCCGCGGTGAGGTCTCTGCGTTCCCAGTCAAGCCGGATTACATTTTCGAGAACCTCCGCGACCTGGTCGCCCAGTGGAGTTAGTGGGCGACCAACTCCCGGTGCGCTCGCGCGTGTTCCGCCACGTTCGGCATCAGGTGCGCCGGAACCTCCTCGTAGCGGGCGAATTCCGCAGTGTAGCTACCACGCCCCTGGGTGATGGCGCGCAGGTCTGAACTATAGCGTTGTACTTCCGCGAGTGGCGCGTGCGCTCGAATCACCGTGCTTCCATCATTACCGGGGTCCATACCGTCAACCCTCGCCCGCTTGCCGTTCAGGTCGCTCATCACGTCCCCAAGGAACTGTTCGGGCACGCTAATCACCAGGTTCACTACGGGCTCGAGCAGCACCGGTCGGGCCTCGCTCACCCCCTTCTTGAAGGCCTGCGAAGCGGCCAGCATAAACGCCATCTCAGAGGAGTCAACGTTGTGGTAGCTGCCATCTATCAGCGTCACCCGGACCTTCACGACGGGATAGCCCGCCACGACGCCCTCCATCATCGCCTCATGAACACCCTTTTCCACCGCAGGGAAGTAGTTGCGGGGAACGGCGCCGCCCACGACGGTGGACTGAAACTCGAACTCCCGGTCCTCAGACGGCTCTATGCTCAGCACCACGTGCCCGTACTGGCCATGCCCGCCGGTCTGCTTCTTATGCTTGTACTCCGCTCGTGCGGGGATCGTGATGGTCTCACGATACGGGACGGCAGGGAGAGCGGTCTCGACGCCCACGCCGAACTTACGCTGCATGCGCTCCGCCATAATCTGGATGTGCGATTCACCCATGCCGCTGACAAGTGTTTCGCCCGTCTGCGCATCGCGGTCGACGTGCAGCGTCGGGTCCTCGTCGGTCATCCGGTGCAGCGCGTTGCCCATCTTGTCGAGGTCCGACTTAGTCTTGGGCCGGAGCGCTGCCACATAGCCGGGCGTCGGGAAGGCGATGTCCCTTAGCGTCAGCGGGGACGCGGACGAGTACAGCGTATCCCCGCTCGCTGTGTCGCCGAGCTTCGCTACCGCCCCGATGTCGCCCGCCTCGATGCGATCGGTGTGTTTCTGATCCTTGCCACGCAAGTAGAGCAGTTGGCCGATCCGCTCGTCGTGCCCTGTACGGGCATTGGTGACGTGGCTGTCGCTCTTCAGGGTGCCGCTGTACACCCGGAGGAGGCTCAGCTTTCCGACGAATGGGTCTGCTAGCGTCTTGAAGACTAGGCTTGCCAGCGGACCGGAGGCGTCTGCCTGCAGGTCTCGTGTACCTTCACCGTTGTTCGGGATCGTTTGCTCCGGGCGCTGGAGCGGTGATGGCGCGAGCTTGATGAGCGCGTCGAGTATCTGTGGGAGTCCAACCAGGGTTCCACCGCTCGCGGCAAGAACCGGCACGATGGAACCGGCAAGCACGCCGGCGCGCGTGCCCTCCATGATTTCCTCAGGCGTGAGCCCTTCACCTTCGAGGTATTTGAGCGTGAGGTCGTCGTCCGTCTCGGCCGCGAGTTCCATGACCATTTCCGCGTATCGGTCAACGGTGCCCGAAAGCTCCGACGGGATATCCCGCTCCTCGAAGGTCAGGTCACCGTGCTTGTGATACACGTAGGCTCTCCTGGCGATCACGTCCACCACGCCTTCGAAGCCATGCTCCCGCCCGATCGGTACCATCAGGGGAACGATGGAGTGGCCCCAGTCGTTACGCATCTGATCTACGACCGCATCGAAGTCCGCGTTCTCCCGATCCATCTTGTTGACGACCGCGATCCGCGGAACTCCGGCCCTCGTCGCCTCGCGGAACCGCAGGTCCGTGCCGACCTCGATGCGGGAGTGCGCGTCGAGGAGGATCACCGCACAGTCCACCACACGCATGGCGGAGACCATTTCGCCGGTGAATTCGGCATAACCGGGACAATCCACCACGTTTAGCTTGTGGCCGTTGAACTCGACGGGCAACAATGACGCGCTTATCGACGTCTGTCGCTTTACCTCGTCCGCGTCGTAATCGCTCACGGTCGTGCCGTCGGTAACCTTGCCGAGCCGGGACGTTGCGCCACTGGTGAACAGCATCGCCTCGGCCAGCGTTGTCTTGCCGGTACCGACATGTGAAAACAGCCCAATGTTGCGTATCTGCCCCGCGGGGTATGTCTTCATTGCTCCCTCCTGTGAAGGTCCTGCGCCGACGTGGGGAAGGATTATAACGCCATCGGTCTCGTTATGCCAGACCTGCGGCGGGGCGTCGGAGCCCGAAAGGTCGGTGGTCGCATTTGCGCCCAGGTCGCCTTATGGACGCGGAGCTACTATTACATGTACATGCGAACACCGCTCACAGCGCGCCGTGCTGTTGCGATGATTGGCTCCGCGCTCGGGGATCCGGAGGAGCGTACCGGCGTGGATGAGCTGTCGACTCTGGTTTCGGCTATAATCCAGGCCGATCAGTTGGGCGTGTGAATCCTGCATGCGTTGTAGGTCCAGTTGGAGCCGCGTCGCAAACGCCGTAGGAACCGCGTGGAGGAACAGGTGCACAAGGCTCCGCTGAAGATCATCATCCCCGCCATCACCGTCGTCAAAATCGGGCCAGCGATACCGCAAATCATGGAGACTTGCTCATGACCGTCGAGGTGGTAAACACGCGCAACGCCGCCACGTTGTCGGACCGGTGTAAGCTCGCCACCTCCATCCCCGCCCGCACGATGGGCCTGCTCAACCGATCCTCGCTCGAGACGGGCGAAGGTCTGCTCATCCGGCCCTGCTCTAGCGTCCACTGCTTTTTCATGCGCTTCCCCATCGATGTCCTGTTTCTGGACAAGGAGAATCGGGTGTTGAAGGTGTATGCGCCGCTCAAGCAGTGGCGCGCCTCCAGTATCGTACGTGGTGCGAAGCAGACCCTGGAACTGCCGGCTGGGACGATTGACCGGACGGGAACCCAGGTCGGCGACATGTTGCACATCTCGGCGTGAGGCATGCCCTTGCCGGCGTCCTCACCGTGCTCTACCCCGCCAGGTGCGCCGGTTGCCGTCGCTCCGGCGACTGGCTGTGCGCAGACTGCCTGCGTCAATGTGTGCCCTTTGGCGGTGCGCGGTGTAAGCGATGCGGCGCTGCCGAGACCGGGTACGCCTGTGCAACGTGCCGCGACCACATCCGCAGTTTAGACGGGGTCCACGCCGCTTTTGAGTACACCGGTCCCGTGCGGCAGCTTGTCCACGCGTTCAAATACCGAAACATGAGTGGCGCGGCGGAGTGGCTGGCGGCTCAGATGTTGCCTCCAGATTTCGCGGGTGCGGGGGAGGCAGACCTGCTCGTGCCCGTACCCATGCACCCTTCGAGGCAGCGAAGCCGCGGATATAACCAGGCGGCCGCGCTCTCCACCGCAATCCACGAGCGTTCCGGCATTCCCGTCGCGGCTGCGCTACAACGGAAGCAACTGCGCGAGGCGCAGGCGCGCCTGAGTGCCGAACAGCGATGGCTCAACGTACGCGGCGCATTCGCGCCAGACACCGCGGCTAGCCAGGGCCATGTATTGCTCATCGATGACGTATGCACGTCGTCCACACGATCCATAACGCCCGTACTCATCCTCACCGGGCGGATCGCTGCCTGAGCGTGATCCTAGTCTAGGGAGTCGGGCGGTGTTGGTCGCCGCCCTGACTCTTCGTCCCGTCGGCGATCTTCCTCGGTCAAATCCTCAGGATCCGCGTCAGGATTGTTCACTTTCACGGAGCGGAGGATCTCCCCATTAGGACCGCGAATGGCAATATACTTCGGTCGACCGGGTTCCTCCTGGAATCGGTCAC
>JADDPA010000200.1 GCA_016782125.1 Thermobaculum sp.
GAGCTGGCCTGCCTGGCCACCACCCGCGCCCGCGCCAGCACCCGGACCTGCAGGGGTTTCTGTTGCCCCGACGCCTGCGCCTGGGGTGACCTCTGCCGTACCGGGTTGCTCGGGGCTCGGCGCGTCCGTGACACCCTCTGATACCACGCCCGTGACTGTGGCGGCTACTGTTGCTATACCCTCTTCGCTGGTGGTTGCCTGCGGTGAGACCGCGGTTGCTTGCCCACCAATGCCCGCTTGCGTCGCACCCGCGGCCGGGGTGGTCGTGTTGCCACCCGCGGCCGGGGCGTTCGTGTTGCCACCACCGCCGCACGCCACGAGCACAAGGCTCGCAATCATGAGCAGCAGCACCATCAGCGAGAGGCGCTTATTCACTATCTGGGCTTCCTTCACCTAGAGTTCCTCCTATGTAGATTTAGCTAATTGGTGCTGTCTTGTGTTACGCGGAACACTGGCAGTGTGAATGTACCACCCCCCAACGAGCAGAATATTGCGGCATCCCTTGAGCAGCCCCCTCCAATGCTGATTGCGGGAAGGGGGCGTTCGCCGTCCGATACGATAGGAGCATTATAGCGGTAGGCTTAGGACTGTCAAGCAGTTCGGACGCAAGGTCTTTCCTCGCCAGATCCAGGTGCAGGCACTGTTCGTGGGACCTTATGGAGCGTCCCACTTGGTCAGTGATACACTTTGGCCAGAACGCAGTTGTGTCGCAGGTTCCTCAGCTAACAGCTAGCAGCCAACTCCGCCGCCCGCCTACCCAGGCGAACGCTGTAGTTGGTACCACGATCTTCGGGGTAGATCTGGGTGGTGTTCGCGAGGATCAGGTGCTCGACGGGCGTCTGCAGTTCGGGGACGAGGGGCGAGTAGTTGGGGGTGACGATCGGCTGCGCGGAAGGCTCCTTGAAGAGCTTGCAGTCCTCGATCCACTCCCTGCTAAACGCCGGGTTGATCCTCTGCAGATACGGCTCGTACGCCTCCAGCAGCTCCTCCTGTGTCTTTGCCCAGTACGGGTCGCTGGTCGACAGATAGTTGCTGACGTACAGCAGATGCTTGCCCCCGTACCACTCGCGGGGCACGAAGTTCGTCTGCTCGATCAGGGCGACGAACGGGACGCCCTCATCGCCGATGTTCATCCAGTACGTATCGGAGAGCTGGTGCTTGAGGGTCAGGAGCATGCAGATGGCTCCCTGATATTGCCCTGCCTTCAGTTTGCGCTCGTACGCCTCGCCCATGGGCGGGGCAATTGCCAGGAAGCGGTTCGACGGGATCGTCGCGATGATCCGGTCGAACGGAAGGTCTCCCTTGTCCGTGCGCAGGCCGGTCGCGCGCAGCGTGCGACCACCATCTGTCGTTTCCGTGAGGATCTCGTCGACGGACGCGCCCAGGTAGATTGTCCCGCCCTTGTCTCGAATGCTCTGCTCCAGCGCGTCGATAATGATCGAGAAGCTGCCGTGTGGGTAGCCGAGTACCTCCTTGTTGATGTTTTTGCGGGAGGTCGTGCGGAGGTGGATCTTACCCCAAAGCCACGCCATCGAGACATCCTCGTGCCGCGTGCCGAACTTACCGCGCATCAACGGCCGCCATACCTGCTCGTACGCGTTTTTGCCGGCCCACCGGCGCATCCACTTGGTCGCCGTGGTCTTTTCCAGCCGCCGCCAGTTGTTGTACTTCTGGAGGAAGAGCACCGCCAGGCCAAGTCGCACGCGGTTCCAGGGGCGCAGGGGGCTGAAGCGCAGGAGGTCCATCGGTGTGACAAACGGGTACACCTTGCCGTTTCGGAACCACCCGACCTTGGACGGGTACCACTCGAGTTTGTCGAGAATGCCGAGCTCGTCCATGATGTCCTGGATGATCGTGTCGCTCGTGAACAGGTGGTGATACGCGAACTCGATCCGGGTGCCCCCGACTGGGAACGTCACCACCTGTCCCCCGAGAAACGGCGATCGCTCGAAAACAGCAACCTCGTGCCCGGCCTTGAGCAGCTCGTGCGCCGCACTGAGTCCGGCGAATCCACCGCCGATTATCGCGATATGCATGCCTGTGCCGCCTTCTCCCTTGTTTCCTGTTGTGAGGACCACGGGAACGCCCTCTCGCAAGTAGTCCCCGCTTGTACTGTAATTACATCACTATGCAAAACGTATGAGCTGCTCGTGCGGTTCCGGCTAGTCTATGCGCGATCTAGCCAGAGGATGAGGCGTAGCGGATCATTGACACGCCCAAGACACGCTCCAGACCGCCGCGAATGACTGGTAATGCCCGGCCACGGCTTTCTCGTTCGCGCGGGTAGTTCGAGGCGGTCGCGAGGCAACCGGACCTCGACTTAGGTGAACAATGGCGCGAGCACGAGCGTGACCGTCGCGAGGAGCTTGATGAGCACGTGCAACGACGGGCCCGCGGTGTCTTTGAAGGGGTCGCCAACCGTATCGCCGACAACGGCCGCGGCGTGCGGATATGAACCCTTGCCGAGCACCTTCCGATCGTCGTCGAACATCTCACCCGACTCGATGAGTTTCTTCGCGTTATCCCACGCGCCACCGCCATTGTTCATCACCAGTGCGAGCAGTATGCCTGTCATCGTGCCGACGATCAGGAACGCGGCGACCGCCTCCGCGCGCAGCACGAGTCCGACGACGACCGGCATGGTGACCGCGAGCGCTCCGGGGAGGATCATCTCGCGCAGCGCCGCACGGGTGCTGATATCCACCGCTCGCGCGTAGTCTGGGCGGACCGTGCCGGCCATGATGCCGGGTTCGGAGCGGAACTGACGCCGCACCTCCTCAATCATGTCGCCAGCTGCGCGGCCCACCGCCCGGATCGCGAGCGAGGAGAACAGGAATACGAGCATTGCGCCCAGGAAGCCACCCACGAAGACATGTATCTTCGAGAGATCCACGCTCTGCAGGTTCGCTTCAGCAAGGTAGGCAGAGAAGAGCAAGAACGCCGCGAGTGCCGCAGAGCCGATGGCGTATCCCTTTGTGAGCGCCTTCGTCGTGTTTCCTACGGAGTCCAGCACGTCCGTTCGCGCCCGTACCTCCTCAGATTGATTGCTCATCTCCACAACCCCGCCCGCGTTGTCGGTAATGGGACCGAAGACGTCCATCGCCAACACATACCCCGCGCTCATCAGCATGCCCATGGTCGCGACCGCCGTGCCATAGACGCCGTTGACAAATGCGTCTCCGGTGAGCGCCGCCTGTTGCCCTGCGTAGTACGCAGCCCCAAGCGCGAGCGAAATCACGATGGCCGGAGCAGCGGTGTTCTCGAAGCCAATCGAGAGTCCCGTGATAATGTTCGTCGCGGGACCGGTACGCGAGGCCTCCGCGATGTTGCGGACTGGTCGGTAGTTCGTCGCCGTGTAGTACTGCGTGATAATCAGGAAGATAATGGCGGTGACGATACCAACGAGCCCCGCGAGGAACAGCCACCACTCCCCGTCGAGCATCCAGGCAACGCCGATGGCGAGGCCGACCACACTCAACATTGCGGTCACCGCAAAACCGCGGTTCATTGCAGCGAGCGGGTTCGGGTTGTCCCCTGGCCGAACGCTCAGGATGCCGACGATCGAGGCGAGTAGACCAATCGCGCCGATTACCAAGGAGAAGAGGATGTACGAAGGATCACCGGTCGCGGCAGGAAGCGCGGTGAAAATCGCCGCGCCGAGGATCATCGCGCCGATGTTCTCTGCCGCGGTGGACTCGAAGAGGTCCGCGCCACGCCCCGCGCAGTCGCCCACGTTATCGCCCACGAGGTCGGCAATTACCGCCGCGTTGCGCGGGTCATCCTCGGGGATGCCGGCCTCTACCTTACCAACGAGGTCCGCGCCAACATCGGCTGCTTTCGTGTAGATGCCGCCGCCGAGTTGCGCGAAGAGTGCAACGAACGACGCACCGAAACCGAAGCCGACGATTAGTCGCGATGCCGTCGCCGGGTCGTTCGCACCATTGTACAGATAGAATATCCCCGCCACGCCCATGATCGAGAGGGCGACGATCAGGAAGCCGGACACCGCACCGCCACGGAGGGCCACCAGGAGCGCCTCGCCAAGGCTGCGACGCGCGGCTGCCGCGGTGCGGATGTTTGACCGGACCGCGACGATCATTCCGATGTAGCCCGAGATACCGGATGCCAGCGCGCCCGCCAGGAAAGCAAGAGAGGTACGCCACCCCGCGCCGAAGGCGCTAATCTCCACATCTTCGCCGAGGCCAACGGCGCTGATGAGTGCGCCGATCACGATTGCGGTAACGAGGGCGATGGCGCCGATGGTGATGTACTGACGGTTGAGGTAGGCTACCGCACCTTCGTAGATCGTATCGGCGATGTCCTTCATCTCGGGGGTGCCGGTGTCCTTGCCGAGGACGTAGCGAGCCATCCAGAGCGCGAACAAGATACCGATGATGCCGCTTCCGAAGATAATGACCGCGTACAGGGTTTCGTTGTCCATGCCTCTCCTCTATCTACAACGGATCGAGCGCGCGGTTAGGCACACAAATATACGGGCGGAGCCCATTCTACCATAGGAGCCGCCCACCACTATGCCTGTCCCAGACACACCGAGGGCGCGCGCCCGGCGAACTCCATACCGAGACGCGCGCCCGTGGACTTTCCGCGACGATGCCAGGTTAGGTCGTCGCCGGCTGTACCCGTCGCCGGGTAAACAATCGCCCGAACTCTCCGTTCTCCCACACAACCAACATAAGGCTCGCGTTGAAGATGGAACTGAAAGTGCCGCTGGCGATCCCGATCAGGAGCGCAAGCACGAAGTTGTCACGGATTGTGACGCCGCCGAACAAGTACAGCGCTATGAGCGTAATGAGCACCGTCAGGCTCGTGTTGATCGAGCGCACGAGCGTCTGCACCAGGCTGTAGTTGACGACGCTGCTGAAACTCTCGCCGGGGCGCCGGAGCTGGTTCTCGCGGATGCGATCGAACACGACGATGGTGTCGTGCACCGAGAAGCCGATGACAGTGAGCAGTGCCGTGATGAACAGGGCGTCCACCTCGACGCCGAAGTGGCGACCGAGGATGGCGTACACCCCGACCACCAGGAGCGCATCGTGGAGCATCGCGACGATCGCGCAAACCCCATACCGGAACGGATGGCGCACCTTGCGGAATGCGAACGCGATATACGCGAGGATGCCAAGCGAGGTGATCCCAACTGCCAGGATGGACCGGTTCTGAATCTCCTGGCCGACAGCAGGTCCGACGGTCTCGAACGTTTTCTGCTCAAAGGGACCAAACCGCTGGGTCAGGAGGTTCACTAGCTCGCGTTTCTGCGGCGAGTCCTCTCGGATTTCCGGGAGACGCATCGAGATTCCGCGCGTGGCGCCGGCTGCGATTCCTCCCGTGTCACCCAGGTTCGCGCTCTGCACGGCGGCGTTCTCGTAACCGTTTGTCCGCAGCGTACTGCGCACGGCCTCAACGCTCACCGGCCTCTCAAACGATACCTGGTAGAGCGTGCCTCCGGTGAAGTCAATACCTCGGTGCAGACCATAGAGCGCCAGGTAGATGGCCCCCGGGACGATAAGTATCAGCGAGAAGAGGAAGAACCAATAGCGATACTTGACGATGTCTATCAACCAATAAGCTCCTGTTCTGGTACTGGTCCGTGGGAGGTGAGGCTGCGGACCAGCTTTTCTTCTGAAGGTCGTGCCCGTCACCCGTCCTATTGTGCTCTGGTGCTACTCAGTGCCGCGCCCGGTCGCTGGGCAGTCGTTCCGCCAGCCTCATCACGCTCCACGCCCCACAGCCAGATATGCCGAACGGCCGGGAGGCTGACTACGATGCGCAGCAGCGAACGGGTGACGACAATTGCCGTGAACATGCTGACGATCACGCCGATGGCGAGCGTAAAGGCGAAGCCGCGGATAATGCTCGCGCCAAACGTCGAGCCAAACCAGACGAGGATCGCACAGGTGATAAGCGTTGACACGTTGGAGTCGCGGATGGACGGCCATGCGTTCCGGAAGCCTGCCTCAACTGCCTGGAGCAGGCTACGCCCACGCCGGAGCTCCTCCTTCATCCGTGCGAAGATGAGCACATTCGCGTCGACCGCCATACCAATGGAGAGCACGAAGCCAGCGATTCCGGCGAGCGTCAGGGTTATCGGGATAAGCTTGAACAGCGCGAACACGATCACGGAGTAGATGGCGAGTGCGATGACTGAAACCACACCTGGAAGCCGATAGTACAGGATCATGAATATCCCTACCGCGATCACCCCGATCGTGCCTGCGGTGATGCTTCGATCCACGGAATCCTGCCCGAGGGTCGCACCCACGGTGCTGGAGCTTTCAATAGTTAGCGGCACAGGCAGAGAGCCGTAGCGGAGCTGGATCGCGAGCGTTTCTGCCTCGGCGCGACTTACCCCCGTGATCTGTCCCTCACCACCGGTAATAGGCTGCTGGATCTGGGGTGCGCTGACGACCCGCTTGTCGAGTACGATCGCCAGATACTTCTGCACGTTGTTGGTCGTGAACGTGCCGAACTTGCTGGATCCCTCGCCCGTGAGCTTGAACTGGACGAGTGGCTCGCGAGTTTCAGGGCTGAAGCCGATGCTCGCGCTGCTGATGTCCGCGCCCGTCATGATCGTCTGATATGTTGGGCCCTGCGGCGCCGGGGCGGCTGCGGTCGCTACAGGAGTTGGCGCAGTTTCCGTTGCTCCCGCCTGCGCCGTGCTGGCTGGCGTGGCTTGGGCGCCAGGGGTCTGGCCGGGCGTGGCCGCACCTTGCTCTCCCGTGGCACCTAGGCTAGTCGTGACGACGGTGTCGGGCTGCAGGGGAGTATCACCGGCGTCGACAAACTCCAGAAGGCCGGTGCCCTGGAAGGTCTTGATAGCCTGTTCCGGGTCCTTCACTCCAGGCAGCTCGACGACGATGCGGTCTGCGCCCTGGCGCTGGACGACCGGCTCCGAGACGCCCAGGCTGTTTACGCGCTGCTCGATGATCTGCCGGGCGTCATTCATCGCCTCAGCGGAACTCTTGCCCTCGGACAAGTTGTCGAGTGCGCCGGGCCGGGCCCTGAGGAGCACCTGCAAACCGCCCTGGAGGTCCAGCCCGCGCACGACCTGCGCTTCCCGGCCGAAAACCGTTCTGCTGCCCGGCCAGGCAACGTATGTCGAGAACAGCGTAAGGAGGGCGATGAGGAGAAGTACAATGCCAGTGGAACGACGCATGCGGGCTCCTGATCAGCTTATAATCGCAGCAACGGCGGAGGTTTTTCCTCCGCCGTTTCGTCTGAGCGATTTGAACGTTCTAACACCAAATTATAGGTAGACACCGACACAACTGTCAACTGAACGCGGCGTCTGGCAGACGGTGAGTCTGAACGGATCAGCGCGTCGCGCCGTGCTCCTTCATATAGCTACATCTAGCTACTCCCGCAGACCCGCATTCAAGCGCAGTTGGGTTGTCTCCCGTCCGGTGAGTGCGGCGAGGAGCCAGCCCGTGAGGAGGTGGACGCGGTTGCGCCAGCTCGGGATGTGCGACAGGTAGTACGAGTGCCAGAGCAGCCACGCTGGTAGTCCGGTGAACGTCAGCGGTCCGACGTGGGCAACACCCGCGTGGCGTCCGAGCAGCACCAGATGTCCCAGGCTTCTTGGTGAATACGGCTTTGAAGCCTGCCCGTCGAGGCTTGCCGCGATTAGCTTCGCAATATACTTTCCCTGTTGCTCGGCGGCCTGCGCGGTCGGCGGTAACGGATCACCCGTCTGTGCGTCATATCCCCAGCCGGAGTCGCCAATCACGTATACGTTCGGGTACTCGCGCATGCGCAGGTAGTCATTGACCAGCACAGCTCCGTTTCGCGCCTTCTCGACCGGCAAGTCCTGCACAATCCTAGGGGCGGTTGTGCCCGCAGCCCAGAAGATCGTGTGGGCGGGTATCTCCCCTTGCGAGGTATAGACCGCGGTATCGGTAACTGAGAGAATCGCGGAGCCGACTTGGACCTCTATACCCTTGGTTTCGAGCGACCGCTGTACCGCCCGCGACACCCGTTTCGGACTGGTTGGCACGAGACGTTCGGAGCGCCCCACGACGACTACCCGCGGCCGCTCGCCAGCCAGCCACGGGTACTCTGCGAGCAAGCCGGACTCGAGGTAGTCCCAGATCGTCGCCGCGACCTCCACACCGGTGTCGCCCCCGCCACCGACCACGAAGGTCAGCGCAGCGCGGCGCTCATCCGGGTCGGTCGCCCGGTGTGCGCGCTCGATGGCGTCGATCAGCCGGTTGCGCAGCGTCAGCGCATCCGCAGGCGAGGCGAACAGCAGGGCGCGCTCCCGAAATCCCGGCAGGTCGGGTACTCTCGTGACGCTGCCGAGCGAGATGACCAGTATGTCGTAGGGCCGCGGCTTCGCCCCGGCAACATACACGACCCGGTTCTCCAAGTCGATTCGGTCGATATGAGCGTGCAATACATGGAAGTTGCGGTTTCGCTGAAACGCGCGGATTGGTACGACGACGGAGTTCGGACTGGCGGTGCCGTTGGCAACCGGCCACAGGAGCGGCGTGAACAGCGTGCTGTTGTCGCGGTCCACGACCAGCACACTTGTGTCGCGTTGTCTCTTGAGGAGCTTGTCGAGCGTAAGCGCGGTCGACATGCCGCCAAATCCCGCACCGAGGATCAGGATGCGCGTCTTGGCTTCCCGATACTCTGCTTCGCTCTGGCTGGCGTGGCGGCGCTGGCCGCCGAACCCGGCTTGATACGATAGACGCCGTATCAGCGCCGCGCCTGCGCCAAGCGCTAATGCTCCGAGGGTTACCTGTTTGAGCATGTCCACCTCCGTGACGGTCCGTACTTAGCGGGCAGTCGCCTCCACCGGATTATAAGGACGTGTGCAACCAAAGTCACGGATCGCGGAGGGCTCGCCCTGTTGGGTTGCCGGGTTGACGAGGACGGGATCAGCCTGTATCCTCAAAGGCACCGACAACTGCATACACACGGGCTGCGACGGAACGCAGTAGATCCGAATAGTTCCCAGGCACCAGAGAGCGGGTACGGGGTGAGAGTGCCGCGCCGGGGACGGATCGAAGACATTCCCGAGCCCGGCGTATCCCACGGTACGGGAAGCAACGAGGCCGCAATGACGCGGCGAAGCAAGGTGGCACCACGGGGCATCATGACGCCTCGTCCTTCAGAGCGGAGGACGAGGCGTTTTTTAGTTGTCTCGGAGGAGTGCCACGATGACCCAGCGCATACTGACGAAAGAGTTGCCCGGCAGGATAGGCGAGCGCGTGCACCTGCGCGGCTGGATGCACACCCTGAGGCGCATGGGCGGGGTGACCTTTCTGGTCATCCGCGACCGTTGTGGTCTCGCGCAGGCCGTGCTCGACGACGCTGCACCACTTGAAGGCTGCCAGCCGGAAACCGTGCTCGCGCTCACCGGTACTGTTTGCGCGGAGCCTCGCGCACGCGGCGGCGTCGAGCTGCGCGACGTATCGGTAGAAATCATGTCCCCGGTGCGGGAGGCGCTGCCGTTCGAGTTGAACAAGGGGCCGCTGAAGGCGAACCTGAGCACCTTCCTCGACCACGCGTCGGTGGGGTTGCGGCATCCCGCGAAGCAGGCCACATTCCGGCTCGCGTCCGCGATCATCGATGCGTATGGGGCCTGGATGCGCGCACACGGCTTTACGCAGATCACGACGCCGAAGATCGTCGGTGCGGCGACGGAGGGCGGCGCCAACATGTTCGGCATCAAGTACTTCGACCGCCGGGCGTACCTCGCGCAGAGTCCGCAACTCTACAAGCAGGTGATGGTGGGGGTCTTCGAGCGCGTGTTCGAGATCGGCCATGCCTACCGTGCAGAGCCCCACGACACCGCCCGGCACCTGAACGAGTATCTCAGCCTGGACATGGAAATGGGCTTCATTGAGGACCACCACGACGTGATGCGGGTGCTGTCCGAGGTGTTGCGCCATATCCTGGGCACGTTGGCGCAGGACCATGCGCCGGATCTCGCGATGCTGGGTGCACGCCTGCCCGATCTGACGGATGTTCCGGTTATTCCTTTTGCGGATGCGCAAGACCTGCTCGCCA
The DNA here is from genome assembly GCA_016782125.1 of Thermobaculum sp. GTDB lineage: Bacteria > Chloroflexota > Chloroflexia > Thermobaculales > Thermobaculaceae > JACDAU01. The sequence continues at coordinate 10,033 of JADDPA010000200.1, forward strand.
CACGCTATGGGGAGGCGCCGGACCAAGCCGATCTATCGCCATCGCAGGAACGATCACTCTGTCGCTGGGCAGAGGCGGAGCATGGCTCGGAGTGGGTATTCGTCACCGGCTATCCCACAGCGCACCGCCCGTTCTACACCATGCCCGACTCCGCACAGCCGGAGCGGAGCAATAGCTTCGATCTGTTGTGCCGTGGCACCGAGTTAGTGACGGGCGGCCAGCGCATCCACGAGTATGGCGCCCTACGTTCCTCGCTGCGTGCCCGTGGCTACGATGAAGCTGGCTTCGAGGGTTACCTCGAAGCGTTTCGCTATGGCATGCCGCCGGAGGGTGGCTTCGCGATCGGGTCAGAACGGCTGCTGGCTCGGTTCCTCGGCGTGGAGAACGTGCGCGAGGTGACGCTGTTCCCCCGTGACGTGAACCGCCTGACGCCATGATCGAGCGGGACAGGCGCCTGCGCGGTACGGCGGAAGACCTTGCCCGCCGCACTCGATGATGCGCATCAGAAGGTGCTATTATCTGGGGAGTGTAGTGGATGCCGTGCTGGATCAGATATTGCGGTATGGCCATTACGCTGGTATGCATTTGAAAGCAGGGGAAATGGAAATACTCAGCCTTCTTTTCTTGGTAGTCCTCGTAGGGATCGCCACGGCCGCCCGGATGGCAGCCGAGCGAACCGCACGGGAGGAGCGTTCGCGCGTGCGTATTCCCGTACGTATCGATGAGGCGGAGCCGCGGCGGGACGATCTGTACTAGCTGCGGATACTGGTATGCGAAGGGTTCCTGAGACCGTGGCGAGACTTGTACCTTTACGTCTCCGCGATGTGTAGGGCTGGAGCGCGCGGACTGCCGTCCTTAGGTTGGTGATGGGAGGCCGCGTATGACAGCGAGACAAGCTTCCGTCGGCACCGTGGCGGTGCTGCTGACCTTCCTCGGGGCGTACCTTGTCTACCGGCTGCTGAGTATTATTATCGTCCTGCTGATCGCCTTCATCTTCGCGGCGTCAATTTCCCCTATGGTCCGGCGACTCAACCGCCGTTTGCCGCTTGCCGCCGCGATTGCTGTGGTGTACCTGGGCCTGTTCGCCGTATTCGCCGTCCTTACGACAGTTATAATCACCCCCGTGGTCCAGCAGACGACCGCACTCATACAGAGCACACCTGAGTTGCTCACGCAGGTACAAGATCAGCTTGCTGACCTGCAGCGTCGCTTCCGACTGCCGCCAGTGACACCGAACCTTCAAGAGTACGTCGCGCAGATAGCGCAGCAGGCACCGGCCCTAGCTGCGGGTGTGCTCAACGTCACGCTCGGCGTCGTCACGAGCGTCGCTGGCGTGCTTGTCGTTCTGGTCATGGCGTTTTACTGGCTGCTCGAGCGGCGCGACATCGAGGGCACGTGGATCTCGCTCGTACCACGGGCGCGGCGCGCGGAGACTCGGGAGGTCATCGAAGAGATTGAGGCGAAGCTCGGCGCGTACGTGCGGGGTCAGCTGATCCTCGCCGGGATCGTCGGGCTGATCTCCTTCTTTGGCCTACTCATTCTGGATATGCCGTACATACTCGTTCTGTCACTTGTCGCCGGGATCGGTGAGCTCATCCCGCTTGCCGGAGCTATCATCGGTGCGGTGCCGGCAGTGATCATTGCGTTCGCGACCCAGTCCCCACAGGAAGCCCTGCTGGTACTGGCGCTGTACATTGCCATTCAGCAGTTCGAGAACAACTTCCTGGTGCCGAAGGTCATGCAGCGCTCTGTCGGCCTAAGCCCCCTTACGGTGCTGCTCGCGGTGCTCGCGGGTGCGGCGCTGCTCGGTATTATCGGTGCGCTTCTGGCAGTGCCGATCGCCTCGGCACTTCAGGTGATCCTCCAGCACACCCTGTTCCGCAGGCAGCAGTACCTTGCGAATGCGAGCCCAGCAGCCACCACGAGAACGCCCGCGACAACGAGGACGTCAGGGTAGAAGTCTACCCCGGTCAGCAGAAGACGCTGAGTGACCTCACCGCGCTGCTCTCCGCCGATCCGGATATATTGGGCGCTGTGCTCGTCGGTTCCGCCGGTCAAACAGGGGGGTTGACGGACGCCTGGAGCGATCTGGATGTATTGGTCGTGATCGAGGATGGAGCGCTGAAGCGTTATTATCCGTCGATTGAGTGGCTACGACCAATGGGCACAGTCTGGGCCTATGAACAGCCGCCCGACAGCGCGACGACACTCATGCGCTTTGCGGATTTCCGCCGCCTCGACCTCGTGTTCCGGCGGCGCTCGGAACTTTCGGACATCGCGGCGTGGGACGCGTCACTCCTGCGGTCCGGGTACCGGGTCATCTTTTCACGGTCACTGGATCTCGATGCCGCGCTCGCGCAGACCTTTGTGCGACCTGCGCCACCTTCTTACGATGCCGCGACCTTCTACCAGACGGCTAATGCGTTCTGGTTCGCGGCGGGCGTTGCGGTGTACAAGGTCGTGCGGGGCGATCTGCTCATCGCGCTGCACCTTGCCCTGGAACTGGAGCAACAGTGTCTCGTGCTCTGTATGCTGCTGCGCGACCTCGAGACAGGAATGACCCACCATCGCGATGGCGGCGGTGCTGCCTATATCGAGCAACTTCAAGGAGTTCACCACGACCACACAGCGGCTGGCATTTTGATGATGATTGAGGCGTGCGCCATACTGTATGATGCTCTCGCTGCGCAGTATGGCGATAGCTATACCGAGCATCGCGATCCACTGCTGCGGAACATCACCGAAGCACGACTGACGCTTTCTGTGTGAGGGTCGGTTGCCAGCGCTGCCGCGGTGCGGGCTGATGTTGTGTGGAGCGTGCGCCGACGGGTCAGCAGCCCAGCGGGAGACCGCCTACTCTGAGTCAGTCAACTGCA
>JADDPA010000194.1:0-8989 GCA_016782125.1 Thermobaculum sp.
CCTCCGGCCCGACCGTCGCGGATCTGTTGCACGACCTGGAGGAGGAGGAACTGGCGAACGCGATTTATGCGTATGGCGAGGAGCCGGCGAGCCGCCGAATCGCCCGCGCCGTCAAACGCGCGAAGATGCCGATCCGCACCTCCGGACAGCTTGCGGAGACGGTCGCGGGCGCGACCGGCAGGCCGCGCGGGCGCACACACCCCGCAACCAAAACGTTTCAGGCGCTACGCATCCTCGTGAATGATGAGCTTGGTGCGCTGGAGGTCGGGCTGCGCGCTGCAATCGACGTACTGCGCCCCGGGGGCCGGATCGCCGTTATCGCGTTTCACTCGCTGGAGGACCGCATCGTGAAGACGTACTTTCGCGAGGAGAGTACGGGATGTATCTGCCCGCCCCGCCAGCCTATATGCACCTGCGGCCATGTTCCCGTGCTCCGCCTGGTCTCTCGCAAGGCGGGAAAACCAGCGCAGGAGGAATTGACCGTCAACCGCCGCAGCCGCAGCGCTCGTCTGCGTGTTGCTGAGAAGCTTTAGGAGTTGCTGCCGTGGCCGTGTTGACCCGTACCCCGAAGTTCCAGAGCAGTCCGATCCGCGCGGCGCGCACCCAGCGCGAACGCTTTCCGTGGTATTTCGAGATGAGCTCGGCCACTCTTTTCATGGTGGGTGTCACCCTGCTCTCCCTTACCTGCCTGTTGTACCTCTTGCAGACGAGCCGAGTCGCTGTCCTCGGCTACGAAATCCAACAGGTGCAGATCCAGCAAGCGGCGGCCAATCGTGAGGCGGAGAACTTGATGTACGAACGAGATAATCTTGAGAGCCTGCCCACGATCGAGAAATATGCGCGCCTGCGGCTGAAGATGCGGCGCGTTGAGGAGTACACGTATGTGCGCGTGCCGGTTCAGCCCGCAGAGCTTCGCGCCTCGGATGTGGCGAGAGGGGAGGGGCGCTGATGCAGCGGGCAAACGTCATCAATGGTGGTTCGGGCTTGCCGATGTGGCGCCTGCGGCTGGCGCTCGGCGTCGCGGTGTTTGCCGGCCTGCTCCTGATAGGCAAGCTCTTTTACGTTCAGGTGATGCAGAACAGCTTCCTTGGGGGCAAGGCTCAGGTCGCCCATACGCTCGAGCGCGCGATCACCGCCCCGCGAGGGACAATCAAGGATCGCAACGGCACCACTCTCGCCGCCAATCGCAACCTGGATCGCCTCTATGCCGACCCGAGCAATATTGCTGACGACGAGGCCGGTGAGATAGCGAAACAGCTTGCGGGAATCCTCAAGATGCCTGCCGCCGAGCTGGAGGCGAAGCTCCAGCAGGAGGGGCAATGGGTGTCCCTTGCCACGCGTCTCACCCCGCAACAGAGTGAGGCGGTGCGCGCGCTCGATATCTACGGGCTGGGACTGGAGCCACTGCCCGCTCGCGTGTATCCGAACGGCTCGCTTGCATCGCATGTGCTAGGCTTCGCGAATTTCGAGAACCGGGGCTCGTACGGCATTGAGGGCAAGTACAACGCATTCCTGGAGGGGAAGCCAGGCATCATCCGCGCGGAGCAAGACAACAGTGGCAACTGGCTGGCCATCGCTCGGCAGCAGATAGTGCCACCGGAGACTGGAGCGGACGTACAGCTCACGATCGACAGCACGATCCAGTATTACGCGGAGGATGAGCTCGCGCGCACGGTGAAGGAGCAGCGCGCGAAGGGCGGGACAATCATCGTTATGCGGCCGGAAACGGGTGAGGTCCTCGCGATGGCCTCCGCGCCGAGCTACGAGCCGGAGAAGTTCAACGAACAGCAGGACGCCAGCAGATTTGTGAACCCGGCGATCAGCCAGCTTTACGAGCCGGGGAGCACCTTCAAGATCATTACGATGGCGACAGGTCTCGCCGAGGGTGTTATCACCCCGGACACGCGGATCAACGACCGGGGCTACGTGAACGTTGACGGCTTCACCGTCCACAACTGGGACGGCCGTGCGCATCCCAACGAGAGTATGACGGAAGTGCTCATGAACTCCGCGAACGTTGGCGCGTCGTATGTCAGCACGAAGGTCGGCAAGGACGCGTTCTACCGGCGCCTGCGCGACTTCGGCTTCGGCTCCCCGACCGGCGTCGACCTGCAGGGCGAGACGGAAGGGATGCTTGTTCTGCCATCAAGCCCCAACTGGTCGCCCATCAACTTGTACACCAACGGGTACGGCCAAGGCATCGGCGTCACGCCACTGCAGCTCATCACAGCAGAGGCGGCCGTCGCGAACGGCGGGCTCCTGATGCGTCCCTACGTCGTCTCGAAGGTCGTGCGCGATGGTCAGGTCGTGCGGGAGAACAAGCCGACGGTCGTGCGCCGCGTGCTCAAGCCGGAGGTCGCCGCGACGCTGAAGGGCATGATGCAGACCGTCGTGGAAGAGGGTGAGTACCAGGTCGCTCGTCTCGATGGGTACACGATCGGCGGGAAGACGGGCACGTCGTCGATTCCCAGCAAGACCGGTGGCTACGACCCGAAGCTCACGATCGCCTCGTTCGTCGGCTACTCGCCGGTGAAGAACCCGAAGTTCATCGTCCTAGTCAAGATCGACCAGCCACGGAAGTCTCCCTGGGGCTCGGAGGTCGCGGCGCCGGCGTTCAAGAATCTCGCCCGGCGCCTGTACGCCTATATGAACATACCCCCAGACAAGCGGGCCACATTGGGCACGCAAGCGCCGTAGGGTATCATAGGACGATGCTAACGATTCGCGATATCCAGGTGGCAACGGGCGGCAACCTCGTTGCGGTCCACGCGATCGACCTTGACGAACAGATCGGGTCGGTTGCCACGGACCACCGGACGGTGCAGCCGGGCGATCTGTTTGTTGCACTGCCGGGCGAACAGTCCGATGGTCACCGGTACATTCCCGGTGCGATCGAGAATGGCGCGCGTGCCATCCTCCTTTCTCAACTCCCCGAGGAACCCGCACCGTCTGGCGTGGCGTTCGTGCAAGTGCCGGGAACCGTCGATGCCCTCGGCCAGCTCGGCGCCTACTGGCGGGCCAAGATGCCCGCCCGCGTTGTCGGCATCACCGGGAGTGTCGGGAAGACGAGCACGAAGGAAGTGCTTGCCTGGGTGCTGAGCAGCGCCTTCGTTACCCATCGGAGCCAGAAGAGCCACAACAACGAGATTGGGCTGCCGCTCTCTTTGCTGTCGCTGCGCCCGGAGGTGCAGGTGGCGGTGCTGGAGATGGGTGGGGCATACGCGATGGGTGAGATCGAGTATCTCTGCTCCCTGGCTCGACCGGACATCGGGGTGGTAACCAACGTCGGGTACGCCCATATCGGCCGGATGGGCACGCTTGAGCGCATCGCCGAGACAAAGAGCGAGCTCGTGCGCTGCCTGCCCGGCAACGGCCTGGCCGTCCTCAACCGCGATGATCCGCACGTCCGGAAGATGGCGGATGTCGCCCCGTGTCCCGTGCTCTGGTATGGTCTCGATCCCGATTCAAGGGTTTCCGCGGACGAGATAGTCAGCGACGGGCTGAAGGGAATCTGCTTCCGGCTGCGCATCGGCGGCGCAACGTACCCAAACGTCAAGGCGCCGCTGCTGGGCCGCCACAGCGTCCACACGGTGCTGGCGACGGTGGCGGTCGCGCACGCCGAGGGCATCGCGGATGAGCAAATCATCGCCGCGATCCGGAGCCTCGAACCGGGCCTGCGGCTCATGGTGGCTCCTGGCGTCAATGGGAGCACCATCCTCGATGACACCTACAACGCTAATCCGACCTCCACGCTCGCCGCGCTCAATCTGCTCGCGGACATCGAAGGCCGCAAAGTCGCGGTACTCGGCGACATGGCTGAGCTCGGGGACTTTGCCGAGGAGGGCCACCGCCGGGTGGGAATGCGCGCCGCGGAGGTGTGTGATGCACTCCACGCCGTCGGTCCGCTGAGCCGCCATACTGCCGAGGCCGCGCTCCAGGCCGGAATGCCGACGAGTTCGGTTCATGTCTTTGCCTCTGCGGACGAAGCTCTTATTGCGCTGCGGCAGACCCTTGGCCAAAATGATACGGTGCTGCTGAAGGGTTCGCGGGTTATGGGGCTCGACAAGCTGGCCGCGGCGTTGAGCGTGCCGGGCGGGGAGCACCCGTGAACTCGTTCGCGCAGCATGGCGATCTCTGGTTCTCGACGCTCGAGCAGGCCAGGAATGCGAGGCCGAGTGTCGTCAGGGAAGCACTCTTCCTCGCTGGGTTCACGTTCATCGTCACGTGGCTTATCGGACGCCCGACGATCTCCCGCTTGCGCAGCATGGGGATCGGGAAGAAGATACGAATCGAGGGGCCGAGCACCCATCTGGTGAAGCAGGGCACTCCCACGATGGGCGGAATCATGATCGTGCTCGGCGTGTTTCTGGTCAACGCGGTGTTCAACAGCGTCGGTCAGGGACGGCTCTCTATCCTCCTGCCTCTCACTGTTGTGCTGTCGACCGGAATCCTGGGGGCGGTGGACGACCTGCTGAACCTCGCCGGGGGCAAGCGCACCGGCGTGACGGCGCGGTTCAAGTTCTCGTGGCTCTCGCTCTTCGGGATCGCTGCCGCGTTGGTACTGTACTGGCCCGCTGGTCCGTTCCGGCTCGACGCCATCAACGTGCCGGTTCTCGGTCGATATTCCCTCGGCCTGTGGTATGTCCCTGTGGCCTTCATCGTGATCGTGGGCACCAGCAACGCCGTGAACCTCACGGACGGCCTCGACACGCTGGCGGGCGGTCTGCTCGCGCTCGCGTTCGCGGCGTACGGCATCATCGCTTTCCTGCAGGGGCAGGCTTTCCTCGTGACGCTCTGTTTCACGACCGTGGGCGGCCTGCTCGCGTTTTTGTGGTACAACGCGCATCCCGCGGAGGTGATCATGGGCGACACGGGCGCGCTGTCGCTCGGCGCACTGCTCGCCGTGGTCGCGCTGATGACCGGACAGTGGCTGCTCCTGCCGGTTGTCGGCATCGTCTTCGTCGCGGTCACCCTCAGCGTCATCCTGCAGGTGCTGTACTTCAAGGCGACCAACGGCAAGCGCCTGTTCAAGATGGCGCCGCTGCACAACCACTTCGAGCTGATCGGCTGGGCGGAAACGCAGATAGCGATGCGCTTCTGGCTCGTCGGCATGGTGGCCGCGATGCTTGGTGTGGCGCTCGCCCTCAGCATTCCGTGAGCAGTGGTATCCGCTCCCTCGAAGGCAAGCAGGCTCTGGTTCTGGGCCTGGGGGTCCACGGCGGCGGCGAGGGCGTGGCTCGCTACCTCGTGGAGCACGAGGCACGAGTGACTGTCACCGACCTGCGCTCACCGGAGAAACTTGCCTCGGCGTTGCAGAGCCTGCACGGCCTGCCGATTGAGTACGTGCTCGGCGAGCATCGGGCGCGTGATGTACTGGCTGCCGACTTCATCGTGAGAAATCCGGCGGTGCCGCGCGAGTCGCCGTGGCTTCGGCTTGCGCGCGAGAACGGGGTGCCCGTGCTCATGGAGATGAACCTGTTCTGGGCCGCCTGCCCCGCGCCGATCACCGCGATCACTGGCTCGAAGGGGAAGAGCACCACTACCGCGTGGCTCGGACATGTCCTCCGGCTGGCCCGGCCGGACACCGTAGTTGCGGGGAACCTGCGGGTCTCGGCCCTCGATGCACTGCCCGCAATCGGTCCGGACACGCCGGTTGTGCTGGAGCTTTCGAGCTGGCAGCTTGAGTCGTTCGCCGAGACTCGAATCGGGCCACACATCTCCTGCGTGACGAACCTCGCGCCAGATCACCTCAACCGGTATCGCGACATGGCGGATTATGCCGACGCGAAGCGGGAGATATACCGGTACCAGCGCGACGAGGATGTCGCCGTCTTCAACCACGACGATCCGGTCGTCCGCACCTTCGTGTCCGACTGCCCGGCACAGGTTCGCTGGTTTGGCGCCGACGATCACGGGGGGTTGGGCGGTGTTCTGACGGCTCGGGATCTCGTCTTGCGCACGCCGGAAACGACCCGCCCGCTCCTGCGACTCGATGAGCTGGCGCTCGCGGGCCGGCACAACGCGCTCAACGCGGCAGCGGTGGCCACCCTCGCCGCGGCGAATAACGTCCCACCCGAGCAGATCGCGGAGGGATTGCGTACCTTTGCCGGCCTGCCCGACCGGATGGAGCTCGTCGCGGAGATCGACGGTGTGCACTATATCAACGACACAACCAGCACAGTGCCGGCCTCCACGATGGCGGCACTTGCTGGCGTGGAAGGGCGAGTACTGCTGATCGCGGGCGGTGCCTCGAAGCGCGTATCGTTCGGCGAGCTTGCGGACCTCCTCTGCCGCCGCGTCTCCCGCCTGGTCCTGCTGGACGGGAGCGCCACCCCTGAGTTGCAAACAGAGGTTTACAAACGATGCCCCGCCCTGGAAACGAGCTTGCACCGCGACCTACAATCCGCCGTGGAAGAGGCGCATGACGCGGCGAGACCGGGCGACACCGTTCTGTTTTCGCCAGCCTGCGCGAGCTTCGGGATGTTCGACAACGAGTTCCAGCGCGGCGAGATGTTTCGGCAGTCCGTGCGGAGGCTTCTCGGGAGCAGCTAGGAGGCACGAGATGGCGGTGAGCTCCGCGCGGGCACAACTGGCGAAAGCGGGGCCTATCGACGGCTGGGTCCTGGCCCCGGTGGTTGCCTTGCTCATGCTCGGTGTCGTGATGATCTACAGCGTTACCTCCGCTGAGGCGTTCCTGGCACACGACTCGGCCTCGCATTTCCTCGTACGCCACGTCCAGTGGCTGGTGCTCGGGTGCATAGCGCTCGTCGTGTTCAGCAGAGTCGAGTACCACCAGTGGCGGCGCTTGAGCGTGCCGTTGATGGTCCTGGCCGTGGTCCTGCTCGCGGTCGTCGTCTTTGCTCCGCTCTCCATCAGTCCCGAGATCAACGGCGCGCGCCGTTGGATCCGCATAGGACCGTTGCAGGGGCAGCCCAGTGAGTTCGCGAAACTGGCCTTCGTGATCTACGCCGCCGACTGGCTCTCGCAGAAAGGCGAGAAGGTACGGAATCTGTGGTACGGTCTGATCCCGTTCGGTATCATCCTCGGGCTATTGGTCGGCCTGATCATGCTCGAGCCGGACATGGGCACGTCGCTCATCTTCGTCGCGACCGGCGGCACGATGTTCTTCGTGGCTGGCGCCCATCTCCCGCAGCTTGCGGGCGCGACGGTGCTCGCCGCAGGCGCATTCACCGCGCTTATCTTCAGCGCGAGCTACCGGCTGGATCGGCTGACCACCTTTCTGGACCCGTGGAGCGATCCGCTCTCCAAAGGCTATCAGCCAATCCAGTCGCTCCTGGCGCTCGGTTCGGGTGGCCTGGTGGGCCGGGGGCTTGGAGTGAGCCGCCAGAAGTTTGGGTGGCTGCCGGAGGCGCGCACGGATGGCATCATGGCAATCGTAGGCGAGGAGTTGGGGTTCTTCGGTGGCGCTGTTGTTCTGGCACTCGTCATTGTGCTCGCAGTCCGGGGCTTCGGCATCGCACTCCGGTGCCGCGACCCCTTTGGCGCCTTGCTTGCCTCTGGGGTCACGGCGTGGATCGTGTTTCAGTCGCTGCTGAACATCGCGGTGATCTCGCTCACCGTTCCGTTCACCGGCATCCCGATGCCGTTTATCTCACTCGGGGGGAGTTCGCTGGTCGTCCTGCTCTCCGCCGTGGGCGTGCTGCTGAACGTGTCGCGGTACGCCGAGGCGCCGAAGGCTCGGGAGGGCCGCAACCGTGCGCGTGGCCGCACGCGCCGGGTCCAACCGGCAGGAGGGAGGGTATAATGCAGGAGGTAAGTGTTTCGGGAGCGATTCTTTTGCTCCCGTTCCTGGCACTCGGTGTGGTCGTGGGATTGCGGCGATCCTGGATCGCGGAGGGCGTGACGGCCGGTCTGCTGGGGGTCGTGATGCTCGCCTTCGACGCGCTCCGTGCGTTGATGCTTGCCATCCTACGCCTGCTCGCCCGCATCGGGACCGAGGTTGCCAGCGCGGCTGGGGTCGGTGGACCGAATCTGGAGCGGACCATCAACAGGCTTCCCGATAACATCGTCATCCTGGTGTGTACGATTTTGTTCGTGGCCGCAGCGTACAGCGTCGGGAGTGCCCTTGGCCGGGGAACGGGGGCGGGGCGGCTGCGTCGTGCGGCGGGGGGCGCGATCGGTGCGCTGAACGTGCTTCTCCTCCTTGCGATCGTGAGTGCGCGTGTTCAGGACGTGGCCGGCTCCGGGCGATTACGCCAACTCTTCCTGGTGCCTGGCTCTCGCCGCGGATTGAACGTGGAGGTATCCCCATTCCCCGCAGTCAGTGTGCTCACGGGCTGGACCGCATCCGCGTTCATGGTGCTGGTCATGGTCGGACTACTCGCGATGCTGGTCGTCGGTTTCAACTGGGCGGTCAACCGGCTTCCGAAGCTGAGGGGCTGATGGGGCAAACGGCAGCCCCTACGCACTTTGTGGGCATTGCCGGTGCAGGCATGAGCTCGCTTGCGGCTATCCTGCTTGCCACGGGTGAGGCCGTGAGCGGTTGTGACCTGTACCCCAACGACGCGACGCGGATGCTTGCCTCCCGTGGGGCGCGGATCTACGAGGGGCATGACGCGGCACACGCGGCGAGCGCTGGTCGTGTGATCACGACGCGCGCAGCTTCGGGAGCGCCTGATGTTGCCGAGGCGCGCAGGCTCGGCGTGCCGCTCGTCAAGCGCGCCGCGCTCCTGGGGCAGCTCATGAGCGAGCGACAGGGTGTCGCGGTCGCCGGCACGCACGGCAAGACGACCACCACGAGCCTGATCGCCATGATGCTCATGCAGAGTGGTCTTGATCCCTCCGTGCTTATCGGCGGTGTTCCCGTCGGCTGGGACCTCGGCGGGCGCTACGGCGCAGGACAGTGGTTCGTCGCGGAGGCCGACGAGTTCGACCGTTCGTTTCTGCACCTGCACCCGGATATAGCGGTGGTGACCGGCATCGAGATGGACCATCCCGACACGTATGCCGACCTTGCCGATGTAACGGC
>JADDPA010000194.1:9033-12579 GCA_016782125.1 Thermobaculum sp.
TCGTGGTCTTTGCCGGCGATGCCGGGGCGCTGTCCCTGGCGCGCTCCGTCGCGGCAGCTCGCGGCCTGCGCATCGAGACATACGGCGATGGTGAGGGAACGGACTGGCGGCCCACGGTGGTCGGGACCTCGGAGGGCTATACGTGGGTGGACGTTGCTCATCCCGGCGGCGTCCTGCGCGGCCTGCGGACCGTTCTACCGGGCTACTACAACCGCAACAACCTCGCGGGCGCGATTGCCGTGGCAGTTCGGGCCGGCGCGTCGCTCGACAGCGTGCGAGCGGCGGTCGAGAGTTTCCGAGGGGTGTCCCGTCGGTGGGAGCACAAAGGCGAAGCGGGCGGTGTGCTGGTGATCGATGACTACGCCCACCATCCCGCTGCGGTTCGGACGATCCTGCAGAGCGCTCGCGAGCTGTATCCGGATCGGCAGATATGGATCGCCTTCCAGCCGCATACATACAGTCGCACTCGTGACTTGATGGACGAGTTTGCCGAGGCGTTGCGGCTCGCCGACCGCGCATACGTGCTCGATGTTTATGCCGCCAGGGAGCAGGCTGATCCGGAAGTCTCGGGCGGGCGACTCGCACAGTTGGCCGGTCCTGGTGCCGTGTACGCCGGCGGCGTTGAGGGAGCTGCCACGCGCATTGCGGCGGATGCAGAGCCGGGTGTGCTTGTGCTCACCGTGGGTGCCGGAGATGTCACCCAGCTTGGTCCCCACCTACTCGAGCATATACGAGCCGCGGGAGCGGGCGGATGAGCGGCACTGTGGAGCAACCGGTAATCGAAACTAGGGAGCCACTCTCCAAGCACACCTCGGTGAAGGTGGGCGGTCCTGCCGATCGGTTCACCGTCGCGAAGAACAGCATCGAACTCGAACGCGCCGTGCGCTTGGCGCTGGCGGAGGGCGCGCCGTACCTAATCCTGGGATCGGGCAGCAACATCGTCATGGGCGACGGCGGCTTTCGGGGCCTCATCATCAAGAGCATCAGCCGTGGCGTCCGGGTGGTCGAAGAGGACGACGCCGGTACCGAAGTTGAGCTGGAGAGCGGAACGTTCTTGCCGACCGCGGCGAAGCGTCTGGCCACACAGGGACTCGCCGGGTTGGAGTGGGGTGTCGGCATCCCCGGCACGGCGGGCGGTGCGGTCGTGGGCAACGCGGGCGCATACGGTGGCGTTACCGTGGACACGCTGACGGAGGTCGATGGCCTCACCTCCGAGGGAGACTTGCGCGTCGTGTCGAATGAGGCTCTGGGATTTGTGTACCGCAGCAGTACGATCAAGCGCGGGGAGCTCGACCTGCCGGTCGTGCTGCGGGTGCGGCATCGGCTACGTCGCGAAGATCCGGACGCGATTACAGGGCGAATCCAGGGCTTCCTTGCCGAGCGGAAGCGCAAGCAGCCAACAGAGCCGAGCGTCGGGTCCACGTTCAAGAATCCACCAGGAACGCATGCCGGTATTCTCATCGAGAGCCTCGGCCTGAAGGGCACGCGGATCGGCGGCGCGATGGTGTCGCCGAAACACGCCAACTACATCATCAATACGGGAAACGCCACGGCCGCGGACGTCCGCTCCCTCGTGGATCTGGTGCGCGCGACGGTACTGGAGCGATCCGGCGTTGCGCTCGAAACGGAGATAGAGTTTAAGGGGGAGTGGTGAACGCCCAGCCTGTACGGTTACTGCTGCTGTTCGGCGGCCGGTCGGCGGAGCACGACGTTTCGGTCGCCAGTGCGATAGCCATGATGCGCGCGCTGCGAGACACGGAGATACAGGTGTTACCGCTCGGCATCTCCCGCGAGGGGCGCTGGAAGCTTGGCGAGAGCGCCCTGCGGATGCTCGGGCAGTCCGCGCTGTTTTCCGCCGGTGAGGACATCCGTACGCTTGCCCTCGCGGACCGCACGCCGAGATCTGTCGTGGAAGCGCTGGGCGCGGTGGATGTCGTGTTTCCGCTGCTGCACGGACCGTTCGGTGAGGACGGAACGATCCAGGGGATGCTGGAGCTTGCAGACGTTCCCTACGCGGGCGCCGGCGTGCTCGGCTCCGCGCTGAGCATGGATAAGCTGGCGATGAAGGCGGCGTTCCGTGCGGCCGGCTTGCCGATCGCACCGTATGCGGGGCTGCTTCGCTCGGAGTGGCGGCAGAACCCCGAGACAATGCTTCGCGCGCTGGAAGAGCAGATCCCGTACCCGATGTTCGTGAAGCCCGCTAACCTGGGGTCGAGCGTGGGGATCAGCAAGGTACGCGATCGCAACGAGCTCGCGGACGCGCTCGACCTGGCCGCCCGCTTCGATCGGCGGCTGATTGTCGAGCAAGGGCTTGAGGCGCGTGAGTTGGAGTGTGGGGTCCTCGGCAACGATGAGCCGCAGGCATCGGTCGTGGGCGAGGTACTGCCGGGGGCGGAGTTCTACGACTATGAGGCGAAGTACGTTGGCGAGACGGCGCGATCCCAGATACCGGCAGACGTCCCGGACGACATATCCCATCAGATGCGAGAATACGCCGTGCGGGCATTTCAGGAGGTCGATGCTGCTGGCATGGCGCGCGTCGACTTCTTCCTCGTTGGCAGCGATATCTACCTCAACGAGATCAACACCATCCCCGGCTTCACGCCCATCAGTCAGTTTCCGATGTTGTGGCAGGCCAGCGGCATTGACTATCCGGATCTGGTCCGCACACTCGTCGCGCTCGCGATGGAGCGCCATGGCGAGCGTCAGCAGAGTATAGGACGGGAGGTACGTTGATGCGGAGATTGTTCTGGGTTGCCGTCGGAAGCTTGATTTTTCGCGAACCGCGCGCCGTGCAGGCCAGACTCACCTGGTTTGGTCTCGCGATTCGGGGTGCACTGCTCCTGCTCCTGCTCGCGGTTGGCTACGGTGTGTATGCGGTCCCCCGGTCCAGCACCTTCAAGGTCCAGCACATCCGCGTGGAAGGCACAGAACAGCTTACGACCGTGGAGGTGGCTCGGCTCAGTGGGGTGTCGGGCACGAATCTCTGGCGCGCCCGCCCCGCAACGGTCGAGGCACGGCTGGAGCGTGTGCCCCATATCGCCCGAGCCGAAGTCGATGTCGATCTGTCGCGCACGGTACATATTGCCGTCTCCGAGCGGGTTCCTCGTGCTGTCTGGCGTGTCGCGGGCAAGAGCTTCCTCATAGATGAGACCGGGTACGTCATCGAGGAGGTGTCCACGACCTCACGCCTGCCGACGATTGAGGTGGCCGACGCGCCGGCGATGCAGCCCGGTGAGAAGGTCGATGCCGAGCACCTGGTGTTTCTGCTCACGCTGTACGCCGAGTTGCCGGACGAGGTACGTCCCGTCGTCGAGAAGCTCACCTACAGCCCTGGTACCGGGTACACCCTTGTCTCGACCGCGGGATGGACGGCTGTGCTAGGGGACGCTGAACGAGTCGGCGTCAAGGCGCAGGTGCTTCGGCACGTCCTTGCACGCAAGGGCGTCACGTTCGCGGACGTCAGCTCGCCCACGACACCGTATTACCGGACCTCGCGGCGCTAAGCCGTTCAATCTGGCAGGTCGAGCCGGCCGGGGGGCGACT
>JADDPA010000132.1:0-993 GCA_016782125.1 Thermobaculum sp.
ACTCAAGCCAGGTACAGGCTGCACGGCTGTCGTCTTGATCGGAGCGAACAAACTGTGCTCGTTCCTCTGTGGCCAAAGTAGAGACGTCATATATGACGTCTCTACAGCCATGCTTCCTCGCTTACAACTCCCAATCCATATGGGAGAGCCGCCGGTGCCCGAGCGCGAGAAGCAGCGTGGCCGGGATGGCGGCGGCGATCAGCCACGCGAGAACCCCCGCCACCAGCGCGGCCCATAGCGGGAACACTCCGTCTAACGCATAGATGAGCCCGGCCGCTGCCCCGCCCGCAGTGGCCATCCAGAAGATGCACAGCCCGAGGATCAAGCCGCCCAGGGTCGAGACCGCGTAGCGGGGGTTGTCCCAGTCGAACCGCGGGAAGCTGGCGGAGATGCCGATCGCGTACGTGGCGATGAGCGCCGTCGTCAGGGCGCCCGCACCGAGCCCGACGAGCAACCCCGTGGCGGAGAAGCCCCGCAAGGAGACGACGAGCAGCGCGAGCGCCACCGTGCAGATGCCGAGGAAGAACGCGACGATCCACTTCGCCAGCAGGAGCCGCCAGGTTCGAATCGGCGCGGCGGCGAGCAGCCAGTACGCGCGTCCCTCCCCGCCAATCGCGAGGTTCGCTGACTGCGACGCACTGAGCCCCCCGATGCCGCCCACCGTCAGATATGGCAGGAGATCGGCCAGTGCGGGCCTGCTGCCAGTCTCCCCCGCCGGGCTGTTCACGAGCGTGATGACGATGCCGACCGCGGCCACGGCCGCCATGCTGGCGAGCTGCCGCAGGTCGCGCGGGAACGTCGTGAGGTCCTTGATGACCACGGCGCGAAGGTCCGCCGGGAGCCGCCCGAACACTCGCCCGGCCCAGCCCGCGCCCCGCACCCGGCGTCCCACTTCCCCGATGCCTACCCACCCGGCGGTATATGCCCACGGCACGATGGCGAGGGCCACGGCGTACATCAGGATCGCGAGCGCCCCGAGCGGCAGCAAGCCGC
>JADDPA010000132.1:1052-12692 GCA_016782125.1 Thermobaculum sp.
CCGGGCGGGACGCCGAAGACCGGCGCGTCGAGCACGGTGCGGAACTGCCCGCTGAGCACGCTCCCCCTGCCCGGACGGGTCAGCACCTGAAACGTTGCCCATATCCCGACCCCGATCAGCGTCCACAGGACTGCGATGATCTCCTTCGCCCTGCCCGCGGGGATGAGCCGCATGATGGGCATGATCAGCAGGATCGAGAGGCCGGTCGGGATCATCAGGATCAGCACCGATGTAAGCGCCAGGAGCGGGTAGTATGCCACCCCCGCGCGGGTCGCAAACCCGAACCCGAGCAGGAACGGCAGCCACAACACGGCGTACAGCGTGGCGTTCGCGGCGAGCGTCTCCCAGTACTTGTACGCGAAGATCGTCCGCTCCCGGATCGGCATCGTGGCCAGCAGCGGCAGGTCCCTGGAGAGATATAGCGAGTACACCGCGGTGGTTAGCCCGAAGAACAGCTCGACAAAGACCGCCGCGGTAAGGCTCCCGGAAACCGCGGCTTCGGCTATCGCTGGTCCGTCCGGGATCCCCTGCAGCGCACCGAAGAGCGCTGTGGCGAAGGCCAGCACGCCACCGAACACGACCAGCCCGAGCACGGCGAGCGAGAGCCGCTGCAGGAGCTGCGGCCCCCGCAACCCGGTGAACGACCGAACGACGACGCGCAATCGGAGCAGCCGCAGCAGGGTCCAGGTGCTCACAGGCTCACCGCAGGTACTCGGCGACCGCGCGTTCCTCGGTCGAGCCGGTCAGCCGCAGGAAGATGTCCTCCAGGCTCTGGTCCGCACCGGCGCTGGCGCGCTCGCGCAGCTCCGCGATGGTGCCCGAGGCGATGATCCGCCCATGCTGCACGATGCCGATCTCCGTACAGAGCGCTTGAGCGATCTCCAGGATATGCGTCGCCATGAACACGGTGCCGCCGCGGGCCACAATGGCGCGTAGCAGGTCCTTGATGAGCCGTGCGCTTGCCGGGTCGAGGCCGACCGTCGGCTCGTCGAGGAACAGGACATCCGGCTCGTGCAGCAGCGCGCCGGCGAGGGCGCACTTCTGGCGCGTGCCATGGGAGTAGCCGCCGATCAACTCCTTCGCCGCCCCGGAGAGCTCGAACATCTCCAGCAACTCGACGGACCGCGAGCGCGCGACCTCCCTGGGCACGCCGTACACGTCCGCGATGAACGAGAGGTATTCCAGCGCGGTCAGCTTCTCGAAGAGGACGGGCTCGTCCGGCACCAGCCCGATTCGGCGCTTCGCCTCCAGCGGGTGCTGCACCACGTCAACGCCCGCGATGTGCACCGTGCCGGAGGTGGGCTTGAGCAATCCGGTCAGCATCTTGATCGTCGTCGTCTTGCCTGCGCCGTTCGGCCCCAGGAAACCGTACAGCGCGCCGGGCGCAACGTCGAAGCTCATCCCGCGCACCGCCTCGCGCGCGCCGTAGCGCTTGACGAGGTCACGCGCCTGGATCATCGGCACCCCATTTCTGACCAGCGAGCCGCCTGCCGTGGCGATTGGATGGTTGCGCCCTGTACTCAATGGTCCATGCTAACCGGAACCCACCACCACGCTCAATCCGGCGTACCCTGCTCGATCCACCAGTCGAGCAGGCGGCGCGCGATGCTCGGCCTGCCGGGGATGTCTGGGAGGGCGTCCCTGCGGTACCAGCCCGCGTCCGCGATCTCTCGTTCGTCTATCACGAGATCCCCACCGGCATACGCCGCGGTGAAGCCGATCATCAGCGAGTTGGGGTAGGGCCACGGTTGGCTGCCGAAGTACGCGATCTCCTTCACCGCGATGCCGGTCTCCTCCCCGATCTCGCGCGCTACCGCTTCCTCCAATGACTCCCCCGGCTCCACAAAGCCGGCGAGCACGCTGTACATTTGACCGGGGAAGTGGGGGCTGCGCGCGAGCAGCACCTCGTCGCCGCGCGTGACCAGCACGATCACCGCTGGCGAAAGGCGGGGATACACGATCAGGCCGCACGAGGGGCAGCGCTTCGCCCGCTCGCCCGGCATCGGCTCGGTTTCTGTGCCACACCGTCCGCAGTAGCGATGGGTGCGATCCCAGTCCACGATCTGCACGGCCCGCCCGGCCACCGCGAAGAGATCATCATTGAGCTGCCCGTAGAGTGCCCGCAACGGCTCCAGGCCCGCGCTGTTCGGGAGCGGCGCATCAGCATCGAGTTCCGCCGTGAAGCAGCCGCAGCCGTCGAGGGCGCCGAGGTAATGCGGCGCGGCGACGCGGAGCCCCAGGTCGGTCGGCGTGCGCGCTTGGGGAACGGTCGTGCCCTGTTCGTCCTTCGTTACGAGCAGCTGCCCGTCGCGGAACAGGAACCACCAGCACGGCCCTGAATCACCGAACGGCGCCTCGAGCGCCGAGGTGAACACCCTAGCCACGGTCAGGACCCCTCAATGCCCGATGTACCGCGCATACAACGAGCGGGCGACGGACTCGTCTTCCGTGCCACTCACGATCGCCCGGCCGTCCGCGAAGAGCGTGAGGCCATGGCCGTCCACATGGAGCTTCAGCAGGTGCTCGTTGTGGCGAACGGCGCCGATGGACCCGAGCCGGATCGCCACAGCGCCCAGGTCCAGACGCGTGCCGGGACGGGCGGCGATCTGCACGCTGTTCCTGCCACAGAGCCGAACGCCCGTCCCGCGCGCGCCATTCAGGAACTCCCCCGTCCGAAGGTCGCACGCCGGGCAGCCTGGGACGGGATCACCGAGGTCCAGCCCTTCGGTCCCCGCATTCCACGCGTCCACCGTGGTGAGCCGCGCCGCGGGCGGGTCACCGAGGAGGATGCGGAGTGCGCTCATCGCCTGCACCGAGGCGACCATCCACACCGCGGGACCGAGCACCCCCGCCGTCTCGCACGTGTCCCCGCCCGGCGGGGGCGGATCGGGGAAGATACAGCGCAGGCACGGCGTTCTCCCCGGCACGATCGACATGCTCATCCCCGTCGCGCCGATGACGCCGCCGTACACCCAGGGCGTACCCGTCCGCACCGCCGCGTCGTTGAGCAGGTAGCGCGTCTCCCAGTTGTCCGTGCCATCGAGCACGACATCCACGCCGTCGAAGAGTTCCAGCACGTTGTCGCCGGTCAGGTCGGTGGGATGGGCCTCGGCGACGATGCTGGAGTTGATCTCCCTGATGCGCCGGGCGGCGGCGACCGCCTTGGGCAGCGCCTCGGCGAGCAGCCGCTCGTCGTAGAGCGACTGCCGCTGGAGGTTGTGCAGTTCCAGATAGTCGCGGTCCACGAGTCGGAGCGTCCCAACGCCCGCGCGCGCAAGCAGTTCCGCGATCCCCGAGCCGAGAGCGCCGCAGCCAGCGATGAGCACGGTGGAGCCGAGCAGCCGCCGCTGTCCATCCTCCCCCACGGGTGGGAAGACCACCTGTCGCGCGTACCGGTGCATGTGCTCATCCTCACGCTGAACGTCGGGTTGTGGGACTGTCATAGGGGGCAGCCTCTTGCAAGGCCCCGAAGCCGCGGCGCAACTGACGGTGTCTAGGCGTCTGTTTCGCCCTCATCACCGAGGTCCCGCGCCCACGCGCGCACCCTCCGCAGCCAGGCGCTGTTCCCCAGCCCATCGCCTTCGGCGAGTAGGTCAGCGACCGCTTGCGCCGTTATGGCGGGGATGGCTCGACTGTGGGTGCGCGCGACGTATTCGGACCCTTCGAGCACCAGGATCTCCAGCCGCTCACCATCGTAGCGCCACACCTCTAGGACGCCGAACTGGGCGTAGATGGGCAGCTTGGGAATCGACGGGTGCGTGATCTCGATCTCCACCACCAGGTCGGGCGGCGGGTCTGTCCGGGGCTCGATGCGATCCTTGCCGCGAACGCTTGCCTCGTTCTGAATGTAGAAGCAGCTATCGGCCTCGAATCCACGATCCAGGTCCGCGCGCCGGAAGGTCGTCGAGCCGAGACCATACACCTCGACCATTAACTCTATCGCCACGGCATCCATCATCGACTCGATGGCCCGCTTGTATCGCTCGTGCCTTGGAAGAGGACTCATGATCTCCAGTGCCCCCCGGTCATACGTGAAGCGAGGCACGCTGCTGTTCTCGTGGTCGGCCAGCAGGCGCTCGTATGTCTCCCAACTCACGTGGCACAGGACGATCCTTTGCTCTTGTACGACTTGCGCTGTCGCCATCGCTCCCCCGCCCAAGCTTGATCTCCGTCGTGGACGTATTGTAGCAGCCCTGCGTTCACGCCCCGATCCGCACCAACCGTTTACGGGTGTGGAGATGGTTCGGTTGGGATCCCTCGGGGACAATCGTCAAAACTGCTCATGCTGTTGGCGGGACGATGGATGCGAAGATGGACGCCGGCTGCAGCACGCCGCGGATGGGCCATAGCCTGTGCCTGGAGGTCCGCCAGAGGGGCGGGCATGGGGTGTTGGGGTAGAGGAGGTGGTAGCGCGGAGTATGGGTGCTATTTTAGTTGATTGGCAATGCCGGAGATGATTGGGAGAAGATGGGGCGCTGCGCCGTTGACAGCAGCGGCACCGGCGGCGACGTACGTGAGTGCCTTGTGGGATGTCTCTATGTCTTGCACACGTTCCTCAATCCACTCCCAGACGTCGGCTAGTCGCTTGGAAGCTGCGCGGACTTCGATGTCGTCTTTATGGCGTTCGATCAGGCCATGGTTCACTGCAATGTGTTGCACGGCGGAGACGTGGGCGGTGACGAACGCTGTCGGGCCGCGGACCTTGTAGTTCCTCAGCGCGTCCTCGAGTATACGGACGTGGTGGAGGAAAAAGTGGATGAGCGTCGTAGGTAGAGAGGCCGTCTCGATTAGTTCCCTCAAATCGCGCAGTTGAGCGTTGAGCCCAGCTAGGTCGTTATCGGTCAGCAGCTGGCCGTCGCTGGGTAGTGCAGCCGCGCACCACAGCAGCGCGGATAGGACGTATCGGTCGATGTGGCGGCTGTAATTGGACACCGGGTTGTTAAGCCCTGAGGGGTCGAGGGCGTAGCGTATCATCTCTAGTTGGTGTGCCTATGTCTCGGGCGGAAAGGTGGTGCCTTCCATTTTCACTTCGAGGAGGTCGACCTCGTCGAAGATCAAGCTGAGTTTAGCAGTGGCTTGGATCCACACATGATGCTTGTCGTCGGACCGTAGACCGAAGACGGCGGACCAAGCAGCGAGGGCGCTTGTTCCGGCTGGTTGCTCGGCGAATTCGGTGAGGACGGTGTGTAGCCGGTATGCCGAGTTGTAGTTGACTGCCACAGGCGAGTTCTTTCCGTGGTAATAGCTCGGTGCGATCCTGGGTTACTATAGCAGCGAGTGGGGCGCGATGGCACGCTATGGTAAGTGCCATACAGTTGAGACCTGCGACGCGGCAGCATTCATGAGCCGCGCGACGTTTGAGCGCGGGTGGCGGTGGCCCTCACTTGTCAGGCCATACAAATTTAGTGACGTTGTTGATAAAGTCCTTCCGTAGAATACTCCGACGTCAGTAGTGTGAGGCGGATCTGGTTGGTGCGAGCATCAAACAGCGGACTGGGTGACTGAGGCTGGATGGACCGGACGAAGGTAGGCTTATCCTCCGACGCTGATGGGCGGCTCTCCATCACTACGGCCGATGCCTCGCTGGAGCTACCACGCTCATTCAGCGGCGGCCTAGTGGATCTGGCGCACGCCGTGATCCTACTTCTTCGTGGGGTAGAGCGCGCTACCGGCGAGTGGGCGGTCGCGTCCTGGTCTATTCCGCCCGGCACCTATCTGTGGACGCTGGACCGGCATGAGCAAACCGTCTCGGTATCGGTCGAATGGTTTCCCGGACAGTTCCTGGGTACATCGACGGGGAAAGGTGAACTGGTGTTCCATGCGGAATGTGGCCTGCGCAGGTTCGCGGTGCAGTTGAAGAACCAGTTACAAGGCTTACTCGCGGACGACGCGAATCCCAGTTTCGATTTGCGCCTCTCCATGTACCGGAAACTAGATGACACGCTCCGAGAGGAGAATAGCGCGAGACCAGATTAGCCCATCCACTCGGGCTGAGACCAGGGAGGCGGCCTGCGGGAGTGGTTTGCGGTGACTTCTCCAACCGGCTGACGTAATGGGGATCAGCTTGGGGCCGTGTCTCTCGCGCGCTCTGTCCCTCACGATGCTGCCGATCCAGGTCGCCGAGCGTAAGCTTCAGCGCCCACTTGCCGCGATTATTTTCGTAGGTTTCAACTCACGCGAACACGATCCCAACCTGACTGTCGATGAACGCATTGTCGTATAACTGGAAGCCGGAGGTCAGCCGGATCTGGGCGGAACAAACTCCCGCGATTGCCGTGTTACAATACCCAACCACGCCCAATACCCAACCACCAAAGGAGACACGTCCCATGGCCGAGATCGGTTACGCCGCCATGTTCGAGCAGTTCCATCCCACCGACCTGCTCACCTACTGCAAGCAGGCCGAGCAGAACGGCTTTACCACCGTGATGGCCTCGGACCACTTCCATCCCTGGGTCCCGTCCCAGGGCCACAGCGCCTTCGTGTGGGCCTGGCTGGGCGCGCTCGGCGTGGAGACCAAGATGCGCTTCGGCACCGGCGTCACCCCGCCCGGCTACCGCTACCACCCCGCCGTCGTCGCCCAGGCCGCCGCGACGCTCGAGGCCATGTTTCCCGGCCGGTTCTGGCTTGGGCTCGGCGCGGGCGAGGCGCTCAATGAGCATATCCTCGGCGAGTACTGGCCCGAGGCCCCCACCCGCCTGAATAAGCTCGTGGAGTCCATCGAGGTCATCAACAAGCTGTTCACCGGCAAGGTCGTGAAGTATCGCGGCGAGCACATCAAGATGGAGAGCGCGAAGCTCTACACCATGCCGGAGAACCCGCCACCTGTGTACGTCGCCACGGCGGGACCGATCATGAGCCAGCGCACCGGACGCCTCTGCGATGGCATCATCACCGTCGGCGCCGCGGACGAGAAGATCCACGGCCTAATGGAGCGATTTGAGAAGGGCGCACGCGAGGCAGGCAAGGACCCCAGCACGATGCCCCGTCTCATCCAGATCCACATCTCGTGGGCGGAAAGCGACCAGGCCGCGATCGACCAGGCGGTCACCGAGTGGCCGAACGGCGGGATGAACTTCCCCAAGCAGGACATCCGCACCCCCGAGGACTTCGCGGCGATGGCGCGGCTCGTCCGCCCCGAGAACTTCAAGGGCCGCGTGCTCTGCTCCGCCGACCTCGACGTGCATCGCGAGCACGTCCAGCACTACCTGGACATGGGCTTCGACGAGGTGTACATCCACAACGTCGGCCGCAACCAGACGGAGTTCATCGAGGCGTTTGGCACGCAGGTTATCCCGCAACTCAACCTGGAGCGTGCGGAGGCGGTCGCCGCGTCATGAACCGCGAGCAGGCCATCGAGTATCTGCGGTCGAACCATCGCGGCGTGCTCGCCACGCTGAAACAGAACGGCCGACCGCAGCTCTCGAACATCTCGTACCTGTACGACACCGACGACCGGGTGAAGGTATCGCTCACCGCGGACCGCGTGAAGACGCGCAACATCAAGCGCGACCCGCGGGTGTCGATGCTGGTCGTCGGGGATAACTGGTACCAGTACCTCGTCGTTGAGGGCACGGGCACGATCCTGGAGGATAACCCCCTGGCCGAGCTGCGTCACGTGTACGAGGGCATCACCGGCGCCCCGCACCCCAACTGGCAGGAGTACGATGAGGCGATGGTGCGCGACCGCCGCGTCGTGCTTTCCATAGAGATCGAAAAGATGTACCCGCTGGAGGACTGAGCGCGGCCGTGTCATCCGATAAGGATCGCGGAGAACCAGGGAACCTCGCGCTGCGCGGGATGACCGACTTCACCCTCTCGCCATTTCATCCTGAACGAAGTGAAGGATCTCACCATCTCAGCCCGGCGACGGACCAGCCCAGTCGCCCGAAACTCAAGGAGCCCCGACCGATGACCACCGCCCCCCATTTCGGCCTCTTCCTCGCCCAGCACCATCACGACTGGGATGACACCGCCGCGGAGTTTCAGTTAGCCGACGAGCTCGGCTACGACCACGCGTGGGCGCACGACCACTTCGTGTCCACGAAGCACGGCGATGAGGGAAAGATGCTGGAGGCGTGGAGCGTGCTCGCGGGCGTCGCGGCGCTGACGTCGCGCGTGCGGATCGGCGTGCTCGTCACAGGCAACACGTATCGCCATCCGGGGATGCTCGCGAAGCAGGCGGTCACGGTGGACCACATCAGTCACGGGCGGCTGATCCTTGGCCTCGGCGCAGGCTGGCACGAGCCGGAGCACGAGATGTACGGCTACCCCTTCCCCTCCGCCCGCGAGCGCGTCGACCGCTTCGAGGAGGCCGTCCAGGTGCTGGAGCTTCTGCAGACCGAGAAGCGGCCAAGCTTTGCGGGCACGTACTACCAGCTGAAGAACGCGGCGTTCGAGCCGAAGCCCGTGCAGCAGCCGCGCATCCCCCTCCTCGTCGGCAGCATCGGGAAGCGCATGCTGCGCATCATCGCCCGCCACGCCGATATGTGGGACGCCGCCGCGCACGTTGAGGACCTGCCTGGCAAGGTGCGGATGCTCGATGACGCATGCCACGAGGTGGGCCGCGACCCCGCGACGATCCGGCGGCAGGTGCACGTCGCCGGCACGGAGGCCGTCAGCAGCCCTGATGCCTTCCTCGCCTTTTACGAGAAGCACCGTGCGATGGGCTTCACCGACTTCGTGACCGACTTCCCCGGCCTCGAGCAGCAGGAGTCGATCCGCCGCATCGCCACGGAGGTGATTCCATCGCTGCGCCAGTAGAGGCGCTTGCCCGGCCGACCCCGGCGCAGGGTGAGTTCCTCGCCTCCGCCAGAGTGGGCCGTCTCGCCACCGCAGATGAGAACGGGCAGCCCTATGTCGTGCCGTTCTGCTTCGTGTATCAGGGCGGGATCTTGTACACGCCGCTCGACGAGAAGCCGAAGAGCACCGACCCGCGGAGCCTGAAGCGCGTGCGCAACATCCGCGAGAACCCGCGGGTCGCGGTAGTGGTTGACCGTTACTCGGAGGAGTGGTCCGGCCTTGCGTACCTGATGGTTCGCGGCGCGGCGCACCTGCTGGAGCCGGGAGATCACGAGCACGCCGGGGCGGTTGCCGCTCTGCGCGAGAAGTACCCGCAGTACCGCGCGATGCGGATCCATGAGCTGCCACTGATCCGCATCACGCCCGAGACCTTCACCACCTGGGGCGACCTCACCGCCGTTCCGCGCCCGGACCTCGACGTCATGGGCCTGATGCGCGGCCGGCGTTCCGTTCGCTGGTATACGCCGGAGCCCGTCGTGCCCAAGCATGTGCGCGCGATCCTTGAGGCGGGCCGGTGGGCGCCCTCCCCGCACGGCCGCCAGCCGTGGCGCTTCGCGGTGCTCACGCGCCCCGAGCCGAAAGAAAGGCTCGCCGCGGAGATGGCGGCGACGTGGCAACAACAACTCGCCCTGGACGGTCAGCCGGAGGAGGTCGTCGCCACCCGCCTGCGGAAAGCGCACGACCGGCTGGTGGGCGCGCCGCTCGTCGTCGTGCTCTGCCTGTACCTTGATGAACTCGACGCCTACCCGGATGCCGAGCGGCAGGAGGCGGAGACCACGATGGCGGTGCAGAGCCTCGGCGCGGCCGCGCAGAACATGCTCCTCACCGCGTACGGACTCGGGCTCGACGGCGGCTGGATGTGCGCCCCGCTATTCTGCCCGGAGGTCGTTGTCTCTGCGCTCGGCCTCGACGCCCGACTCATCCCGCACGCAATGCTCACCATCGGCCACGCCGCGAAGGACCCCGTCCGCCGCCCGCGCCGCCCACTCGAGGAGCTAATCGTCCTCGACGCCTGACGCGCTTTCGCGGAAGACGAGACGTGCCGCGGGTAAGGTCTCTCCGCGCCCGCCCAGGATCGTCGTCCCGTTCTCGCGGGTGCTCATTACCGCACCGGCCTGCGCAGGAGGCCGATGCCGAGCGTGACGAGTCCGGCGGCGAGGACCACAGCCCCAATGAACGCCAAGTAGATCAGGGCGTTCGGCTCCCGTGCCGTGGGCGAGAGCATGGACAGGAAGAAGGCGATCGGCAGGAGAACCGCCGCCGCAGGGATCGCGTGGCGCACGAACCCCTTCAGCCGTTCGGAAAGCGCGGCCTGGTCGACGTAGCGCAGGACGACCAGCGACAGGATCAGCAGCACTCCCGCGTGGGCATGCCCCGCCCGCCACAGATCCTGGCGGAGCGGGTTCTCAATGTACCCGGATTGCGCGTCCAGCAGCATCCCCAGGAGACTGACACCGCCGAAGATCACGGTCGGGAAGACCACAAGCAGGATACCGGCGATCCGGCGCGACTGGTCACTCACTGCGGTCACTCCTCTCTCATACCAATGTCGAATTGGGCTGAAAACCGGTGCATGGCATCCCGAGCTGGCTGAGGGACCAGCGCGCTCGGGGCAAGGATCCCTCGCCTGCTCGGAAGGATACAGTCGCCGCTGGACCACCAGGGCCGGGCCTTAGGAGTTCCGGCCAAAGGTGGCGGTAGTAGGGGCGTTCAATGGAACACCCCCACGGATTTGCCCCTGCATCCGACCACCAACGTCACGGGGAGTTGGTATTAGTTCTGGTGATGGCCACCGGGCGACGGTGCCCGCTGCCTCGTGTTGGCCGCGTGCGCGTCGCACCCGCTTCCCATGCCCATCACGCCCAGCATCACAGGGATGCCCCAGCCCAACATCGGCCAGATCGGCCAGAAGTATCCCATCCCGGTCATCGCCCAAATACCGAGAAGCAGGGCCATCACCATGGCATACGGCACGACCTGCGCGCGCCGCGACGGGCGTGGGCGGGTGATGCCGCGGGCTGGGATGTCGACGCTTCGGACCGCCGACTCGGTCTCCCCGTAGGAGGCGTACACCCGCTCGACCTGTGCCTCGAAATCCACGAGCGTCATCCTGCCCTCGATGTAGTCCTGCCTGAGGCGGCGGTAGGCGGTGTCCAGCCCCTCGCGTGCCGGCCAGTGTTCCGGATTGGTGGTCTGCTGCATGTCAGTCATCTCGCCCATTGTTTTTCCTCCCTGGCGTTGCTACTTCGGCTGGGTGTCCTTGATCTCCCTCGATGGCCCCTAGGATGCTCGCCGTCTCATCGCACCACGCGAGCAGCGCCCGGCTGAGGTGCTGCCCGTAGCTCACGGTCGCCAGCCAGTACGGGAGGCCCGGATGGCCTGCCTGTGTGCTCTTGAGCCACTGCTCGATGCCCTCATACTTGCTGCCAAGGCCCTCATAGACTGTGCGGAACTCCCGCAGCTTGGTCAGGCTGTCCTCGACCGGCAGTTGCCAGCCGAAGAACAGCTTGAGCAGGATCTCGACGCGACCGACGTCATACTCGACGGGCTCAGCCAGCCACTGCACCAGCGTGCCGCGGCCGGTGTCGGTGAGGGTGTACACGTGGCGGTTGGGTCTGCCGGTCTGCTCCTCCGTTCGGCTCGTGGCCAGCCCCTCCGCGACGAGCGAGCGCAGGATCGGGTAGATCTGCCCGTAGCTCTCACTCCAGAAGTTGCCGAGGCTGCCCTCGATTGTCTTCTTGATCTCGTAGCCGGACATCGGCCCCAGGCTTAGGATCCCCAGCACGGCGTACTTGCTCTTGATTACCCGAGGCACTTATATCTCCTTGATATGTATCT
>JADDPA010000212.1 GCA_016782125.1 Thermobaculum sp.
GCTCGGACTACGGGGTTCGCACGGAGCCGGTGAGCGTTGCCCTGGAGACCGTGCGCCGCCGCAAGCGCGACATGGTCGAAAGCTTCCGCACGGGCACCCAGAGCCGGATCGCCGAGGGAGGCGTAAACCTGCTCGACGGTGAGGCACGCTTCACCGGTCCTAACGAGATTGTGGTGCAACTCGCCGGCGGGGAGACCATACACCTGAGCGCGGATCTTATCGTCCTGAACGTCGGCGCCCGCCCCGCCATTCCTCCAATCGACGGTATCGAAGATGTGCCCTACCTGAATTCCACGACCATCATGGAGCTCGATACCGCGCCGGAGCATCTACTGGTGCTCGGCGGTGGCTACGTCGGCCTGGAGTTCGCGCAGATGTTTCGGCGTTTCGGGAGTGAGGTGACGATCATACAGCGCGGCAAGCAGCTCCTCTCTCGGGAGGATCTGGACATCGCCGAGGAGGTGGCGAAGATTCTCGGGGAGGACGGCATCGAGGTGCTGCTGCAGACCGAGGCCCAGCGGGTGGAGGCAGCAGGGGACAGCGGCGTTCGGCTGACGGTCCGCTCCGGCGAGGAGGAGCGCCAGATCACTGGCTCGCACCTGCTTGTCGGGTCCGGCCGCACGCCGAACACCGACCTGCTGAATCTTGAGGCCGCAGGCGTCGAGACAGACGAGAAGGGTTACGTACAGGTTAACGAGCGGCTGGAAACATCCGCGTCCGGTGTGTACGCGCTCGGTGACATGAACGGCGGGCCGGCGTATACTCATGTCTCGCACGACGACTTCCGCGTGCTGCGCGCGAACCTGCTGGAGGGTGGCGACCGGAAGACGACGGATCGTATCACTCCGCACACGGTGTTTATCGACCCGCAGCTCGGGCGGGTCGGGCTGAGCGAGACACAGGCCCGCGAGCAAGGCAGGAAGATCCGTGTGGCGAAGATGCCGATGAGCTCCATCGCACGCGCGCTGGAGACAGACGAGCCACGGGGTCTGATGAAGGCGGTCGTGGACGCCGAGACGGGAGAGATACTCGGCGGCGCGGTGCTGGGGCTAGAAGGCGGGGAGATCACCGCGATGCTGCAGATCGCGATGATGGGCAAGCTGCCGTACACCGCGCTCCGCGATGGGGTGTTCTCACACCCGACACTCTCCGAGAGCCTGAACACCCTATTCGGCAGTTTCACCGACACGTAGGAGCGAATGGACCCAGCGACGGCACCGATTGTGGCCGTGTGTTCTTTTTATATCGAATCTCGAACCATGGGAAGCACGTAGGAGCGCGGACCGCCGCGGGCGCGGGAGAGCTCGGAGCCGCGCACCAGGATGACGCACTTCTCGTGCGCGTGCGGGTCACTCTCTCCGGAGAGCACGGCCTCGCTCTCGAGCCGGGCATAGCCGCGCGCTTCCAGTTCCGCGAGAGTCCGCTGCGCGCTGCGGAACGCGATCAGCTTGCCGGGAGCGACCGCGAGCACGCACGCGCCACCCCACCACTGCTCGCGCCGCTGCTCCAGCGGGTTATCGCCACCGCAGCTCACGGGTTGAAGGCGCACCCCGAGTGCCTCGCCCAACGGCCCCAACAACTCCGGTGGGCGGGTGCTCACCATTTCCCCGCCGGGCCGAAAGATCACGTGCAGGACGTTCACGCTCTCTGGGCCGTTGCCGAATAGCGAGGGTGGAAACACGAGGCACTCGTCGTGGCTGAGCATGGTGAGCACCGTGTCCAGGTGCTCGATCTGCCGCGGCAGATCCACGATAAAGAGGTGGGTCTCGCTGTGCGCGTGCTCCTCCAGCCATCCAGTGAGTTTGCCGATGGCCTCCGCGCCGGTACGAGAACTCTGGCCCACGACTATGACGTTGGGCGCGGGCTGCACGATGTTGCCGCCATCGAGCGAGAGGAGCGGGACGTTCGGCATCTCCAGATCATCGACCAGCCAATTTGACCAAGAGAACTCTGCGAGCATCTCGGAATACTGTAGCATGAAGCGCCACAACAAATTCTCCCGCCGACGCACGGGAACGGCGTTCCACGTGACGAACAGGTGGCCATGCACCACGGCAGCTAGGTCGCGGACCAGCATAAGGTTCGGCAGGGGCGGCAGATGGTAGAGGTTGTGGTTCAGGAACTCGCTAACGGAGGCATCGGAGCGCACCGGCTCGCCATGAATCAGCCGGCTGGTGGCAGCCTGCACGACACCGTTGCCGTTGCTCTCATTCAGCGCCAGGAGACGATCAAGCTCGCGCGGCTCAAGGCCCTCCATCTGACCCACTGACTGCAGCAAGCGCAACCGGTCCATCGAGTTCGCTCGCGTCAGTGCGTCGGACAGCAGATCGCGAAACTGAAGCACCTCGACATGGAAAACGTCACGCAGGAGTGCGACAAGTGTGTCGTGCTCGCGGGTCGCGTAGCGCTCGTACAGGATATCGTTGAAACCGTACTCCCGCTGGTTCGCAGGAGAAACGTGGCTGATCTCGCGGCCGGGCGTGTGTACAACGACCTTGTGCAAAAGGCCCGTCTCGGAGCCCACGCTTGGCTCCGGCACCGGCTACATCACCTCCGGCGAGGGAATCCCTACGAGCCGCAGCGCGTTCGCGATCGTTACTCGTGTCGCGTCCAGGAGCGCGAGGCGCACGTTCTGGACACTTCCTTCCGCGCGCAGCACCGGCGACTCACGGTAGAACTCCGAGAAGACGCGCGCCAGGTTGTACGCGTACGTGACAACGTGCAGGGGCTTATACTCCCGTGCCGCACGGTCCACGGCCTCGCGCAGCCCACCGATCGCCTCCAGTAAGTTCGTTTCAGTCGGCGTAAGCGCCTCAGCCTGCAGGGAATCCCAGTCAATCGCGGGCGCCTTCTCCAGGATACGGCACGCGCGAGCATGGGCGTACTGCACGTACGGCGCGCTGAAGCCGTCGAAGTCGAGCGCCTCCTCACGGTCAAACACCAGCAGCTTCGTGTTATCGCGGTCGAGCATGCCGAACTTCATCGCACCGACACTTACGAGCCGGGCGATCTCCTCCTGCTGCTCGGGCGGCATCTCGGGATTCTTCTCGCGCACGGTGGCCAGGGCGCGGACGCGCATATCATGCGCGAGCTCGCCGTAGCCGACGGTGTTGCCCTTGCGCGAGGACATCGGGCCCGTGGTGAGTGTCACCAACTCGTACGGCACATGGGTGCTCCGGGCCGCCTGCTCGTAGCCGAATAGCTCCAGCGTCTTGAACACCTGCTGAAAGTACAGCGTCTGCCGGACATCCACCAGGACGAGTGAGCGGTCTATGTTGTACCCGTCGAACTTGCGCTGGGTAAGCGCGAGTTCTTTCGTCTGGTAAAGGGATGTGCCGTCGCTACGCTGCAGCAAGAAGTTCCGGTACGTCTCCTGGATGAGACCCAACTTCTCGTCGAGGCGCACAATCGGAGCGCCATCGTCGATCTCCGCGATGCCGCGCTCCAGCAACTCCCGCACGACCTGCTTTCCCGATTCCTCGAACTCGCTCTCGTAGAACCACATGTCGAACGTGACGCCAAGCTCAGTGAAGGCGCGCTTGAAGTACTCCAGGCTCCACTCGCGCGTCTGCTCCCAGAGTTGGCGGATATCCGGATCCTGCCGGTCCCAGCGAGCGAAGGTCTCGCGATATTCCGCCTCGTACTCCTGGCTATCGGTGATGGCGCTATTCGCCTCCACGTAGATGCGCTCCATCCACGCGCCGATGTCCTCGCCCGGCTGTTCGCCCGCATGCCACTTCTGGTAGCCCCAGAGCCACTTTATGACCATCGAGCCGATGTCGCCGATATACGACGCCTTCAGAACGCGGTAGCCGTCGAAATCCAGGATGCGGGAGAGCGCATCGCCGAGGGCGATATTGCGCAGGTGGCCGATATGGAGCATCTTATGGGTGTTCGGCTGGCCGTACTCGACCATCATGGTCTCCGACTTTCGTTCACCCCGTCCGTAGTTCTCACCCCAGATGTGGACATCGCGCAAGAGGCGTCGGGCGACATCGGCGGTGTCGAAGTACATATTGACGTAGCCGTTCTGCGCCTGCACGTCCGAGAAGAGGCCACGGCTGCGGAGCTGATCGGCGACCTGCTCGGCCAGATGCTGCGATCGCTCGCGCGACCGCGCCTGTTCCCACTGCTTCGCCTCCTTTTTGGATAAGCCATTGGGAACAGGATCGCGCCCGTTGGATCGGGACAGCTGCATACACACGGAGCTGGCGAGCCCCCACTGGCCGGAGAACGGGATGCGGCGCAGATCGAGCGTCGCGGGCGGCTCCGTGCCGAGTTCGCGCAGTGAATCCGCAAGAGCCTCGCGCGCTTGTTCTTCGTTTTGGGTGAGTACCACGTATAGCTCCAGCAATCAGGATACAGAGAACGCCCGGAGTGTGGACGCGAAGGACTGGAGGAATTATAGGTGAATCAGCGATCCACGCGGTAGCAGGAGTCGCAGTCGCGTTGTACCACACGCGATCCGCTTGGACCGTGGTGCATGTCATCCCGAACACAGTCGGGGATCCGTATCCCGTACCACGGGTTTCGCGCAAGCGTGGAACGCCAGATCCATTACCGTTCAGCCGGGGTCCGTATCAGCTCCCTTCACTCATCAGCAGCGACGTGACATTCCCCGCACCCGTCCGCCTGTTCTGCAAGTCAGGTGCGGCACATCTTGTGCTTGCCGACAGGCAGCGAGGAGGAGACGATGAGCCAAGCTGACACGGTGACCCTATTCATCAACGAGGCCGCGGCCGGTGCAATCGCGGGTGATCTCGAGAAAAACATCGGCGAGATACCCGGTGTGCGCGCGGTGGAGCTCGGGACCCCGGACACGGAATCCGACGACGCACCGTTGATGGTCCACCGCGCGGCGATTGCGTACGACCCCACCGAGACGAATCCACGCTCGATACACGAGCAGATTCAGAACCTCGGCTACACGGTGACGACACTCTCGGACGTTGGCGACTAGAAATCGGCGCGCCCGGCTCCGGACTCGAACGAGGGCCGGCATATCCGCCTTGCGCGTCTTGGAGAGCACCCCGTGAAGGTCCTGTTGCAGCGGGTCACCTCTGCGTCCGTGACCGTCGACGGAGAACAGATCGCTCGCATCCACCACGGACTCCTGCTCCTTGTCGGCGCCGCCCGCGAGGATAGCGCGGAGGCGGCGCGGGCACTCGCGAGCAAAGTGTCGGGGCTGCGTGTGTTTGCCGGCGAATCGGGGCGCTTCGACCGCTCCGTTCTGGATATCGGCGGCGAGGCGCTCGTGGTATCGCAGTTCACGCTGCTTGGCGACACTCGGAAGGGCCGAAGACCGAGCTTCGTGGGGGCGGAAGAGCCCGAGCAGGCACGCGCTCTGGTAGAAGAGTTCGGCGCCGCACTGGACCGGCTGGGTGTGCGGGTCTCGCGCGGGCAGTTCGGCGCGCACATGCTCGTGGAGCTCGTCAACGACGGACCAGTGACGCTGCTGCTCGAGGGGTAGCCGCGCGCGGCTCCGAGGTCTACCGGCACTTTCGCACGCACCCAGGACGGTCTACACCGTCCCATCGACGACACTCATCGCGCTGTCATAGCGTTCCGCTCTGGGTACCTGGCGCCCGCAGGGGAGGGATAGTGCCTCACACCCGACGGCAGAAGACGGATCCGGCGTTAGGCCTGTGCGACCTGTCCGGCGCGAACCTGCTCGAAGCACTCGGAACAGTAGACGGGCTTATCGTTGCGCGGGAGGAACGGCACGCGAGCCACGCCGCCGCAC
Source organism: Thermobaculum sp. (assembly GCA_016782125.1). GTDB lineage: Bacteria > Chloroflexota > Chloroflexia > Thermobaculales > Thermobaculaceae > JACDAU01. The sequence continues at coordinate 5,744 of JADDPA010000212.1, forward strand.
TGATCACAGGTCACCTCGTGCATGTCGCGCGGGCCGTCAAGTCCGGCGGCGCGCTGCGCCTTACGAACGGAGCGGCAGGACGGACACCTACCAGGCTCGTTCAGCAACCCACGACCAGCAAAGAACTCCTGCTCTCCGGCGGAGAACAGAAATTGAGTTCCGCAGTCCCGGCACGTTAGCGTCTTGTCCTCAAAGCTCATGGTGCTTCTTGACCCTTTCTCTCGCATACTTCGTCGACACGCGAACATGCGGGGATTGCCCCCAATCGGGGATGGAACAAACGGGAGCGGTTCGCCCAAAAGACGGCCCGGCAAGGTTGCCGGGAACGGTACCGCCGGTGCGCGTAGATTCGCACTGCGCCATGCTTGCGATGGTCCGCCATTGCCTTGCCATGTCCGATCCTGACCTGAGACGCTGCGTGCCCTTGCGCCCCACACGCACTGAGTGTAAAGGGCCAAGGTCAAAACGCGGTAAATGGGAAGGTCAACATCGGGTTAACGTAACGCCGCAAGCATTTGGGGATGTTGAGCGCGGACCGCAGAATTGCTTTGCTTGCCTCGCCCCCGCGCGTTCCCACCAAATGTGCGATCACCGCCGTGCCGAGCCACGATACCGGTTCAAGAGGGCATCCAAAAGCACCGCCACTGCGTAGAACACCATGAGCGTTGCGGGCGTGCGTCGCACCACGTGCCGTGACCACTCACGGAAGGCCCGCGCTCCACGGACAGAGCGCGGGCCTTCTGTCACCACGTCCAACCAGATCGCCGGGTACCCAGCGGCTAACTGGACCTCTCCCGCCACTGCAGCGAGAAAGTCCACCGGGCCTCACATCAACTACCCTGCGAAGTCCTGCTCGCACCCGTGCAGCTTTTCGTGGCCGATCCTCTGATTGTTCTGTTACTACCGCGCCCCGCTCTTGTAATCAGATTGTCATTATCCGGCGCCTATACTTCCTGGAGGTGCCGCAAAGAGGGCCATAGCAATAAGACAGGAAGGATGTTACAGGACCACCAAGGTAGCAACCGCGGCCTTCGCCGCAATGGTCGCGCTCGCGTCGCTCGGGGCGCCGAGAGCACACGCCTCTGGCACAGCTCCCGCGGAAAGGGTCGCACCAAAGCCTCGCACTGAGGTCACCAGCGCAACCCAAACCAGCGCTGCCACGGAAACGACCAGCGTGGAGGTTACGGACCCGGCGAGGAACAGCGTGCAGGTCGCGGTCCCAGCGGTCAACGTGGCTACGGATACCACCGGACAGGGGCAAGCCTTGGTGGAAACCGCCAAGCGGTATGTGGGGCACAGTTACGCAACCATCGGCAACACACTCGCGGAAGGCTTCAGCTGCGTCGGGTTCACCCAGTGGGTGTACGGCCTCGCCGGCATACAGATACCCGAGTACTTGCAGGGGCAGTACAGCCTCGGCCGCGTTGTCGGGCGCTCCGAACTGCGACCGGGCGACCTGGTGTTCTTCCAGAATACCGGATGGGCGGGGCTATCGCACGTCGGACTCTACGCAGGCAATGGACAGATGATCGATGCCGGGACGTTTGAGACCGGTGTGCACTGGAGCAACCTCAGCGATCCCTACTGGACGTCGCGATGGTACGGCGCCAGGCGATTGGTGGACTAGCAGGACCGGGCAGCGGATCCCCCTCCGCAGGCGCTCCGCTGCCTGACTCTTTGCCTGACCCAGTCCGACGCACCTCCGCCCCATCCGGTTCGGCGACTCCCATCGCGGATATCGTGCTGGATTGGGCCTGGTGTGACCGATGTGCGGGCCTCACGGTACTGGTGAGACACCGCGATGAGCCGGTGGCCGAAGAGGCATGCCCCGACTGCAGGGAACTGACGCCCGAGGAAGCGGCGGAGTATCAGCGGCTGATCGCCCTCCCCCCAGAGGAGTAATCGGGCCACTCGCCGGGCCGACGGGTATGACCGATCCTAGGCTTGACCGGGCCAGCCCTGGAGTGCTCATGGCCGGTGCTGCTCACCGCACCCCAGGCATGTCTCGAACGCTCCGACGTCGGACTCCGCCAACCGCCGTACATCGGCCCAGCGATCTGAACATGGCGCGTGGGAGCATGGCGGTCCTATGCCGTCGATACGCTCGCCGCGACAGCCTGCTCGCGTTCGTGGAATATTCGGGCGGTTTCGGTGACGAGCAGATCGAGTGACTCCGCGCCCGGCTTGCCAAAGAGCGCGACGTATGGGTCACCACCGGGCCCGAGCGGTTCTGCAGTGCAGTAGCCGCGAGCGGCATAGCCGGTACAGTGCAGCGCCATGATCACAAGGTCCAGATCGAGGCAGCCCTGACCCAGAGCGCGCCGGTTCGTGTCCGCAAGGTGCACGTTGATGATGCCCTCGCCGTGCGCCACCAGCGCCTCGTACGGGTTCGTCTCCTCCGCGTACATGTGATAGATGTCCGCGTTGATGTGCTGGATTCCGGGTTGTCCCACGGCATCGATATACGCCACGGCGTCGGCGAGCGTGTGACAGAAGCTCACTTCCGCGGAGCGGATCGGCTCGACCGCGCCCCGGACACCTGCCTGGACGAACTGCTCGGCGACACCTTGCAGCGACTCGACGGATCGGTCGAACTCGTACGGGTCTACCGGCTGGTTCCTGCCCACCGCGCCGGGGACCACCAGGAAGTACTCCGCGCCGACCTCGTATGCCAGTTCCAGATTGCGGCGAATGTATTCGATCGCGCGCTGGCGAACAGACCCGCGATTGCTGGAGAGATCGTTATCCTCCGAGAAGATGCCGCAGATGCCGCTGACTGCGACGCCATAATCCTCGAGCAGCGCGCGGATCTGGCTCGGGCCGTAACCGAGATCGGCGCCGACGCGGTTCCCGTGCAATTCGACGAACCTGATGTCATTCTCCACCAGGCGGCGGAGGGAGACGGCGAGCGGTTCCTGGCCAAACCCCCAGTTGCTCCATGAGAGTCGCAGCGTCGGTAGCTCGGGCTTCCCGGACCACTCCCGGTGAAAGGTCTCGACGATTCGCTCGCGCGCCATCTCAAAGTTCTGCACGTCCATCTCCCGCATCTACCGTCCCGTCCAGGCGATATACCATACTCCAAGCTGGTCCACGGCGACAACAGCGTCGAGCGGCTTGCACCGCCGGTTCCGGCGCGCTGAAGCTGGATCGGCGGGCCGGGAAACTGATACTTCACCAGCCTTGACATTGCCCGTGACTGTATGGTAGGGTAAAGGCCAATGAAGCGGAGAGCCACCAGGTTCTCTAGCAGATTCAAAGGAGGGCTGTATGTACAGGCTTTACCCTCTTATCAAGCCACACGTACTTCATATGAGGTACCAAGTTGATCTATAACGCCCCACTTCGGGGCTGACAGTTCGCAACGTACCGGAGCATTTACGTTCCGGAGCGATGCATCTTGTGGTGCGCATCGCAGAATCAGATAGCCCGGGTCATAAAACCCGGGTTTTTTGTGCGCGTGTATTTCGGCGCGGGACTCTCCGTTTCCCACGTCGCGCGCCTCCCGTGAGAACTCGGCGATAGTGCACCGGCCCGCCCTCGTGTCTCCCTTATGGCACTTCCCTTGCAGGCGTCGGGACGCGCTGGCAGCCGTTCATGCTGGCATCTATCAGAGGAGCAACCCCATGGCAACAGACGATGTGAATCGCAGGCGAGAAGCCGAGGCGCATGGTACGGACGAGGACGCGCAGGAATCGGCGAACGACGGGCACATGGACCCGGACATCCTCCTGAGACGAACCGATACCGATACGCTCCTGGAGCGCGGCGACCTGTCCAAAGACCTCGGATCGGGCAGCACGGGCGTGGGACAGGAGTACTTCGGCGGCACGAACGCCCCCGAAGCGCACGGTAACGACAGGTCGGAGGATGCTGACCGACAGTAACAGGCGGTTTCGGCTCGCACGAACGACCATACCCTGTTGTGATTCCCCACCACTTCGAGCCGCCTAAGCCTCGCGCAATTGCTCGATGAAGCCGCTCGGCACCAAGGGGACACTCATTGTTGGCGATCACCCAGCGGTATTTCCACCTGCGGCAGACTGACCTTGCGCGCATGCACAAGGACCACAGCCCAGGGAATGGCCTGGGGCGGCAGTTCCGCAACCCGACAAGGGGATGGTAGGGTGCCAGAGCGGGATCGCGGGCTGCCACGGTACAAGGTGCGCTGGATCAGTATGAGCGGCACGTACGTCGCACGTGGTCACCGCGGTGTCGCGTGGCAATCACCGGTCGGCAAACTTCCTCCGTGGCGGTTGCAACCCGGTGGGTCCAAGACAGTCTACCTGTGCGAGCGGCACCACATCGCGCTCGGGGACGAGCGGATGTATTGGAAGGCGAAGGCTGCACCATGAGAGACGCCAGCGGAGCAGATCCCGCCGGCGTCTCAGTTAGTGCGAATGCGCTGGGGCGCACCACTTGGCGCCTGCCCTCATGCGTATAATTGGCGCCTCTTACTCCTCGATCCCGAGGCAGTCGAGGGCGTTATCAATGCCCTGGCCATCGCACATGTCATCACCACCGGGGCCGGCAGCCAAAGCACCGTCGGGCAGTAGGTTGTGCATGAAAACGTCGTATGAGAACGACTGGCGATCGGTAATGGTCACGAAAGCCCCACCGCCCTTCTTCGCCGGCGTGAACGATTCGGTGACGACGTTGTACGTGCCTATGGAGCCCGCACCGGCCTGCTTGCTCACGTTTGTGCAATAGTGGGCGAACGCTGAACTGCTCCCCACCACCAGAGCTAGTGCCGTCGCGGCTGTCGCGGTCAAGATCCGTACCCTGTTCATTCCTCCGCCTTCCGTACTTGCTCGTGCCGAACTGCACGACCTGGCAGTCACAGTAACAGGCGAGGGTGGTGAATAGGTTTAGAGTAGGTTGCGAACCTTAGTTGAAACAGGGCGCGACACCACATCGAGCTTCGCACGGGCAATTCCGCACGAATGTTCTAACTACCCTTTCGGACCCACTGTTGTCGGGGTATGCTTTCTCAAAAGGAGAGAGTTATGCAAAACCCCGACACGTGCCTGCCGACCCATGCCCTGCGACCATTGACCTCGGAGGACATGCGAGGCGACGTTCCCGAGGAGTACCTGGCGATGGGCGCGCTCATCAGCCCCCAGTGCGGGCTGATCTACTCCCGGGCGTTCGCTGAGCGGTATGGGGAGACGGCGCGAGCGGCCTGATCTCTAGCTGCGGAGCGCGCCCGAGGTGGTACCCGCTCCTCGGTGAGCATAAGATGTGCGTAGTCATAGCACAAAGGGGGGTAGAGCATGTCAGAGGGAATACGGTCCAGGTTCGCACTCGCAGCGGTAAGAGCCTATGCCGCTCCAGCGCGAACGCCTTATCCTGAGTACGCTGAGGGCCTGAGTGACGCACCTTGGATCGACTTAGGCGAGCCCATTGGGGACATCACTTGGTCGGACGTCAGAATCAGCCAAATGATCACGACAGACCAAGGCGGTTCTCAACCTGCGGGCACAGGAGTCGAAAAAGCCGTCATCAACGTGCGGTTCCCACAGGATATTGACTATCTCCTAAGGGATAGCCAACGGAGTCGAGGCCGGAACGCGGTGGCATTTCTGATACCTAGACGGGATGATCAGACATATTTGCTGGGACTACACGACGCTTGGATCACCACATTGTATGGAGGAAACGCTAGGATTGAGTTCAGGCTATATCCTCAGAATCCTAGCAATAGCTTTGTTATGAGCCCCATTCCGCGCCGGGCCGAGCCCTAACCTACATCACGCCGTAGAACCTTGCCTCAACAGTAAGCTGCAATACTGGGGGGTGCTGCGGGAGGAGCCTTCCCCGAACCCAGCCTCCTATTCAGGCCCGCGCCTAAGAGTGGCGCGCGGGCCTGCCCCTCGCAGCTCCGACCGCGATCTGCCATCATGCCAATCCTGCGGCGTGCTGCTTGGACTCACGCGCCGCAGCTCCTTTGGCCCGCGCCTTGGCAACAGGGGCGCGGGCCTTCCCTTGCGGCCTACCCTAGCCCCAACCGCTCCACCGCCCGCATCTTCGCCTGCTCGCCCCGCCGGTCGTACAGCTTCGTGGTCTCCATTGACACATGCCCCGCCAGCTGACTCACCACGTGGAGCTCCGCACCTACATCCGGCAGCGACGTGATGAACGTTCGGAGCATGTCGTGCAGCGCGAACTCGTCGACGACGGCGCTCTCCCCGACCCGCTGCAGGATGCCGAGCACCGCCTGCAAGCTCAGCCACCGGTCATCGATCCGTCCTGCCTTATTGATCGGCAGGAGCAGCGAGGTAGTACCACCCCCGGGGTCACGTACCAGCAGCCACTCCCCGACCGCCTCCTTAGCACGCGCCGGCAGGTAGGGCACCCGTCCTTGTAGTTCCCGGCCGGCTTGCAGCGGGCCACTCAGTTACGCGGCGGTGCTAGGCCACCATCGGCGGGGCGAGACCACTGGTACACGATCAATAACAGAGCGGATATCGCGCCGCTGCCGGGCCGCTAAGTCCGCGGTTTTACTGAGGTAATACTTGCAGGCTGGGATTTTAACCGAATCTTAACGTTTTTGCGACTTGGAAACGGCCCCTTTTCGTTGACTTGCCATGTCTGAGGTGTTAATCTGAGACAACTTGAGCACACGCAAATGTTTGCGCGGCGCCAAGCGTCTTTATTAGGTAGCAGCGATCTGGATCTTTCTTCCCGGCTGCGCGGACTTGATACACAGGAGGGGATGCTTATTGTTTTTCCTTAAACTCTAAGGCC
>JADDPA010000009.1 GCA_016782125.1 Thermobaculum sp.
GTCCTCCCCGTCGCCCCGCACGCGGCAAAGCTTGGCCGCCGACCTGCGCACGCTGAGCGTTGAACCGGGCGCGACGGTGCTGGTCCATTCCTGGCTGAGCGCGCTCGGATGGGTCTGTGGCGGGCCGGTCGCCGTCATCCGAGCGCTGCTTGACGTGCTCACCCCCTCCGGCACGCTCGTCATGCCCGCTCATACTTCCGGCCTAACCGACCCCGCCGCGTGGCAAAACCCGCCAATACCGAGCGCGTGGTGGCGGACCGTGCGCGACGCGATGCCTGCCTTCGATCCCCGCCTGATGCCCAGCACCGGCATGGGACGTATCGCCGAGCTCTTCCGCACCTGGCCCGGCAGCCTGCGTAGCTTCCACCCGGCCGTCTCGTTCTCGGCGTTGGGGCCCCAGGCGGCGATCATCACCTCCGGACACACCCTCGATTTCGGTCTGGGCGATGGGTCGCCGCTGGCGCGCATCTATGACTTGGACGGGTTCGTGCTCCTCCTCGGCGTGGGGCACACGAACAACACGTCGTTCCACCTCGCCGAGTACCGCGCCGGTGGCGCGAAGCAGATCACCCAGGGCGCGCCCATTGAGGAGGACGGTGTCCGGGTGTGGAAGACTTACCGGGACGTGGACTGGAACGACGAGCCGTTTCCGGAGATCGGTGCCGCGTTCGACGAGACCAGGCTCACCAGGATCGATAAGGTCGGCAGCGCCGAGACCCGCCTCTTCCCCCAGCGTGCGGCGGTGGACTTCGCCACCCGTTGGCTCCGGGACCGAGACGCTTCTCCCGCTCCGTAAGGAATGTTGCACGGCCAGCCTCTGCCTTCGCATGCCGCGTGGCACGGGCTTATGACGCACGGTAGACTATGGCCGCGCAGGGGATCGCGAGCTCTATCGCAGGCAGATTGCAGGAGGACAAACGGTGAGAGTCATCGAGATCGTGCCGTACGACGAGCGCTGGCCGGGGGAGTTTGCCGGGATCGAGGCCGCCTTGAGCCGTGCTGTTGGCGATCTGGCCGTGCGCATCGACCACATCGGCTCGACCTCAGTGCCGGGGCTCGCCGCGAAGGACATCATAGATGTCCAACTCGCGGTCGCCTCGTTGGAACCGGAGGATGTTCTCCGAGCGGCGCTTGCAACCGTCGGGTACACCGCGGTGGGGGGGGGTATTTCCGATCACCGGCCTCCGGGAGCCACCGGCCCAGATGCCGACTGGGAAAAGCGCCTGTACAAGCCGCCGCCTGGCCACCGTGCCACGAACCTGCACGTTCGGGTCATCGGCCGGCGGAACTGGCGATATGCTCTGCTCTTCCGCGATTATCTCCGTTCCCACCCCCAGGCAGCCGCGGCCTACGCTGAGGTGAAGCGCTGCCTCGCCGAGTATCACGCAGCGGACCTACGCGCGTACACCGAGATTAAGGACCCCGTCTGCGACATCGTCATCGCCGCCGCGGAGGAGTGGGCGGCAGCGACCCACTGGGAACCGTAGCACTCCCGTCGTGCGCTCGATCGCGCCATAGAGTATCATCTCGCGGTTTTTCATACGGTCGCCAAGTTGCCCGAAGAACCCACCGGCCAGGAGTACCTGATGCCCGCTAGTAGCTGAGGAAGGACCAGCCGCGCTCGCTCCGGAGCAGGGTCATCTCCTCTCGCTTGAGGACGACTACCCAGTTGGGGAGCCCAAGGTTGTCGCAGACCGCGAACTGGTAGCCGCTCTCCGCGATGAGGCGGTTGATGTCGCGGAGGATCTGCATGGACAGGTAGTCGTCGCGCAGATTCGGATGATGGACGCGATGCCTCTGGCCACGGAACGTGAAAAGAATCTCCGCCGGACCATCCTGGCTGTGCCACTGCTCAACGATATCCTCGGGCGCAAAGGCACCACAAGATATCGCCGCCCATTCATGGAGGGTGGACACGTATGCGTCTCCTCCCGCGATGACTCGCTCCAGGTCTCGCCACCATACCCGGCTCTCGTCTCCCAGGAGGAGAACCATGTCCGCGAGTTGCGGATCATCCCCCGCTTCCTCGGGAGGGAACTCCGCACCCCACACCCGGTCCACGGCGTTGGTAACGCCATCGACCAGGACATCCTCGGTCTGGCCGCAGTACTCGGCGTAGAAGTCGAGCGTCTGGAAAAAGCGGACGGACCCGAGCAGCCAGCTCCGCGGGTCGTCTATCGCCAAGTGCCGCAAATCGTCGCTCCGGGGCATTGGTCCCCCCTTACAGATACCTGCCAGATCAAACTTCCGGCAATCCGACGTTCATCACGGACATCGCTCAGCCGTCCTAGCGCGTATCGCACCCTGCGACCCTACTCCTCTGGCTTGTCTGGCTGCTCGTCCGCGGACCGCAGGGACTGGGGGAACCGGTCATGAAGGAAGCGCAGGACGAATCCGGCCGTGAGCGTAGTGAAGATCGCGAGCCAATACATCCCCACGCCCGCGAGCATCCCGAGCGCCGCGGAGAGCCAGACGGTTGCCGCCGACGTGAGACCGCGCACCTCGGAGCCGGACCGGAAGATCGTGCCCGCGCCCAGGAAGCCGATGCCCGAGACAATCTGCGCCGCCACGCGCGAGGGGTCACGCGTCGGCCCGCCGCCGAAGCCGTAGATCGAGGCGAGCGTGAACGCAGCGGTGCCCATCGCGACAAGCATGTGGGTGCGCAGCCCGGCGGGCTTCTGGCTCGTTTCCCGCTCGAAGCCGATCACGCCGCCCAGCACGGTGGCAAGGAGTATCCTGCCCGCCATCGTGAGGTCAAGGGAGGATGGTACGAGTGTTTCCATACTGGTTTGCTACCGTGCCCTCCTGCTGTAGACCTGACCAATCCCTATTATAGGGGCCGCCGCGCGGCGAACCCATCGGCGGGCGCGGAGATTTATTCTTACTGACTCAAGATCGTGGTACACCGCTGTAGTTGGCGCACGCACCTCCACTGCGACCACTCAGCGACGGTCGCTCCAGGTGGTCGCATCCACGCATGCCATGACTGGTGATACTCTTGTATCCTTGTGGTGCACCTTCCGGCCGGTTGCCACACCCCTCCGGACCGAAGCGACGTGTCTGGGCGGCCGGACAGCTCTGGCAGCGGAGCAGAGAGCAGCACTGGCAGATGGTGGTGTGTGGGCCGATGGCGCAACGGATGAGACGAGGCAGAGCGTGATGGAGAGCGTTTCACAGTCGGACGCGGGGGCATGGATCCTGGCCTACTTCCGCCAGATTTATCAGTCTAGGGTGGAGGTCGGGGAGGAAGGGCTGTACCATGTTCCGCTGAGCGAGGAGGAGCTGTGCATCGAAAGGCTGCACCTCGCCTACAGCCGGGACGCCGTGCACTGGACCGCGCTCAACGGCAACCGTCCGGTCCCGCTCGATCCCGCCGGGCGTTGGCGGCTCCGCGACCCCTTCATCCAGTGTGGTCCCGACGGAAACTTCCACCTCGTCGCCACCGGTGGGGACACCGCGCACGACATCCTGTACGCACGTTCAACGGACCTCATCAGTTGGGAGGGCCCGCGCTCGGTCCCCGTGGTATCCGATGTTCCCACCGCCAGGAACGCCTGGGCACCCGAGTGGATCTACGACCACGAGCGCGGTGACTACTTCGTACACTGGTCGTCCTCGTCCGGCTCCCACGGTTGGGACGATGGCCGTATCTGGTGCGCCCGAACCCGGGACTTCGCTTCCTTCTCGCAACCCGTGGTGCTGTTCGACCCTGGCTATACCGTGATCGACTCGACCATCGTGGCCCACGAGGGTGTCTTTTACCTCCTGTTCAAGGACGAGCGGTTCGGGTACGAGCACGGCGAGCACCGGTACATAAAGGTCGCGACGTCACCCGCCCTCGACGGTCCATACACCGTCGTTACCGGTGCGATCACCCCGTCCATCACCGAGGGACCGGCCGTTCTGCGTCGCCCCGATGGTAACGGCTGGTACCTGCTCTACGATCACTGCATGGATAACCGGTACGGACTCTCCGCCTCCGACGACCTCCTGAACTGGGAGGTCGTCGACGCGGAGTTTCCGCCGAACGCGCGGCACGGTAGCGTCGTTCGTGTTACCGAAATGGAGCTGAGCGCACTGCTGTGGCGGTTCGGGGGATAAAGCCTGCCGAGCAACCCGAGGGAGGACAGCGCCCAGAACGGCCCGGAGCTGGTGCCGCCCGACCAGCTGCCGGTATCTATGTTGCGGAGGTGGCGCGGGTGGCCCAATCGACTTGCCCCGGATCACAGGGTGCAATGGCTAAGTGCGGAGGTATCGAATGACGGAGCAACGGACGACGCGTTTTGTCGCGTTCTACACTATCGTGCTCGGGGCGGCGTTCGCAGCCTTGCCGAAGGCGATGTCACGGTTCTTCGGCATGGGTAATCGACCGTGGCTTGCCCAGTACTTTGGCGTACGCGACCTGATAATGGGCGGTGCGCTCCTGGATACCCGGCATCCCAGGCCGTGGCTGCTGGGCCGCGGGCTAGCCGACGCCAGCGACGCCGGCATACTCGCTTGGGGGCTGCTGACGCGCAGGTTCGGCGGGCGGGCGTTGCCGCTCCTCACGGCAGCGCTGGGTTCCTGCGTGCTGTCGCTCGCCCTCGCCAAGGGACGCGACGGCAAGTAGCCCGTTCTCGCTCTAGTCGGGGTTAAGGACGCGCGTCGGGGTCGGACCCTGGGCCGGTATCGGTGTCGTACACATCGTGGAGCCGGTCAAGCAATTCCGGACCGCCCGCAACGGCATCATCCCCGCGGTCTGGCGCTGGAGGGACGTCATTACCTTTGTTGAGTTCAAGGTAGTCTGCTCTTGTGCCAAACGCGGGCCGATCCGACCCGTGGCTGTCTGCGCCACTGCCCTTGGTATCATCGTTCGATTGCATCCCCATCTCCTCTGCTGCTCACAGAAGCCAGCAGTCCTATCGCACGACTTCCGACTGTGCATCGCCCTGGGCCGGTTGGTGGCCTTTCAGGCAGTATCCATGCCCCGAAGGCGTCGCCTCCTGCCCACGAGTATGCCCCGTCGAATGATCGGGAGAACCGGTCGATGCCATCGTCAGCATCGGACACAGAAACTGAGCCCACCCAGTAGCCGACAGCGCTCCGTGTCGGTCCTAAGGTCCTGTCTAGGGCTATGGTATTTCGCTCAACCCCTGGTCATGATGATGACCCCGGCGAGGATGGTCGCGACGCCGATCACCTTGTACACGCTGAGCGGCTCACGGAAGACCACGAAGCCCAGGGCGACTCCCATCAACGCGACGGCACCGACCAGTATCGGGACCACCAGGCTCAGGTCCGAGTACTTGAAGAACATGTGCAGGAACACGATTTGGCCCGATGCCCAGATCGACCCCATGAGCGCGGCGTATACGGCGCCCGTCCTCGTCAGTTCCATCCGGCCGTAGGACATGAACTGGGGCAGCAGCAGGCTGAGCGCGCAAGTGACAACCGCCCCGGCGATGACGAAGGGCAGTATGTAGATGATGTGGATCCTCGACGGCAGCAGTTTGGTCATGGCATTGAACGTGGCGAAGCAGATTGCGCTGACTACGGCATAGGCATATATATTGATGGGTACTTCTCCTAATCTCCTGGATACCAGCGAATGGTCACGGTCTGTAAGGATACAGGTCTGCATCGCCCGTGCCTCGGCGGCGCTACACGGCGCGGGCGACGATGAACGGGACGGGCGCGACAATGAACGCACGCTCGGGCTGTGGCAGGCCCAGGAGCAAAGAGCGCTCGCGGAGCACCACCAACGACGCACACACCAGCGTGATCAGCGCCGCGCCGAAGAGAGCCATCGCCGGACTGGTCAACGAGGCAATGGCCCCAATCTGCAGGCTCCCCAGCGGCCACAACCCCAGGCACACCAGCATCCACACGCTCATGATCCGACCGCGGAGACTATCGGGGGCCAGGGTCTGCAGGGTCGTGTTGCCCATCGCCAGGAACACGAGCATCGCCAAGCCCGCACAGAAAAGCGTTACAAGGGAGAGCACGAGCCACTGGGAGCACGCGAAGATCGCGAGCGCCACCACGGATGCGACCTGGCCGGCCAGCAGCCACCTCGTCTTGTCGCGGATCTCACCCCTGTGCGCCAACAGCAACGAGCCCGCGAATGCCCCCCCACCCGCCGCCGCGAGTAACAGGCCATACCCGCCCGGCCCCAGCTCGAGCGTGCGCTTAGCGAACACCGGCAAGAGGGTGGCATACGGAACGAGGAACAGCGTCTGAATCCCGGCCAGCAGCAACACCGTGCGCAACAGCCGGTCTGCCCACACGTACCGGAGGGCACCGGTAAGACTCTGGATCATGTTTTCCGAATCTGCCTGTGCAGGCAACTGGGCGTAGCGAGGACGGGTCGCGAGCAGGGCGGTAACCATCACGAGCATGCTCGCAGCGTTGAGATAAAAGCCGCCCGCCACACCGATGTACTTGATAAGAAAGCCACCCACGGTCGGTCCGATCACGCCCGCAAGGTAGAACTGCGCCGACTTGAGCGCGATGCCGTTGAGCAGGTTACTCTTCCCGACGATCTCGGGGACTATGGCCTCCAGCGACGGCACACTGAGCGCGGCGATTGAGCCGGCGCAGAACAGGCCAACCATCAGGTGCCAGAGCCGGATATTCCCGGTGAGTATGAGCGTGCCGACACAGACGGTCATTCCCGCGCTCAGCAACTGCGCCACCATCAGGACGTAACGCTTGTTCAGGCGGTCGGCCAGCACGCCGCCGAGGAGGGAGAACAACAGGAACGGTATCAGGGCGCAGAAGCTCACCAGCCCGATTAGGAACTCGGAGTCGGTAAGCGTGACCACGAGCCAGCCCTGGGCGACGACTTGCATCCACATCCCAAGGCTAGCGGCGATAGAGCCGCCGAAGAAGCTGCGAAACTCGGGGATCCGCAAGGCCCCGAGAGTGCCCAAACAGATGGGCTCTTGGGGAGGTGCCTCCGCAATCTCGGGACCGGCGCTGATCGCTTCTGTGGGCTGCGGCACGGTCTCCAGGTTCAGTGTCTGCTCAGCCATATGCCCCCTGCAACGATTCGGTGTTCAACGGTGTCCGATGGGATAGTTGGATTACTACGACATCAGAGCCGTCGACAGCGCCATCCCTGCTATCGGCCCGGTTCCGCGCGAGGATGACGCTGCCCGCGCTGTCGTGCGCCCACACCATCCCGTCCTCCGACGTCACCAGCACGACCTCGCCGCACTCCCCACACAGGACCGATACGGTCATCGATGCGGACCGCGGCATGTTTGCCGCTTCACGCCTCGCGTCGGGATGATCGCATGTGATCACTTGTCTGCTCGCCGCTCGCATTACTTGCCTCCTTGTCCGGCTAAGTCCGCGTGTGGACTTGCGGGACTCGCTATGGGTTGGTGCGATCCGGTGGCCGGCATCACCTGGGGAATCGCCGGGATCGCAGACTGGTCGCGTCCCGGCTGTGCCATATCCCCGAGCTGATCGTCACCGCACCGGTCGCATTCGATCCTGACCGCCCCGCCCGGGAGCTTCTCGATCCTGCTCAGGACCCAGCCGTTCGCCATGAGCCGCCCGACGTCGCGCAGCATTCGCTCCCTGCTCTCGTAGCGCTCGCGTATTGTCTCCATGCTCGTCCCCCTTTCCACGCCGACAGGAAAGCCTACCCAACTCCCCGAAAGAAACCACCACCGTTTCCGGTAGTTTTCGCGCCGCCGCGGGACTTTGCCGCTCAGTACCGCATACGTTCGGTGGTGATCGCCCGTCGCTGGTGTCTTTCGGAGGGTGCTCCGGGCGGCGTAGTCTCGCTTGTCCGGTCGGTAGCGAGCTCGATTGGCACACAAGTTGCCCCTTACGAGGTGTCCCACGGATGGGGCGCCGACGGCAGAAGGAAGCAGGAGGACGAAGGAATGGCGATTCAGAACGTACAGGAGAAGTTCATCTTCACGCTCGGGGAGGCATTCGCCGCCGAGAATCAGTTGCTGCGCGGATACGAGCAGATGCTGGGACAGGCGACGGACGATCGGCTACGCGGCGGCATCCAGGCCCATGCGGAGCAGACGCGCGAGCAGATCGGGAATCTGCAGCAGATCTTCGATGCGGTCGGGCAGCAGCCCCAGGAGCAGCCGAATGAGACGGCGAGCGGGATGGTCGCGGATGGACAGCGGTGCGTCGCCGAGGCTGGCAACCCGGAGATCCGCGACTGTCTGATCGCCGAGGCGGGCATGAAGATCGAACACTTCGAGATGGCCTGCTACTTGGGCCTGGTGACGGGCGCGCGGCTGCTGGGGCAGACCGAGGCGGTGGGGTTGTTGCAGTACAATCTCCAGCAAGAGGAGCAGATGGCGCAGCAGCTACAGGAGCTGGTGCCGCAGCTCATCGAGAGGGCGCTGTCCGCGGAGGGTATGCCGATGGATCAGGGCACGGGGCAGGAGGCGTCGCAGACAGCCTAACAGCGGACGTGGCTACAGGAGGGCTGGCGGCGTGGTAACGCCGCCAGCCTCGCACTTATGTGAGCCTCGACCGCCATCGCCTCGATCTCAATATCCCGGCGCTCGCGGGGCTGGGTCGATCTAGCCTATCGCGCAGCAAGGGCCTCGCAGAACCCGTCACCAGATGATCTGGAGTTGATGGATTACAGCGGAGAAACCACCCTGATCGGTGGGGCGGGCCGCCTTTGTCGGCTGGGATAATCCACAGTCGAGCGGGGCGCCGCATACACATGTGATTCGGGTCCTTCGATACTAAGCGGCTACCCCATTCCCGTCGATGTCCGCAGGCAGTTCCTGGTTGCCCGGGACCATTAGGGAACGGCGCCGAGAATCGTGAGTGAAGGGCTTGGATGATACACACGGCAGAATGGGGTCACATAGAGCGTTGGTTGCTCGATGATCGCCGCTGAACAGACGCAGGCCGTCATAGATCGGAAGGGCGGTGGCTGGCACCTCCTGTGGTGGGCCGTGCGGAGCCAGGGTTATGGTGTTCCCGCAGGCGTCGCGGGTGGGGTAGCGTGGATGGTGGCCGCGGCCAGCGTCCCCACGGTGTTGTCCCGCGCCATAGACCAGGGACTCGTCGCCGGCAATGGGCGTCGGCTCGCGTTCTGGATCGCTGTCTTGGTCGGCCTCGGCATCATGGAGGCCGGGGCAGGAGCAGTGCGGCACCGGTTCGCCGTCCGTAACGGGCAGGGTACCGCCGCGGCTGTGCGTGAGCGGCTGCTCCATCACTTGCACCGGCTCGACGCCCCCTTCTATGATCGCTGGCCCTCCGGGGAGATCCTCAGCCGGAGCTTCAGTGATGCCACCTGGGTTGGCCTGTTCGTGGACATCTTGGCGCACACGAGTGGATACCTGGCTGCGGTGGCGATTGTCGCCGTTTTTCTGGTGCTCATCGATCCGCTGCTCGCCCTGATTACGCTCGTTCCCTTGCTGCCAATTGCGGTGGCCGCGTGGCGGTACAGCGCGCGCTTCCGGGAGAGGTCCCATGAGTTGCAGCAGGAACTCGCTCGTGCATCCGCCCTTGCCGAGGACACGATCGGCGGCATCCGAACGTTGAAGGGCCTGCGCGCCGAGGACACGCAGCGTGAGCGGTACGGCCACCAGACAGCGCTCATCAGGGATCGAGGGCTGGCCATCGCCCGCCTCGATGCGCTGTTCCAGCCGGTGATGGAGGTGCTGCCGGCCATGGGGCTCCTGATCGTGGTGTGGCTCGGCAGCCGGTTCGCTCTCTCTGGACGGATCACTGTCGGTGAACTCATCGCGTTCTACGCATACGTCGTGCTCCTCTCCACGCCCCTGCGGGTGCTCGGGATCCGGATTGGCACGGTTCAGCGATCCCTGGCCGCCGCCGAGCGGATCTCCGAGATCCTGGACATCGAGCCCGAGGTGGCGACCCCGGACCATCCCGTGCCGCTCCCTCCTGCCGGTCCCGGCCAGCCACGGCGCGGCGCGGTGCGCTTCGAGGCGGTGCGGTTCGGGTATGGGCGGGGTGGGTCGCCCGTGCTCGACGATCTGAACCTGTCCGTGCCGGCCGGGTCAACAGTGGCGATCGTCGGGCCGACCGGCGCCGGCAAGTCCACGATCGCACGTGTGCTGTCCCGTGGCTACGACGTGACGGCAGGGAGGGTATCTCTGGACGGCGTGGACGTGCGCGACCTCTCGCTGTCCGAACTGCACCGGGCCGTCGTGGTGGTCTCGGAGCGGCCGTTCTTGTTCGCTGACACGGTGCGGGCAAACCTGTCCCTGGGTAAGCCGAATGCGGATATGGAGGCAATTGAGCGCGCTGCCCGGCTAGCTGGGGCGCACGAGTTCATCGCCGGACTTCCCGACGGTTACGACACGGTTCTCGAGGAACGGGGCTACTCACTCTCGGGCGGCCAGCGTCAGCGACTGGCACTTGCCCGCGCGATCCTGGCTGAGCCCCGCGTGCTGGTGCTGGACGACGCCACGTCCGCGATGGACGCCGAGACCGAGCGGGAGGTCCGGGCGGGACTGGCGACGGCGTTGAGCGGACGGACGGCACTGATCATCACCCGCCGCCCTGCGACCATAGCGCTCGCCGATCAAGCGGTGCTGATAGAGCATGGGCGGGTGTCTGCCACGGGCACCCCGGATGAGCTGATGTTGCGGTCGGAGACCTTCCGCGACCTCATGCTCGGCGACTCGGCCCCGGCTGTGGGAGCGGCTCAGTGACCGGCGAGGCGAGATTGCGTCCGGCCTTGCCGCCTCGGGTACGCGCATGCGTCATCGAGCTGTTGCGGCCGGACCTTCGGCGACTGCTGCTGGCCGCCGCCATCGGCGTCACGGTCACGCTGCTGACCCTCGCGGGTCCGGCGCTGCTCGGGCGCGCCATCGACCAGGTGATACGCGGCGGCAATATCGGCGTGCTCAACACTATCGGCATCGCGTTCCTCGGCATCACACTCGTGCTACCGATACTATCCGGGTGGCAGACCCTGCTGCTCGCCAGCATCGGCGAGCGATTCCTGGCGGACCTGCGCGCACGGGTGTTCGATCGGATGATCTCCCTGCCTCTGGAGGTGCTGGAGCGCGAGTCGTCCGGCGCACTGCTCTCCCGCCTGACGTCTGACGTGGAGGTGCTCACGTCCATGGTGCGCGAGGCGCTGCCCGCGTTGATCCGCAGCACTTTGCTGGTAAGCTTTGCCCTGGGCACCCTTCTGCTTCTCTCCCCACTGCTCACCCTCGTGTGCCTAATCGGTATCCCACCCGCCTTGGTCGCAACCGTATGGTACAGACGTCGCGCCACGCGACTCTATGCCAACGAGCGCGAGAGGCTCGGCGATGTGTCCGGCACGCTCCAGGAGGGAATCTCCGGCGTGGGTGAGGTCCAGGGCTTCGGCTGCGAGGCGGACCAAGCGGCGCGATTCGCCCGCTGCAACCGGCGGCAGGTAGAGGCCTGCCTCGCCACTGCCTCATTACGCAACCGGCTCTACCCCGCCGTCACGCTCTCCCAAGTGCTCGCCAGCATCGCCGTGCTGGCCGGCGGCGCGCTCCTGGCCTCCCGCGGCCTCGTGACGGTGGGCACGGTCGGGGCCTTCGTGCTGTACGTCGCCCAGTTGTTCGGTCCGATCGAGCAGTTGATTCAGTTGCTCGACGAACTGCAGAGTGGCCAAGCGGCGCTAGCCCGGCTGGTGAGTGTGCTCGACACAGCACAGTCCACCAGTCGCCCGCCCGGTACCGTTCCACTGCCGGAGAGTGGCGTCATCGAGGCGGATGGGTTGCGCTTCGGCTATCAGGCGGGCGCACCGGTGCTGAAAGGCGCAAGCGTGAGGATCGACCCGGGCGAGCGGGTCGCGCTCGTCGGTGGGTCGGGTGCCGGGAAAACCACGCTCGCTCGGTTGCTTGCCCACCTGCAGTATCCGGACGAGGGGGAAGTGCGCTTCGGCGGCGTGGCACTGCGCGCCGCCACCGCGGAGTCTCTGCGTCAGCGGATCGTGCTCGTCGCCCAGGAAGGACACCTGTTCGCTGGATCCGTCGCCGACAACGTCCGCGTCGTGCGGCCACAGGCGAGCGACGCGGAGGTCGAGAGCGCCCTGCGCCGGGTCGGCGCCTACGAGCGCTTCGCCTCTCTGCCGCAGGGACTGGCTACGGACGTGCGGAGCCGCGGCGCTGGCCTCTCGGCTGGCGAGCAGCAACTCATCTCGCTGGCTCGGGTGGAGCTTGCGGATCCCGCCGTGGTGATCCTCGATGAGGCCACCTCAAGCCTGGATCTCGGCGCGGAGGCGGCGGTGGAGCAGGCCCTGCGCGCACTGACACGCCACCGGATCCTGATCATCATCGCCCACCGTCTCTCCACGGCGGCGCGGGCGGATCGGGTGGCCGTGATGGAGGGAGGCCGGCTAGCCGAGACCGGCCGGCACGACGAACTCCTGGCTCGCGATGGCAGCTACGCCGCGCTATGGGCCTCGTGGCAAGGCTGGA
>JADDPA010000019.1:0-6506 GCA_016782125.1 Thermobaculum sp.
CGTCTGGTCGTCGAGCGCTGCGCGGACCTCCCCGGTCTCCAGCCTCCACGGCTCGGCCACATCCCCGATGACCTCGATCTGCAGCCCCATGCCGGACGTGAACGTCCGCAGCACGCGCAGCCACTCGGGATGAAAGGACGCCGAGACGAGTATCTTGCGGCGGCGCGTGTAGTGCACCGCGAGGAGGCACCCCTCCGCCGCAGCGGTCGCACCGTCGTACATCGATGCATTTGCGACATCCATTCCCATCAGCCCCGCGACCATCGTCTGGAACTCGTAGATGCTCTGGAGCGTCCCCTGGCTCACCTCCGCCTGATACGGGGTGTACGCGGTGTAGAACTCCCCCCTGCCGGTGATCCGGCTCACGGCGGGCGGGATGAAGTGGTTGTACGCTCCAGCGCCGAGGAACGACGCGGTATGGTCAACATCGCGGTTTCGCTCCGAGAGGTGCAGCATCAACCGCAGCACCTCCGGCTCAGACAGCGCGGGGCCGAAATCGAGCGGCGGATAGCGGTGGGCTTCGGGAACCGCAGCGATCAGCTCATCGAAGTCCGAGACGCCGATCGTGGCGAGCATCTCGGCGTGCTCCTGGTCGGTGTGGGGGATGTACGGCATCGTGCCTCCTGTTTTCTTCACGTAATTATACCTTTGACGGTACGCGGTGGGCGTTGCCACACGGGGTCCCGGGCAGCGGAGCCGGCGACGACGGCGTCGTGTCGTGTCGTGGGACGCGGCTGCCACGAATGCTATGATCGGATGTATGGCTATGGGTGTCCAAAAGGAGACAACCCCTGTGAGACGATTACTCCCGGTGATCCTCGCCGTGCTGCTGGGCATGGCGGGCGGCTCGGCCCTGACGCTCCTGCTGCTCTCGCGGTCCGAGCCGCCTCCGCTCCGGGCACTCCCCGCACGCCCCGGCAGCTCGAACCTCACCGTGACGCTCGACCGCGAGGTGTTCCTGCGCGAGTTGGCGCGGCGTGCGGCACCGGTGCTCGGCGATTATGACCTCCGCGACCCGGCCTGGCGGCTGAACGACGATAACACCATCACGCTCGACGCGGTGGGGAAGGCGCCGCTCATCGGCACGGACGTGGCGGTCCGGCTGGTGAGCCGCCCGGTGGTGCGCGATGGCGCGTTGGCCATCGAGGTGCTCAGCATCAGCTACGGACAGATACAGGTTTCGGGCAGCGGTCTCTCCGGGCTCGCTGAGGATCTGAACGAACAGCTCGAGCAGGCGATAGGCCGCGACACGTTCCTTGCCGAAGATGTGCGCACCACCGAGGGCGCGGTGACGCTTCGATTGCGCGTCGTCGGCGAGCTGGAGACGCCGGCACAGCCGTCCGGCACCCTCCTGCTCCCGCGTTATGCCTCGATCGTCAGGCCGTCATACGCCAGCTCTATGCCCTCGGGCAGCACGCGGCTGGTGCCCTCATGCTCCAGCTCGTGCCCGAGATGAATGAGATACGTGCGCTTTGCCCCGATGCGCCGCGCCATCTCAATCGCCTCCTCGAGGCTCATGTGCAGCGGGTGGGGCTCGTGCCGCAGGGCGTTGAGCACCAGGACGTTCACCCCGCGCACGGCGTCGATGGTCTTGTCGGGAAGGCTGCTCGCGTCCGTGATATACGCCAACCCACCGAGCCGATAGCCCGTGATCGGCTGGTCGCCGTGCATCACCTGCAGCGGCGTGATCTCCTGCTTCCACAGAGTGAAGGGGCCGTCCAGCTCGCACAGGTCAAGTTGGGGCCGGGAGCCGAGCGCCGGTTCTGAGCTGAAGATGTAGTCGAAGCGGCTCCTGATCGCCGCGAGGGTGCGGGCATCACCGTAGCAGGAGAGCTTGCCGTGTTGCCGCAGGTTGTACGCGCGCAGGTCGTCTATCCCGCCAACGTGGTCCGCGTGGTCGTGCGTGAACAGCACGGCGTCGACGCGGTTGACCCCGTGATCGATTCCCTGGGCGCGCAGGTCCGGTGAGGCGTCGATCAGCAGGTGCCGGTCGTTCACGGTTATGAGCGCGGATGTGCGGAGCCGCTTATCGCGCGGGTCCGCCGAGGCGCAGACGGCACAGGGGCACGCGAGCATCGGCACCCCGAAACTGCCGCCAGTACCGAGAAATTTGAGCGTGAGTGGTGCATGCATCATTGTCAGCCCATGATACCGGAACGGAGCATTGGGGCCGATGGTAACGACATCCTGCTGGCCGACCCGCCTGAGGTTGGTATCTTGGACAACTGCACCCTAGCGTTGGGTAGGGTCGTGGCACCCTGAAACGAAGCATGGTTGCTCATGGCGACCACGATGGCTCGAAGTCGTCGCGCGGCGTGCGGGTAACTCGGCGTACCTCCGTGCCGTCCGGCCGCATCACGTAGATCTCGTAGTTGCCGTCCTCCCGCCCGGAGTTGAACGCAATGTAGCGCCCATCCGGGGACGGGTACGCGCGGCCGTTGCGTCCCTGGTTATCGCGCGTAATCTGTCGATCGTTGGTGCCATCGGCGTTGATGATGTGGATCTGTCCTGGCTGCGGGTCTTCCCCAGCGGTGCGGGTGTTGTACAGGATCCGGCGACCGTCGGGGAACCAGCGCGGGAAGCGGTGATCGACGTTGCCACTCGTGATCTGCCGGACGTTCCGGCCATAGGCATCCATCACGAACAACTGGTAATACTTGCCCACCAGGCACATGTACGCAATGCGGTCACCCGTCGGTGACCACGCAGGGGCCGTCTCCAGCCGCCGGTTTGCCGTCAGGCTTACGGGCTGGCCGCCGTTGGCGGGCACGGTCCAGATATCGGAGGTCAACTCCGGCCCTCCCTCGTACGCGATCAGCTTGCCGTCCGGCGACCAGTCCGGGAACTCCGACCCATTCGGGTCGTCGGTGAGCTGGCGCGCTCTGCCACCGTCGGCGTCCATCGTCCAGATCTGCCGCTGCCCCGTGCGCTCGGAGGCGAAGACAACCGCCTCGCCGGTCGGCGCCCACACCGGCTGGCCATCGAACCCGGCCTCCGCCGTGAGCCGAACCCGGCCCGTGCCATCGACGCGAATGGAGTAAATGTCGCGGTCCTCCTCCGTGCCAGCGCTCGGCCGCCCTGGCACGGCCGCTTCCGAGCTGAACACCAGGCGCCCCATCGGCCGCACGGTGGGATCACGCGGCGGGCCGTTCGGTATCGCCGTGGGGAGGATGTCCGGTGCCGCGGTAGTCGGCTCCACGGGCGTGCCAGGTGCGGCAGTCGCGGCCTCGGTCGGAAGTCCAGTAACGCCGGTTGCCTCGGGCGTAACGGTACCGTTTTCGGACGCGACGTTCTGCGGGGTGGGAGTGCGCGCGGGCATACCGCCGGACCCCGGGATGTTCGCACCGAACGCGGCCCATGCTCCGAGCGCCAGCACGAATGTACCCACCGCAACGAGCAATACCGGCAGTATGAATCGTCGGGTTCTCGCAGCGGCATCGCTGCGTGCGGGAATCGGTCCTGTGACCGAATCAGGGTCATCGACTGGGAGGGCGAGAAGATTATCGCAGCGGACGCACCGCTCACTCTGCTCGTCATTCTGAGCGCCGCATTCACCGCAGTAGATCACGCCGTCTACCTCCATGAACACAAGCAGCCCAGTATATCACGGCTGACGTTCGAGAGGCGCAGCGTTACAAGCTCCCTGGACCGTCATTCCAGGTCGGAGAGAAAACGGTGACGATGCCCGTTCCCTGCCGGGGTGACGTCTTCGGGCTGCCACGATGCGCACGGCTCAACCGGAGGGCGCACGCTCCTGCGCCCGTGACGCCGCCGCGGTCGCGCCGTCGCTTTCGGTGACGCCCGGTTCCGTCCCGGAACTGGGGATGGAAGCCGTGAAGCATGCGCCGCCGGAGGGCTGGTTCGCGGCGGTGAGGTCCCCGCCGTGCGCGATCAGGATGCGCTGTGCGATGGTGAGGCCGAGGCCCGCGCCGCCCGTACGCCGGTTCCGCGAGCCCTCGCCACGATACAGTGCGGCGAACAGGTGCGGCAGATCCTCGGGCGCGATGCCGGGACCGGTGTCCGAAACCGAGAAGACCGCATTCTGCGCCTCGCGGTGCCAGCCCAGCCGTATCACCCCCCCGGCGGGCGTGTGGCGCAGTGCGTTGTCGAGCAGGTTCTCCACCGCACGCGTCAGAAGGTGCGCATCGCCCTCGGTCTCCATGGGCTCCCGTGGTCCATCCAGCGCGAGTTCCACCGCTTTCGTCTCGGCCTGCGGCCGCATACCCTCTGCGGTGTGCCGCAACAGCACGCCCAGGTCCAGTGGTTCCCTCGTGGGGACGAGGTCGAGATACTCCAGGCGGGTGTACTCGAACAGGTCTGCGATCAGCCGCTCCAGCGCGTTCGCCTTCTCCTTCGCGACGGCGAGGTAATGCGCCCGCTTTTCCGGGGTGTCCGCCACGCCCGTTTCCATCCCCTCCAGATAGCCGCGCAGGGAGAACAACGGGGTGCGCAGGTCATGGACGATCGCGCTGAGGAAAAGGCGGCGTTCCTGCTCCAGCCCCGATTGCTGGTGCAGCGATGCGCTGAGTGCCGCACTCATCCGCGTAAAGGCGCTGTTCACCTGCGCCACCTCCCGGACACGCGATCCCGGAAGCACGACGCGAAGATCGCCAACGGCCACGCGATCCGCTGCCCGGCTCGTCGCGGCGAGCGGCTTGAGGACGGACCGGTCCAGGAACCACGCGACCACGGCGCTGGTCAGCGCAAGGGTCGTCAACCCGGCGAGCGGTACCACCCAAATCCGTTCGGGAGGTCCGCTGAGGAAGTACAGATACGCGGTGCCCGCTGGCTGCGACTGACCCGACGCCCCGGTGCCGGCGGGTACGGTAACCCGCCGCACCGACAGATCGAATCGGCGGTCATCGTGGGGGGCGAGCGGATCGGCCACGCTCCGGTACACCTCACGGCCCGTGGCATCGACGAGCACGAAGTTCACCCCGCGCGCCGTGTACGCGGCTCGCGCCTCCGCCTGCCACGCGGGGTCGGACCACTGCGCCACGTCCGCCGAGAGCTCACGCGCGACTTCGCCCGCGGGGTCGAACTCGGACGACGCGAATACCACGGCACCCGCGAGCGCGGGCAACAGGAACATCGCGCCGAGGGCAATCACCAGCCACCTGCGGATCGGCAGCGTTCGCTCGCGGCTGCTCACGGACGCCGCTTCCCCTCGAACCGATAACCGACACCCCACACGGTCACGATGTAGCGCGGGTGCGCCGGGTCCTCCTCGATCTTCTCGCGCAGACGCCCGATGTGGACCGTCAGCGTGTGCTGATCGCCGAACTCGCCCCAGAAACGATCGAAGAGCTGATCGCGCGTGAACACCTGGCGTGGGTGCTCTGCGAGGAGCTGCAGCAGGGCGAACTCGCGCGCGGTTAGCGGCACCGGGTCGCCGTCGATCCGCACCTCATGCGCGCGCACATCGAGCACGAGCCGCCCGAAGTCGAGCACGCCCGCGGCCGCATCCTCCCCGCGCCGATAGCGCCGCAACACCGCCTTGATCCGCGCGATGATCTCCCCGGGCGTCGCGCTCTTCACGACGTAGTCGTCCGCGCCAAGACCCAGGCCGCGGATCTTGTCGCTATCCTCCTGGCGGGCACTCAGGAAGAGCACGGGGATGTCGCGCGTCTCCCGGATCTTACGGACCACCTCAAAGCCCGACTGGCCGGGCATCATCACGTCCAGCAACACCCCGTCGACCGGCGTGCTCTGCAGTATCTCGAGCGCTGATGCGCCGTCGTGCGCGGTTCGCACCCCGTAGCCCTCGGCTTCGAGGAAGTCTCGCATCAGATTCACGATGTCTTCCTCATCGTCGACCACCAGCATCGTCGTCTTGCGTTCCACAGCTAGTTCCTCTCCCGCCCGGCATGCCGCCGCACTAACTGCATTATGTTTCATCTGTCCCCCCGCCGCCATAGCCTGAGCGGCTGCGGAGGAAGAGTTAACGGGCTGTTGACCTCCTGTTGAGGTCTGCGCTGATAGGGCGTTGAGGCGGCGCGCCTAGTATGAAACCAGTGCGGCAGCGCACACGAATCACGGCAAGCGACGACGAACAGATGGAGATGAGCATGTACACACAACCAGCGATCGAGATCCGCGACCTGACCAAAACATACGGCACCGGCGGCAACCAGGTGGAGGCGCTCGCGGGGGCGACCTTCACCATAGACACGGGCGAGTGGGTGGCCATAGTCGGCCCTTCCGGCAGCGGCAAGAGCACGCTGATGAACCTGCTCGGCCTGCTCGACCGGCCCACGTCGGGCAGCTTTACTCTCCGTGGGCGCGATGTCGCGCACCTGCGCGGCGGGGATCTGGCGAGAGCGCGACGGGAGATGATCGGCTTCGTCTTCCAGAGTTTCAACCTGATGCCCCGCGAGACCGCCCGCGCGAACGTCGAGCTACCGATGATATACGCGGGTGTCCGCGGCGCGGAGCGGAAGCGGCGCGCGCTCGACGCGCTTGCTCGGGTGGGCCTGGCGGACCGCGCGGGGCATAAGCCCCCCGAG
>JADDPA010000019.1:6538-12424 GCA_016782125.1 Thermobaculum sp.
CGCTCGGGCGATCGTGAAACGTCCGGCCCTCCTGCTCGCGGACGAGCCAACCGGCAACCTGGACAGCGTATCCGGTGCAGGGATCCTGGACCTGTTCGCGGAGCTGAACCTCGGCGGGGTCACGCTCATCGTCGTGACACACGATGCGGAGGTGGCGGCGCGCGCCCACCGTGTCATCGAGATCCGCGACGGCCGCAGCTACGAGTCTCTGCGCGGCGTAGTCCAAAGCAATAACCAGCTGGTCTCGATGCCAGAGCAACACCTGATAGGAGTGTGATTGAGATGTACAAGATGCTAAAGACGATGAAGCTGGCCCTGAAGGCGCTGCTCGGCAGCCCGCTGCGCACGGCGCTCACGATGCTCGGCATGGTGATCGGGGTCGCCGCCGTGATCCTGCTCACCAGCCTGGGCAACGGCGTGCAGGAACGAGTAACCGGCCAGATCGGTAACCTCGGCACGGACACCGTACAAATCAACCCCGGCAGCGAGGCGAACGACGGTCCCTTCGGCAGTGCCGTGGCTAGCACACTGACCGTGGACGACGCCCGGCGCGTGGCCGCGCTGCCCTCGGTCGCCGCGGTGTCGCCGAGCGTCTCGGTGGTGGCGCAGGCCGGTGGCGAGACGCTCTCGCTCTCCGGCGTCGATCCCGCCTACGCGCGGATACGCACCGTGAACCTGGCCGCTGGACGGTTCCTGGCGAGGCCCGACGAGGTGGTGCTGACCGCCGATACCGCGCGGGACCTGTTGAACGCCGCCCCGAGCGCCGCAATCGGCAAGTCAATGGACATAAAAGGCAAGTCGTATACCGTGATCGGCGTGACGAAGGCCGCCGAGGGCGGGTTCGGACCACCCATCCCGAGCACCTCGTACATCTCCACCGCGGACGCCCTCGCTCTCGCGGATGCCAGCACCGTGGGCCAGATCCTCGTCCGGGCGCGCGATTCCGAATCGGTGGACATGGCGGTATCGGAGATTCGCACCGCGCTGACCGCGAGCCACGGCGGCACGGTGGACTTCTATGTGGAGACGCAGGCGGACCTGCTCTCGACGTTCACGCTGATCTCCGACCTGCTGACGTACCTGCTGGCGGGGATCGCCGCGATCTCACTGCTCGTCGGCGGCATCGGGATCATGAACATCATGCTCGTCTCGGTGACGGAGCGAACCCGCGAGATCGGGGTCCGGAAAGCGCTCGGCGCCACAAGTTGGGACGTGCTCTCGCAATTCTTCCTCGAAGCGGTGCTGCTGGCCCTGATCGGCGGGCTCGCCGGGATCGGCCTGGGCGCCGGGGTCGCCGCGCTGTTGCCGCGGATATCGTCCAACCTGCCGACGGACATCACGAGCACGGCGGTCGGGCTGGCGTTCGGGGTGTCGGCGCTGATCGGGGTGGTGTTCGGGGTGCTCCCCGCGGTCCGCTCCGCCCGCCTCCAGCCGGTCGAGGCCCTGCGCCGCGAGTGATCCATTGGGCCAATGACGCGGTACTCCGGCCGGTCGGGAAACGTCCCCGCCGGCCGGAGTACGCCCGGTCGTATCCAGTCGTCCACTCCGACGGCGGACCTAGACACGGGATGCTAGAGCACGGCAACAACGCAAGCACGAAGACTCTTCTTAGCCCCTTCTGCGTGGACGGCTGCGTCGCAGCGCTGATACCATGCGGGAGTACCGCAGCGAAAGGGGTAGGTGCATGCCGGAGGCCGTCTGGTTCGTGGTGATCTTGCTGGTGGTGTTCTGGCTGGTCGGGCTGGTCATCCGCACCATCGGTCGCCTGATCCACATCCTGCTCGTGGTCGCGATCGGGATCGTGCTGTACAACTACCTGCTGGCGTAGCCGGGCGGGAACCCGTTCAGCGCCCCGACCATGCGGTAAGATTGCCGGACAATGGTGTCACACTGACGCCGCACCAGACGGAGGACGACGCATGCGCGAGTACGCGAACTTTATCCAGGGCGAGTGGGTGTCCGCAAGCAGCGGGCGGACGATCGAGAGCACGAACCCGGCAACGGGCGAGACCGTCGCGACCGTGGCTGGTTCGGGCCGCGAGGACGTGGACCGCGCCGTCTCAGCCGCACGGGAAAGGTTCAAGACCTGGCGCAAGGTGCCGGCTCCGAAGCGTGGGGAAGTGCTCTACCGGGTCGGCCAGCTGCTCATGGACCGCAAGGAAGAGATCGCCCGCCTGATGACCCAGGAGATGGGCAAGGTGCTCGCCGAGGCGCGTGGCGACGTGCAGGAGGGCATCGATATGGCCTTCTACACCGCGGGCGAGGGCAGGCGCATGTTCGGCGTCACCACCCCCTCCGAGATGCCGGAGAAGTTCCAGATGGCGGTGCGCGACCCCATCGGCGTCGTCGCCGCGGTCACGCCATGGAACTTCCCGATGGCCATCCCGACCTGGAAGCTGATGCCGGCGATCCTGGCGGGGAACACGGTTGTCTTCAAGCCCGCCTCCGATACCCCCTCCGTCGCTGCGGAGCTGGTGCGCGTCTTCGCCGACGCCGGGCTCCCGCCGGGGGTGCTCAACTTCGTCACGGGGAGTGGGACGGAGGTCGGCGATTACCTGATCAACCACCCGGAAGTGGACGTGATCTCGTTCACCGGTTCGACGGAGACCGGCGCACGCGTCGTCTCGCAGACCGCGGGGAAGAACAAGAAGATCTCGCTGGAGCTGGGCGGGAAGAACGCGATCATGGTGATGGAGGACGCCGACCTCGATCTCGCGGTGGAGGGCATCCTGTGGAGCGGGTACGGCACCACGGGGCAGCGTTGCACCGCGTGCAGCAGGCTGATCGTGCACGAGCAGGTGCGAGAGCCGCTCACGCGCAAGCTGATCGAGCGTATCGAGAAGCTGAAGCTCGGGAACGGTTTGGACCCGGACACGGATGTCGGGCCGGTGATCAACACCCGCCAGCGCGACAGCATCCACAAGTACGTGCAGATCGGGCAGGAAGAGGGCGCGGAGCTGCTCATCGGTGGGGAGATCCCGCAGGGCGATGGTCTTTCAAAAGGCTCGTTCTATGCGCCGACGCTGTTTGGCAACGTCCGCCCCGACATGCGGATCGCGCAGGAGGAGATCTTCGGCCCGGTGATCTCGGTGCTCACCGTGCGCGGCCTTGAAGAGGCGATTGCCGTGAACAACGCGACGCCGTTCGGGCTATCCAGCTCGATCTACACACAGAACGTCCACCGTGCGTTCGAAGCGATGCGCGACGTTACCACAGGGATCCTCTATATCAACGCCGGGACGATCGGCGCAGAAGTACACCTGCCGTTCGGCGGCACACGAGGCACGGGCAATGGCCACCGGGAGGGAGCCGCCTGGACCGCGCTGGACGTCTTCACCGAGTGGAAGTCGATCTACGTCGACTACTCCGGGAGGCTGCAGCGCGCGCAGATCGACGAGTTCCAGCACGGGGCGTAGCTCGCACAAGCGAGCAACAGAGCGTCACGCGGATATCGTGTCATTCCAATCCGAAGTGACACGGCACTGCCCCGTGCTCTTCCAGGCGAAGGGCAACTACCCGAGACATACGGGCAGATCGCGCACGAACTTCAACGATGCTCGGGCGGTCCAAGGCGCTCGTCAGGCAAAGGCGCCGTGAACGTCATTACGCATCGTAAAGCGCGTGCAGTACCGTCTCACCCACGGCGCGCAGGCTCTCGGGAGAGCACTTGTCCGGGGTATCCTCCAGCGTGTGCCAGTGCGGATAATCAAAGTCGATCAGGTCCACGACCGGCACCCCCGCCTCCAGTAGAGGCAGGTGATCGTCCGTAATCGTCCACCGCACGTCGTCGGGGAAGAGCGCACTGTGTCCCGCCTCCCGCGCCGCGCGGAAGAGCCGATCGTTCACCTCCGGGGCCTGATCCTCGCTGTTGCGCTCGCGCCAAATCTGCAGGTCCCGGTCGCCGACCAGGTCGAGCAGGACGCCCCACTCGGGGTTCGGCTCGGGCAGCATGGAGGCGTAGTGCTTCGCGCCGAGGTACATCCGGTCGGAACCGGGGCCGTAGTCCTCACCGTCGAAGAGCACAAACCGCACGCCCACCGGCGGAGGGCTCTTGCGCAGCGCGTTCGCGATCTCGAGCAGCACCGCCACGCTGCTCGCGCCATCGTTCGCTCCGATGATCGGGCGCCTGCGGTCCGCTGGGTCGTCCTCCTCATCGGCGGTTGGCCGCGTGTCCCAGTGGGCGCACAGGAGTATTTGCCGGGGATTACCGCTGTCGTGCGCCGCGAGCACGTTCCACATCGGGATGGTCCGCTCCGGTATCTCGAGCGTGAACGGCTGCAGGGATGCCTCCCCAACACTCTCGTTCAGATGCTCGCGGAGGTAGTCGCGGCAGGCGACATGGGCCTGCGTGCCCGGCGCGCGGGGACCGAACGCGCATTGCTCGTGCAGGTAGTTGTACGCGCGGTCGGCGTCGAACGGCGGGATCAAGGAAACATCCCCGCCGCCCCGCTCGCCAAGACTCACCGCGCCGCGCACTAGGGGGGGGAGCGACGCCACGCCCGCGATTCCGGCCGCACCAAGCCCGAGTGCCAGGAACGTGCGCCGGCTTATCGTGGTCTTCGATTTACCGTCAGCCAAACCGCGCTCCCGCCTTGCTTGTCCCGTCTCACCCGTGGCCGATCGGCGTCTGGGTGCGAACGGCGATAACCGTGCCTTCCTCCCGAATTATAGCGGAGGCACGTGTCCACTCCCCCACGGGTATCTGGGACAATAGCGCAGCGATGCATGTGCAGCGCTTGATCGACGCTCAGGGAGGTGACGATGCTCTTTGGTTCCGGCCAGAAGATTCTGTTCATCGGCGACAGCATCACGGATTGCGGCCGCCGCGATGTTTTCGCACCGTACGGCAACGGGTACGTGAGCATGGTGCGCGCTCTCCTGCTCGCCCGCTACCCGGATTGCGGCCTGTCGTTCGTGAACCGCGGTATCGGCGGCAACACCGTCCGCCATCTCGCCCAGCGCTGGGAGCAAGACGTCATCGCGGAGCGGCCGGACTGGCTTTCCGTGAAGATCGGTATCAACGACGTGTGGCGTGCGTTCGGCGACAACGCGTCCGACGCCGTGCCCCTCGACGAGTACGAGGCTACCCTGCGCACCTTGCTCGACCGCACCCGTGAGGCGACGGGGGCACGACTGATCCTCATGGAGCCGTATGTCATCGAGCCGGACCGGACGGAGCCGATGCGCAGCGCTATGGATGGGTTCGGTGCTGTGGTGGGCCGGATCGCCGAGGAGTATGGCGCGGTGCTCGTCCGCACGCAGGCTGCGTTCGATGCGGTGTTGGAGCACACCCCGCCATCCGACTGGGCCGAGGATCGGGTCCATCCCGCGCTGCCCGGACACGCCGTCATCGCGCTCGCCTTTCTCCGCGCGGTAGGCTTCGCCCTGTAAGCCCAATGTAGCAGTGGCGGAGCACCCATGCCGGTATGGGGTGGGGTCCTGATGAGCACCATCCCGAAGAGCTTCTGGGCGTGGGTGAAGGCACTGCCTCACTCCGTCTACGACTAAGCCGACCGCGCAGTGGTCCACGCCCAGTTCGACCGCGTCGCCGATGCCCTCGCAGAGAAGCTGCCCCGCGTGGGGCAGTTCGGGAACGCCCGCGAGGACATCCTCATGCACCACGTCAACGGACTTGAGCACTCCGGTGCGCCGTGGTAAGATCGCCCAGGTGACCAGCAAACCTACCGTAGACCAACACCTGTGCGACCTTGCGCTGCTGCGCCGCGTTCGCGACCGGATCGACCGGGAGTACGCGCAACCTCTGGACGTCGAGGCGCTCGCCCGCGGCGTGAACATGTCGGCCGGGCACCTCAGCCGCCAGTTCCGGCGCGCCTACGGCGAGTCGCCGTACGCCTATCTGATGACGCGGCGCATCGAGCGCGCGAT
>JADDPA010000086.1 GCA_016782125.1 Thermobaculum sp.
AGATAGCGCCGGGCGGTCGGATCCGTGCCCGGGTCAGCGGTGTAGACGCCATCTGTGCCGTTTTTCGCCGAGAGCAGCGCCTGGGCACGCAACTCTAACGCCCGCTGCACAGCCGGGTAATCGGTGGTGACGTAGGGGTTGCCCGTCCCCGCGGCGTGTACCACGATGAAGCCCTTGCTGAGGTGGTTGATCGCTCGGAGTCGTATGTATGGCTCGGCAACGGTATTGATCGGGATCGCCGACATGACGCGCACCTCGGCATTACCGCGCGAGTTCAGCACGCCGCGTAGCATCAGGGCGTTGATCACCGTCGCCATCATCCCGATGTTGTCGGCCTCGGCGCGCTCGATGCCCCACTCCTCCCCGAGCTCCCCCTTGAAAATATTGCCGCCACCCACGACGACACTGACCTCCACGCCGGCAGAGTGCATCGCCAGTACTTCTTCGGCGATATGGTTGAGCGCATCCGGGCTGAAGCCCCACTCGCGCTCGCCCGCGACGGCACCCCCACTCAGCTTCACGAGCACCCGACTGTAGCGCATGCCATCTCCTCTCAAAAACGGAGCATACCACCGGTCGGGTACGCCGCCCCTGAACATCGTTACCCGACGACTCCACCCTGTGGCTTGGTCCCGTCCCGCGGCATGCTACCTTCCTGTCCTGATCACTGCAAGCCCGATCGGCCGCGTGAACCCACGGCGCGGTGCCTTCAATGGTATGATCTGCTCATTACCTGCGGAAGGAGTGTGCGTTTGTGGCCACAAGGATAGACACAACCCCCATCACGGAGTTCGCCCAGCGCGTCACCGACAACGTCGAGACGGTCATCATCGGCAAGCGTGAGCAGATCGGCTACATGCTCGTCGCGCTGCTCTGCCAGGGGCACGTGCTGATCGAGGACGTGCCGGGCACGGGCAAGACGATGCTCGCACGCGCGATCGCCGCCTCGATGGGGCTCTCCTTCAAGCGCGTCCAGTGCACCCCGGACCTGCTCCCGAACGACGTCACGGGCGTGAGCATATACAACCAGCAGTCCAACAGCTTTGAGTTCCAGCCCGGTCCTGTCTTCGTGAGCATCCTGCTCGCCGACGAGATCAACCGCGCCACCCCCCGCACCCAGGCTGCGCTCCTGGAGGCGATGCAGGAGGGCCAGGTGACCATTGATGGGGTGACCCATCCCCTGCCCCGGCCCTTCCTCGTGCTCGCCACCCAGAACCCCGTCGAGTACGAGGGCACCTTTCCCCTCCCGGAGGCGCAGCTCGACCGCTTTCTCGTCCAGTTGCCGCTTGGCTACCCGGCGGAGGACGAGGAGATCGAGATGCTGCGCAACCTGCGCAAGGCACACCCGATCCACGGCATCGGTCAGGTGGTGGACGGCACCGAGCTTCCGGGCCTGTATGACCTCGTGACGGATGTCCATGTGGACGACTCGCTGGAGCGCTACATCACCGGTCTCGTACGCGCCACCCGCGGGCACCCGGACATCGCGGTCGGCGCAAGCCCGCGCGGGTCCCTCGCGCTGTACAAGACCTCGCAAGCGCTCGCCGCGCTCGCCGGGCGCGACTACGTTCTCCCCGAGGACGTGCGCGGGATGGCGCCCCTGTGCCTGCCGCACCGCCTGATCCTCAAGCCCGAGAGCCAGCTTCGGGGCCGGACCGCCCGCTCCGTGCTCGACGCGATCGTGCGCGAGGCGGCGCTGGACATCGGAGAGCGAGATGACGCATGAAGGAGTTCATGCCCTTCATGCTCGTGCTGTTCGGCCTGGCGATCGTCCTGCGCATAAACTTCTTCTTCACCATCGTGTACTTCCTGGTCGCCACCTATATCCTCGTGCGGTTGTGGAGCAGCAGGGCGGTGGGCAGCCTGCGCGTCGGGCGGCAGTTCAACGAGCGGGCGTTCACGGGTGACGAGGTGCCCGTACGCCTCACGGTCCACAACAGGGGGTTGCTCCCCGTTCCCTGGCTGGAGTTGTCCGAGTCCATCCCCTTGCCCTTGCAGTCGGGGCGATTCCAGCGGCAGGCACTCTCGCTCGGCGCGCACGAGGAGTGGCATCATACCTACAATCTAGGCTGCCGCAGGCGCGGATACTACCATGTAGGCCCGCTGACGGTGCAGACCGGCGACCTGCTCGGTCTCGAAGGGCGCGCGCAGCTGCGCGTGGAGGCATCCCCGATGATTGTTTACCCGCGAGTGGTGCCGCTCACGGACCTCGGCATCCCGACCCGCTCCCCGCTCGTCGCCCTCCCAGCGAAGTCGCCGCTCTTCGAGGATCCGAGCCGGCTGATGGGGGTGCGGGATTACCGACGGGGCGACTCCCCGCGCAGGATTCACTGGCCCGCGACGGCGCGCACCGGCGCGCTCGTGGTAAAGCAATACCAGCCGGCGATTGCGCGCGAGACGCTCATCTGCCTGGACATGCATGACGAGGGCTATACCCCCCGGCGCCTGTACGAGGCGACGGAGCTGGCGATCATCACCGCGGCCTCGATCGCCAGTCACATCGTGCTGCGCGAGGGGCTGGCCGTCGGACTCGCCACCGAGGCGTTCGACCCGATAGCCGAGCAGCGGCGGCATATCAGCCTCCCCCCGCGCACCGAGCGCGCCCACCTGATGGCCAGCGTGCTGGAAACGCTCGCCCGCATACAACTCGCCCCCGATGCCCCGATCGCGCACTGGCTGCGTGCGGAAAGCACGCGGATCTCCTGGGGCGCGACGATGGTCGTCATCACCGGATGCGAGAGCGAGGAGCTATACGACACACTGCTCGCCTTGCAGCGGGGAGGGCGGAGTCCCGCCCTCGTCCTTATCCACCCGGAGCCCACGCCCCCCGCACTCCAGGGCCGGGCGGAAGCGCTGGGTATCCGCGTGCACCGCGTGCGTATCGAGCGGGACCTGGAAACGTGGCGGTGACGCGGATCCGCTGGCTTGAAGATGTGGTCCGGCCGCTCCTCGTGGCTGCGCTCATCACGTGCATCGCCGCGTCGTGGGTAGGGCTGGTGAATCGCGCCACGCCCGGGCCAGGCGCGGGGTATCTGACGCCGCTTTGCTTCCTCGTGGCGGTCGAGGCATTTATCTCCCACCGGATGATCCGGACGCGACTGCACCGCCTCGACAACGCGAAGAAGTACCGTGCGGCAGAGATCTTCGTGCTGTACTTCCTGGTGCAGGTCGTCGGCAACGTCGCGGCGGGCCGGAGCAACCCGCTCGCGGGCATCCCGAACGCGGACGCGGGCAACTTCCTGTCGTTCATGCTGCTGCTCGGCTGTTGGGTCGGCGCCACGCTCACTGCCGGCGACCTGGAGGCCCTGGACCAGCCGGCGCAGAACTACCAGGGCTACATCCAGCCAGCCGAGAGTCTGACGAAGCGGTTCTTCGCCGGTGCGTTGCTGCTGCTGTTCGCGGCGGGGATGTCGCGTGTGGAAATCGCAACCCTCGTAAACTTATCCAATCCATCCGTGCCGGGGCTCGTGCTCAACGTCCTCATCTACTTCGTGCTCGGGATGGTGATGCTCGGCCAGATCCAGTACAGCACCCTCATGCAACGCTGGCGCGAGCAGGATACGCGCATCGCGGAGGGACTCGCCCGGCGATGGGTGCAGCTGAGCGCCGTCCTGCTGGTGATCGTGGCCGCAATCGCGTTCGTTCTGCCGACAGGTCACACGATCGGCCTGCTCGACCTGCTCGCCTACGGTCTCTCGGCCATCGGGTTCGCCCTGTCGCTGCTGCTTTCCGTGCTCGTCATCGCCCCGCTGCTCTGGCTGCTCGGCCTGTTCGGATGGAATCCCGGCGCCGAGGACGACCCGATTCAGGCGCAACCCCCCGAGTTTCCGCCGCCGAGTGCCGCTGGCGGGGGTGGCGACTGGTTCGAGGTCCTGCGCTCGGTGTTCTTCTGGGGGCTGCTGCTCCTGATCTTCCTGTACATGGTCCGTAGCTACCTGCGCAACCGGCCGGACATCGGACGGGCAATCCGTGATCTTGGCATCGTGCGCCTTGCCGGACGCTTCTGGCTCGCTCTCCGGCGGCGACTGCGCGGCTACGCGCGCGCCGTAGCAACGCACCTGCCGCACCGCCCCGCACGCAGACCCGGCGCAGGCATTGCCACCAGCATCGGCAGGATCTTCCGTCGCCCCGGCGAGATGTCCGCGCGTGAGCAGGTGCTGTATTACTATCTGGACACGATCCACCGGGCGAGGGATACGGGGCATCCGCGTCACCCGAATCAGACGCCGCGAGAGTACGGCGATGCGCTCGGATCGAGGCTGCAAGAGGGACGCCCGGACATGGACGACCTCACGGATGCGTTTGTCGAAGCGCGCTACAGCCCGCACCCGGTCGAGACCGAAGACGCGGGCCGCGCCCGGACGCGCTGGCAGCGTCTCGGGGACGCGCTGAAAGGGCTTCGCAGGGAGTAACTGCTGCCCGAAGACAATCAACACAAGATCGATGGATGGCACACCACGTGCGTCGGATGCACGCTCGTTCGGGCCACTGGTAATTTAGTACTATGCTCGGGGAGGCCAAATCACCTGGAGGTTACACAATGGCTAAGATTAGAGTGAAGGTGCCGGTACTCGGCTTTCGCAAGCAGGTGGTCGAGACCCCGCCCACCAAGGCTCAGCTCGTCAAGCGAGCACTCAGCACACAGCAGGACCGGCTCACCGGGCGACTGGCCAAGAAGGAGACTCGGCCGGACCGGACGATATCCACATCCATCTTGGCGAGCCGGTTCCCCGGGATGGTGAGGCTTAGCCGACAGAATCCTGAGGCGGCGCGCCAGTTGGATCAGGCGGCTGCCGCTTCCCTGGCACCGTCGAGGCGTGGCCGCTTTGCGACACTTGGGCTACTCGGGCTCATCAGCCTGGGTGCCGGTGTGGCGGCCTCGCGCAGGACGACCAAGGAGTCCCGGGCGGAACTGGCGCAGCAGACCGGCAGGTACGCGCTCATCGTGGTCCGGCAGACCGCCGTCAGTGGCAGGTCCCTCGGCGGGCAGGCGGTGAGAACCGCCTCCGTCGCACGGGCCAGGCTTGTCCGGCGCCGGGAGGAGGAGGTTGATCCGGAGACCATCACGGACCGGGTGCGCACAGAGCTCGGGGAGAATCAGATGCTTCGCCACCTGCCCCGTATCAACGTCAATACCGAGCCGGACGGGATCGTCTACCTTCGCGGCACGGTGCCCGGCGACGGTGAGCGCGAGCTTGCGGAGCGGATAGCAAGGCGACAGCGTGGCGTTCAGCGGGTAGTCAACGAACTGCAGGTACAGGCCGGGGACAGCGCATAACGCGCTCGCCACCTCGCCATTGACTGATGGCGAGGTGGCGCTCCTCCGCCACGGGTTCCAGTACCCATCCATAGCGGCGCCGACGTGATCGCCTTGTTGGATGCGGTCGATGTTCTACTGCCATCCTCTGGGGCATAGTGACGTAATCGGCTGGTTTGTGGAGCCCGGAGTGGAACCGGACGGCGATACGGTGTGGTGGAGGACTGGACACTTCCTGTCCATGCTTCGAGCGGCTGCCCGTGCCCGAAGCTGACGCCGACTATAGCCCACGCGCCCGGAGAACGGCGTGCACTGCCTGCTCGACCTCGCGCAGCAATGCACGCTCCTTGTGCCCGCGGCGCATCTGCAGGCGATGGTTCAGCTCCGCGCTGATCGCGCGAGGGTTCGGGAGACCAGCCATCTCGAAGTCGATCCCGTCGCCCGCGGTCTTGACGGTCACCGTGCCATAATCGAGCAACTGCGCGAGCGGGTTGGGGATGGAGTAGCTGACATCCTGCACCTTGTCGAGCGAGGCCTGCCACGTCTCCTCGTGCAGGGTCAAGGGCCGGCGGCTGGTCTGCAGGATGCGGTCGGATGTGGCGACGATCTCATCGTTTCGCCAGTCGTCCACGATCCATACCCCCCACAACAGCGTCACCGTGCCGGCCACGAGCAAGATGATCCGCAGATCGAGCAGGGACGCCAGCAGGGCGGAGACGGCCAGCAGCGTGGTGGGCAGCACGAGGCTCCTGGCCAGCTGCCAGAGATGCCGGCGCCACACCCGCACGCCTGGGCGCTCCGCCGCCATTGCCGCCTGCTCCGGCTCCAGCCCCAACTCCGTCCGCAGCCGCCGAAGTCGCGTCGTACTGCGCGCCGAGTAGCCCTGCGCATCCACAATTGCCCCGGCAGCGACAGCGGCACGGCGGATGGAGTGCAACCGCACGACGCCGCGGCTCGTCGTGTCGAGCACGAGGTCGGCACAGCGGCACAGGTGTTCTACCGGACCGCCGCTGATCGCCGCGACGTTCTGGATGTTGCTCAGCGGCGCCTCCCACCGGCGCTCCCGCAGGAAGGGCGTGCGCTGCACCCACAGCACGCGGCGCGTCGTCAGCGCGAGGAAGTCCGCACGCCAGTCCGCCCATACCCAGATCAGCCATGGGAGGCCGAGCACGAGCACCCCGCCAATCACCGGCGCGAGCGCGGAGAGCCCGAGCGCGAGCAGGATCGCCACGACGAGGCACAGAACCACCAGCAGGATGAGGGGCGGCAACAGCGTGCGCAGCAACGAGAGCGGGTGCCGCCGCGCCACCAGCAGTACCCGCTCGTCCAACTCCAAGTCTCGCAGTGCCCGTCCCCGCCTCATGGAGCGTATGCTACCCAAGGGTATGACCCGTCGCAATCGGCTTATACGCGACCCGGCTGAAACCGGGCATCTTGTTATTCCGAGCACAGCGAGGAATCCGTGGTCAAGGGGTACGGATGCCGCACTCCGTTCGGGATGACTCACGAGAAGCATTAAGCCGATTCCGTAATGCTCAGCAGATGGCACAAGGGTTGCAACACGGGCATGCGGCAACGACCAAACGAGGCGGCCCGACGCCCGCCCCAGGCACCACGAGGAGAACCGGAGATGATAAACGACGCGGCGCGCGGGGCACTATCCGGGGCGGTAGGTACCACGCTGATGAGCGAGATTCTGGCCTTCGCGAGGTCCGCGGGGTTCTTCCCCGACCGGATCCCGCACCAACAGATCTACGAGGCGGTCGAGCAGAAAGTCGGTCTGGATGACAACATCCCCGATGCCGTGTCCAAGGTCAGCTGGATCACGAACCACTTCATCTACGGGACCGTGGCGGGTGTCGTGTACGCGCTCCTACAGCGGCAGTTGAAGCAGGAGAAGGCTTTCATCCCCGCGGGCATCGTGCTCGGCCTGTCGCTGTGGGCGATCGGTTTCGGCGGTTGGGCACCCCTCGCCGGCCTGTACCCTTCCCCCGGCAAAGACCAGAAGCGCAGGCAGGGCGCGGAGATCGCCGCCCACCTCGTCTATGGTGGCGTCACCGCCACGATGCACTGGATGCTCGGCCGGATGCCTCAGTCTGGCCGGTAGCTCGGCGAGTGAACGACGGACGTAGCAAGTTTCCTCACCCTGTCCACGACGAATCACTCGGACTCCGCTTGCGTTTCCTACCCCGCGAACTCCCGCTGCGTCGTAGTGCTCGGGCCCGTCCGTACGTGCGAGCAAACCGTGATATGGGGTTACGAATCTCTTCCTCCACGGAGAACCACATGGCTGGAGGAGGTACATGCCCTTTTGGGTGTGAAGTTAACCGATGCGTCGAAGACACGCCAACAAACGCGTCCGCCCTATCAGCCACGACTGAGGTAGGTGTGGTAGTATACGCGCCGTAAGCGTTCGCTCCCGATCTGAGGGAGGAAGACCCATGACGCATCCTCCGGTGTCTGTTGGCCATCGTGCCCCCAGGCGCTCGATCCAGAACTCGAAGTCGATACCCGCTTCCCGCTGTCCTGCCAAGTAGCGCGAATGGACAGCGGGAGGGGGCGTCGATAGAAAAGCCCCCCTCCCGTCGAGGACCAATCTGACGGGAGATACTTCCTTATGCCTGAAACTGAATACGACCCGACGCATGTGGAGGGAGGGCGTGCGCCCGCCGTCGACGTAGTTGACCTCGTCAAGACGTACGAGTACCACCACAAAGAGCCGGGTCTGCGCGGCTCCCTTTCGAACCTCTTTCGGCGCCGGACCCTGGAGAGGCGCGCCGTCGATGGGATCTCCTTCCGCATCGAGCCCGGCGAGGTGGTTGGCTTCCTCGGCCCCAACGGCGCCGGCAAGACCACGACGCTCAAGGTGCTCTGCGGCCTACTCTACCCCACATCGGGCTCCGTCTCCGTCCTCGGCCGCGTCCCGTCCCGCAGGGAGCCGGGCTACCTGCGCCGTATCGCACTCGTGATGGGGCAGAAGAGTATGCTGTGGTGGGACATCCCCGCGATGGAGACCCTGCTGCTCCACAGGGAGATGTACCGGATCCCCGAGCGGGACTTCCGCTCGACGGTGGACGAGCTATCGGGGATGCTGGGCGTCGACGACCTGCTGCGCGTGCAGGTGCGAAAGCTCTCCCTCGGCGAGCGGATGAAGATGGAACTCCTGGCGGCGCTGTTGCACCGGCCCGACGTGCTGTTCCTCGACGAGCCGACGATTGGGCTCGACGTTGTGAGCCAGCAGAGAGTGCGGGAGTTCCTGCGGGACCTCAACCGGGAGCGAGGTACCACCATCCTACTAACCAGCCACTACATGGCCGACATTGAGCAGCTGTGCCCGCGGGTGCTTGTGATCGACCGCGGACGCATAGGCTACGACGGCTCGCTCGCGTCGCTCGTGGTGAAGACCGCACCCCACAAGCTCCTCACCGCCGTGTTCACGGAGCCGGTGCCGGAGGCCGACCTCGTGGCCGCCGCTGGGGGAGCCGCGCTGCGCCCCTGCGACGACCCCCTCAAGGTCGAGGTCTCGGTTCCGCGGGAGCAGGTGGCCGATGTCGCGGCCCGGCTGTTGCGCGTCGGCCGCGTCGCCGATGTGGGGATCGAGGAACCGCCGGTGGAGGAGGTCATCCGGGCCGTGTTCGGCGCGGCGGCGGACGAGAGGACACTATCGTGAGCACTCGCGTGCTGTGGCAGCTGGTGCTACGGGCGGCGGCAACAACCCTGGAGTACCGCGCTACCTTCTTCGTCTACATGGCCGGGGCGGTCATTGGCCCGACAGTCTCGCTGCTCGTCTGGCTCACGGTCAGCGAGCAGGGAGTCGCGCTGCCCTACGATCGCGCGCAGTTCGTCACGTACTATGTGCTGCTCGCAACGGTCTCGCTGCTCACCGCCAGTTGGGTGGCCGAGTACGGCATCGCCGATGATATACGCGAGGGTGGGCTCTCGCCGTTGCTGCTGCGCCCGGCGCCCGCCATCCTGCACTACGTGGGCGACAACTTGGGGCAGAAGGCGGTGATGCTCCCCCTACAGCTACCGCTCGTTGCGCTAGTGGTGTTCGCGTTTCGCAACAATTTGAGGTTGCCGGTGGATCCGGCGGCCTAGCTGCTGTTCACCGCCACCTTACCAATGGCCGCATGGGTCGCCTTCCTGCTCGACTACCTGATCGGCTCGCTGGCGTTCTGGATACAGGACGTCAGGGGGATAATCGAGGCGAAGAACCTGGTCGCCGCCTTCCTGGCCGGCCAGATCGTCCCGCTCGAGCTGTTCCCGGACGCGCTCTCCGGCTTCGTGCTGATGCAGCCGTTCCGCTACACACTGTCCTTCCCGCTGGAGGTGCTCGTCGGGGACCTATCGGGGCGGGAGATCGCTCTTGGCTTCGCGCTGCAGGCCGGGTATTGCGTCGTCCTCTGGGCCGCCTACCGCCTGACGTGGCGCTACGGCCTGCGGACCTACTCGGCGGTCGGCGCGTAGGGTGACGGGAGAGAGCGAAGAGACGGAGGTCACGCAGATGCTGTTCTACCTGCGGTTGTGGCGTCGGTTTGTGGTGATGGCGCTGGTGCGCGAGGCGGAGTACCGGGTGAACTTCGTGATGCACGTGCTGGTGGGCGTCATCAGCCTCGCCGTGGCGGTGCTCACCTACGGGATCCTGTACGCCCATACGGATGATATCAACGGTTGGTCGGGAGCCGAGGTGCTG
Organism: Thermobaculum sp.; assembly: GCA_016782125.1. Lineage (GTDB taxonomy): Bacteria > Chloroflexota > Chloroflexia > Thermobaculales > Thermobaculaceae > JACDAU01. Next base: position 9,951 of record JADDPA010000086.1, read on the forward strand.
ATGGTGCTGGGCTGCTTCCGCATGGCAGAATCGCTCATCGAGCTGCTGGTCGCCAGGAACATGTGGAGTATCGGTGATTCCATCCGCGAGGGCGCGATGGACTACGTGCTCCTGCGCCCCGTCTCCAGCCAGTTCCTGTCGAGCCTGCGCATCGTGAACCCACCGGAGGCGGTGAACGCGCTGATCGGACTCGGATTGGTAGTCTACGCCGGTACTATGGCCGAGGTGGACTGGGAGGCCCCACGCGTGGTGGCCGCGGTGGTGTTCGGCCTCTGCGGATGTGTCCTCCTGTACTCGGTGTGGTGCTTCGCAGCGACGTTCGCCTTCTGGTTCGAGTCGGGACCGCTGGGGTCGGTGCTCTTCTGGCTGATAGACACGGGACGGTACCCCGTCACCTTCTTCCGGGGGTGGATCCGGCTGTTCCTGACGTTCGTCTTCCCGGTTGCCTTCGCATCCACCTTCCCCGCACAAGCGCTCGGGGGAGAGATCGATCCGCGCTTGCTTTTCGGTGGCGTCGCGATGGCGAGCCTCGCACTGCTAGGGACGAACAGGTTCTGGAACTATGGGGTGCGCCGCTACAGCAGTGCGAGCAGCTGACCGCTCCCCCGCACGGGACACAGATCAGCCGCAATCCGACGCGCCGGCTCGTTTGCGCCACGAGGACCACGGCGCCTGGCGCCTGCCACCCATCAACAGCGTCCTTACCTCCCTTCCCAGCTCCCCCGTTTGGGCGGCAGGGGAGCGCGCCGCTCAAAGCGGGGCGTCATGCCGTTCCTACTCAGATCTGATTGTCAGCGCTTCGATCGCGAACGTTTGCATATGATATTGGGCGCTAGTTATAATGGCGCGGCAAGGGCTGCAGGAGGAACCGAATTTGTCCCACCCAGCGACGATGCAGCGGGCGGCGGCGGCGTTGCAGAAGCACGGCTACCGCATCACCCCTCAGCGCACGATGATCCTCGAGGCGGTGTTCGAGACCGACGCCCATATCACCGCCGACGGCCTCTTCGAGCAGGTGAAGAAGCGGTACCCACACATCAGCTTCTCCACGGTGTACCGCACGCTCGAGCTGCTGCGCGACTCGGGCATCGTCACACAGACGGACCTCGGCGGCGGGCGCTGGCAGTATCACCCCGTGGACAAGGCCCACCACCACCACCTGATCTGCCAGGGCTGCGGCACCGTGGTCACCGCGCCGGAAGAGCTGCTCTCATCAGTACAGCGCGAGTTGAGCGAGGAGTACGGCTTCGACGCGATCATGACGCACTACGCTATCTTCGGCCGCTGCCGCAACTGCCGCTAACTCCAAAAACACCCCGCCACGACGCCCGTGTGGTTGCCGCTCGCGGACGCGAAGACATCAACCGTCGCGCCGGAGGATCTGTCGCGCGAGTTGCTGGGAACCGGCGCAATTGAGCACGACTTTCACGCCCGTGTTCCTGGCATCGAACCGCTGGGCGATCTGCTCGAAAGCGTCCGCCAGAGAGGGCTCCGCAAAGACCGTGACCTCCCCGGTTGCGGCATCACCAGGCGAGTCAGCCGTGGCTGTAGGAGCGGCGCCGGTCCGCAGGGTCGCACCGCTGTTACCACACGCCCCGATGAGGAGAAGGAGCACGAGCCCCACAGTGGTAAACGCTCCACGATGACGCCTGGGCATCCAGCCGCTTTCCCTTTCTCATCCACGGAGCGTTGTATCGCCTCGCTCGGCTCGCCCTTACCAGGCGACCGTGCGGACTCCGCGGACGAGCACGGCGTTGACGAGGAATGCGAGGGCGAGCAGGATCAGCCCGAGTGCGATCGCGCGCTCGAACTCGCCGCGGCTCACCTCCAGCGTGACGGCGGTCGTCAGGATCCGCGTTGAGTTGAGAATGTTGCCACCCACCATCAGGCTCGCTCCGACCTCCGAGATCGCCCGCCCGAAGGCCGCCGCGACCGCGACCAGCACTTGTGGGCGAGCAGCGCGAACCGCCTCCCAGCCCTCACGCCACTCGGACGCCCCATCCACTCGCAGCGCCTCGGAGAACTCCAGGTTCAGTCCGCCAACCGCAGAGCGGGTGAGTCCGGCAGCGATGGGTGCGGCCACCAGGAATTGTGCAAGTATCATGGCTGCCGGGGTATAGATCAGGCCGAGCGGCCCAAGTATGCCGCTTCGCCACAGCAGGATCGATACGCCCAGGCCCACCACGACCGGCGGCAGACCCATCCCCGTATTCACCAGGCTCGTCGCGATGCCCTGCCCCCGGAAACGCCACAGCGCGAGCGCGGTGCCCAGCGGTACCCCGACCAGCCCGGCAAGACCCGTGGCCAGCCCGGACACCA
>JADDPA010000094.1 GCA_016782125.1 Thermobaculum sp.
TGGCCGGTCACCGGCCACCGCGTCACACGGCCGGTATTGCTGTAGTCGCCGCCGAAGTCGAGCACCTGCGCGGCGCGACCGTTGAGGTAGTACGGGCCGAAGCCGATGTGCTCCGTGCGCGGGCTGACGATCGGGAACCTATGGTAGATGGCGGCCATCCACCACTGTATGGCGTTGTCGGTCACGAGGGGCGTTCGGGTGCCGCGCGCGCCGAGGCTGCCCATATAGTAGTTCTCGGTGACCGAGTCGTTGGTGTAGCCGTACTTGCGTGCACGGTCGCCCGGAGCGTAGCCGATGTAGAATGGACTGCTGGTCTGGTTCTCATAGTGGCCATACTCTGCCGTATGCAACACATACCGCGCGTGTCCGAGCGCCGCAGTGTCCAGCCCCGAGGTCGAGCCGACCGGCGGCATCTCGACCATGCTGCGGTAACGGTTGACCTCTTCGCGGGCGCGCTGCTGTTCCTGTTCGGTCGTGATGCCGCCGGCGCGGGCTGCGGGTGCGAGGATTGCGAGAAGTAGGAGCGCGAGGCCCAGGGTGCGTGCGAGTTGCATCATGGTGGTGAGACCTCCGGTTTACCACCCCCTCCTTATGGGGTGTAGCTTCCTGCATAGCCTAGCAACGGTTGCAAGGAACCCGAATAGTACAATGGTCCTATATTTGGGTCATGCTCGGGTACTGACCGAGTCGTGGCCTTCGGCTCTCAACAATTCGCGCCGTCGTTGTGCTACGACGTACGAGTAGGGGGATTGGGTTGTTCCGTCCAGGGAGGTGGGAGGCATGGGGTGAAACGAATAGAGCCGCAGCCGGGACAAGAGTCCGTGTGGGACTACCCCCGGCCACCACGGATCGAGCACACACCAAAGCGGGTGCGGGTGGTGTTCGGCGGTGAGACGATCGCGGACACCACGCGCGCGAAACGGGTATTGGAGACGAGCCACCCGCCCGTGTACTACATCCCGCCGGAGGACATCCGGGGCGGGGCCGTGCGGCCTGTGGACGGGAGCTCGTGGTGCGAGTGGAAGGGTGAGGCGGGGTATCTCACCGTGGAAGTGGGCGGCCAGCAGGCGGAGCGGGCCGCGTGGTACTACCCGGAACCCACGCCAGGCTTCGAGGATCTGCGCGGGCATGTGGCCTTCTACCCCGGCAGGATGGACGCCTGCTACGTCGACGACGAGCGCGTGGCCGCACAAGAAGGCGACTTCTACGGCGGGTGGATCACGAAGGAGATCGTCGGGCCGTTCAAGGGGGCGCCTGGCACCCGCGGCTGGTAACGCCGACAAACGTGTGAATCACACTTCGTCAGAGGGGGTACTGCACGTAAGTGGTTACACCAAGCTGTCGAAAAGATCACGCTGGATAGGGCGATGTGTGAGTCGAGCGGATCGGGAATCTAACCTGAGGCGAGCAGTTCAGGCTCTAGCTGCAGCTGAAGCCAACCCTCCGAGCGTACCCGCCGTCGAGGAGAATAGTCGGCAGCCCGGAGGTGTAGCAGCCATTCATCCGGCCCCAACTCGAACAACAGGAGTTGCGATGAGTGGAAGGGCGTATCGACCAACCTCGGATTCCTCACCTCGCGGATGTGCCGCCCGTCCGGCTCGAACTCGAACGAGTACACGGACAGTAGGACGGCCTCGTACTCCAGCCTGATAGAGCCGTTGTACACCCACACCGACGCCGACGTCCCTGCGAGCCCCCGCTCCCGGTAGAGTCGCCAATTACTCAGCCTGACGTAGCCATACCGGTCGATATGGCGAGTGTACCGGGTAGCGTACAACACCCGATGCAGCACCGGCTCGGGGTATACGGTCCCCCTCACCCACCCCAGTACCTCGGCGGGGCTGTGCCGCCCATCCTGTCGCTCTCGGTGTGCCCAGTGCGACTGGGCATTGTAGTCGTCGACGAACCGCCTGTGGGCGGCCAGCAGTTCCTCCCAGCTGGTCGCCCGCTTCAGGTGGTGGTCCGCCATCCTACGCATAATGGAGAAGTGGGTTTCTATATAGTTTTCCCAAGTCTGTCCCTGATCAATGCGTTCCCTCTGGATGCCAAGCACTCTGCACAACTCAACGATCCGGTTCGCGCGGAACACCGAGCCACCGTCGGTGACGATCGCCTCCGGTACCCCGTGGGCGCGAAATGCCTCAAATAGCACCATCAGCACCGGCACGAGATCCTGCGTGGGGGAGATCGTGCTCGCCAGCAGCGCCCGACTGTAGTTCTCGATGGCGCTGATTGCGTATACCGGCTTGTCGCCGCCGAGATTGTGCTTCTCGATGTACCGGATGTCCATCGCCCAGTACTCGTGGCGCCTGCTCGCCTTGAATGGCATCTCCTTCTTCTGTCTGGGGGAGCGCTTCGGCTTGTCCAGCCCATACAGGGCGCGATTCCTCGCCATGATGCGCCCACACGTACTGGGGCTGATGTCGATACCCATCTGCAGAAGAGCTGCATGGACTCTCCACTCGCCCAGATCAGGATTCTGCTGGAGCTTCCTGATCTCGTTGAGAACGGCCAGAGTCGTCTTGGTTGCCGGCTGCTTGGGAGCGTGCGACCTGTCGAGCATCCCGGCGAACTGCTCCTCCACCCACCGCTTGAGGGTCTCGTATACTGTGTGCCTGGTCGTGCCCAAGTATCGGGCGATGGTACTGACCCGCCAACCATCCGCGTGCAGCCGCACGATGGCGAGACGCCTCTGGGCAGCTTCCGGGATCTGGAGGTACGGCGGATAGCGGCGGGTTGTGACGGAGGGAGCAGGGCCGGTGGCCAGCACCTTCTTGACAGTGAGGTGTGACGGCCGTCTGCCGAAGCGCACGTGACAAACCTCGGCGATCTCGCGCAGCGACATCTCCGGCACCTCCGCGCGCAGATCCACGATGAGTTGCCTCATCGGAGGGGGCAGACCACGGGGATCCTCCGCCGGCTCTCGCCTCTGGGCTGGGAACAGGCCAAGCATCCCTTGCCGGTCGAAGCGGTCGGCTTTGCGGTCGATGGTGCGCTCGTTCTCGCCCGTCTCCTTCGCGTGCTCAGCGGCGGTCTGGCCCCAGAGAACGACGGGGCGGACCAGCTCGTGCCACCTGCTCCGGCCACTTGAGCCTAAGCCGGAGTTGCCCCCAATCCTCCGTCGGATCGATACGCTCTCGTTTGGTGGTCGGCATCTCCCTGCCCCCACACGCTACAAATTATCCGCCCGCTCTACTACAAGCCGTAGCTAACGCGCATACGAGAAGCAGGGTGCAAACTACCTCGCGACGCTTACCATCGCTGCTATCACCCTCTTAGTATGGGTCGTGAACCCAGCCTAGGCCTCTCAACCGCCGACCAGATCAGGCCTGTCTCTGCCCTTCCAGCGGTGGCCCGACGACCTCCACGCCGTACTTCCGGTTGAGCTGATCCCACGCCGTCTCATCCGCATCGGCTGGCATCCGCTCCATCTCCTCGAAATACCGCTCACCGGGTTCTTGTGGGGTCGCCACGATGAGCATCCTGGCCGGCTCAGTCCCCAGATTGCTGAACGCGTGGACGTTGTTGATCGGGGAGAAGGCAAATGTGCCAGCGGTAGCCTTAGCTACCTCATCACCGATCTGCAGCAACACCTCACCCTCGAGCACGTAGAAGAACTCCGCGAGATTGTTGTGGCGATGTCGGACGACCTTGTCCCCTGGCATCAGAACCGCCTCGTGGACGGCGAACAGACCGCCGGTGTTCCTGCTCGTGGCCTTGGCCTTGCCGTTGGGCTTCGACGGGATGCGATCACCCTCGCCCGGGGACACAATGAACCCCTTAGTTGCCGCATCCGGCCGCTCCCAGTCCTTGATGGCTTGCATCTCCCGGTGTCCTCTCCTCGAGTGGTGTGAGTTGCTATAGTACACCTATAATTGCTATAGTGTCACTATAATCGAAATGAGTGATCCGGTCAATACCAAACGCCCATACAAGTCCAGAAGGCGAGAGCAGCAAGCGCTGGAGACGCGGGAGGCGGTCCTAGCGGCTGCACGCTCCCTCTTCGCCGAGCGCGGGTATGCCGCCACGACTATCGAAGCAATCGCCGAGCGTGCCGGTGTCGCTGTCCCAACTGTCTACTTCGTCTTCCGGTCGAAGCGGGGCATCCTCTCCACCCTCCTCGACCTGCTGCTCAAGCAGGCTGCTCTAGGGGAGACGTATCGTGAATTGATGGCAGAAACGGACCCGCGCCGACAACTGCGCCTTTCGGTGCATATTACACGACGAGTGATGGAGGAGGCGGGTGACCTGATCGATGCACTCCGCTCGGCGGGAAGTACCGATGCAGAATTTCGCGAGACCTGGCGCGACCTGGAGCGGGGGCGCCGCGGAGGGATCGAGGCGTTCGTGCGCACGCTGACTCAGCGCGGCCACCTCCGTCTTGGACTAGCGGAGGCGCAGGCTACCGATATTCACTGGAGCATGGTCAGCCACGAGCTCTATCACCTACTCGTCGTGGAAAGCGGCTGGACGGGCGACGCCTACGAGGAATGGCTGACGGATTCGCTCGCCACGCTTCTGCTGCGCTAATCCTCCATCCTGGACGGACAGAAGAGCTACTTTATTGCACTAATCCGTATGGCCTCTTTTCCAACAGCTTGGTGTAACCACTTACGTGCAGTACCCTCTGACGAAGTGTGCGTGTGAATCATACGCATCCCGATTGTACTGGACTGTATGTCATCCCGAACACAGTGAGGGATCCGTAGCCCGGGACCACGGATTCCTCGCACGCTCGGAATGACAAATGTCCCACTCTTCAGCCGGAGTTCGTATCAGACCAGCCTTCCATCGAATATTGTTCACCACCTCTCAGCGTCCACCGCATTGCCTTGATGCGGCATGAGCACGGCATCAACTTATGCTGCGCCGGTTCTACGGGCGTCGCGTAGCAGCAGGAGCGCGTGCTTCGGACCGGCAGCCGGGAGCCGCCCGGCGTGGCCCCGGCTGCGGCCTGTGAGCACGCCGCAGCCTTCCAGCTCCGCGACGAACGCCGCGTACTCACGGACGCTCAGGCCGAGATGCGCGCGGACCTCGTCCTTGTTCGTGCGGACCCGGCCTGTGTCGTCCGTCAGGGCGTATAGCGCCTCCAGCAACCGCCCAAGACGCTCCTCACGCGTCTCCAGCACCGCCACCGCGCTCTGGGCGAGCGGCACGAGCCGGGCGACCGCACGCCGGCTCATGCCCAGGCGACGGCCCACCTCCGCGAGCGAGAGCCCGAGAAACAGGTGCAGCTGGAGGGCGAAGCGCGCCGGTTCGGGAAGCTGCGACAGCCCCTCCAGCAACTCCGTGAGGGCGTAGAGCCGGGCAGGATACGGATCGCCGCCGAGATGCACAGCGCTCGGGATGCTGACCTCGCGGTACTGCTTGCGGCGCGCGCGGCGCACATGCCGCAGAAGGGCTCCCGCGAACTCGCGCTCCATCGCATCGCGGAACCCGGAACCCTGCCAGGCGTCCAGGAACTCCGCGAACACGATGAACACCTCCTGCTCCAGGTCGGCACGATCCCAGAGCCGTGGGAGGCCACGCTGCCGGGCAACTGCCCCGCGCACCACATCGCCGCACTGCTCCCACACGAGGTTGCGCGCGGCGGCGTCACCCGACCGGGCGCGTAGCGCCAGCTCGTCGAGGGAAGTTGATGGTGCCGTCAAGCGTGCCGCCTTTCGTCTTGGCCGGGAACACCCAGCCTGCCGTAATAAACCTGTTCGCTGCCTAAAAGCAGCGCGGGCGGCTCGTGAAAGCCGCCCGCGCTTTGTGCCGCCACGGGACTTGATGCGTTCTTACCAGGGATGCGCCCCCTACTCCCGCCAGCCCCTCAACCACCGAGGGGATGATCGGAGGAGCGCTACAGTCGATCGTCCGGCGCTACCCCCGCCCGCGCGGTGCGCTCGCCGTGCCATCCCTCCGGGTGCGCACGCCAGCGGTAGGAGAGGTTGCGCTTCCCACCCTTATGCCGGTCGCAGCGCAGGAAGACGAGCCGCTCCCACGGGACACGCTCGAAGGCGCGCTGGAGGTCGTGTTCCTCTACAAGCACGGTGCGCTGGAGCGTGATGGCGCCCGGCTCGTACAGCACGGCGGAGTGCTCGGGCTGATCGTCAATGGCATCTTCGAGGTGCATAATGGATCGTCTCCTCTCTGCTTCCGATGAGCCGATATTAGCACAAATGTTCTATTGCCACAACCCCTCTCGCATGAACAATTTGTAAACACGCTTCCCGGCGCGATTGCGTGCCCGAGCCGGGGAACCCTATAGTCGGGGCATAGACCCGCGGCCCGATCGCCCCGACCTGATGGGAGGCCGAGATGCACCAGACGCGCGCGTGCCTGTTACTCATATCCGTGCTGCTGCTGAGCGCGTGCGCGCTGGGTGGTGGGAGCGCGCCGAGCACCCAGCAACCGGCGTTGACCGCGAGCACCGACGAGGCGCCGGACAACGGCCCGGTGCCCACCACGCCCCGCGCTGCCACACCCGCGTTGCGACAAACAGTTCCGCCAGAGTCTACGCCTCCGGCGCTCCAGACCGCGGCGGCCACCTCGGCGCCAACTGCGACCGTGGCCGTGCCGACGGAGATCGCGTACCTGCGCGACGGCGAGATCTGGCTTGTTGCGGCCTCCGGCGGAAAGCCCCGGCGGATCGCGGGCGGGACCAATGCCTCCCTTACGTGGTCGCCGGAAGGGCGTGCGATTGCCTACGTGCGGCTGCGCGCCGGGAGCGCGGGTGGCGCGCTCATCCTGCATCCAGTCAACGGGAAGCCACGAGCGCTCGCGGGCGCGGAGGTGACGCAGCTCGCGTGGAGCCCCGATGGGAAACAGATCGCGTACACGCGCACCGTGGACCGCGATGCCGACAACCAACTGGAGCCCTATGCGGACCGGAGCACGGTCCACACGGTCGAGATCGCGAGCCGCCGGACGAAGGCAATTGGTCCCGGCTTCGATCCGGCGTGGTCGCCCGATGGCGGTGTCCTGCTCTCGACCCCCGGCAAGATTCTTGAAGGCGTGCCGCAGGGGAACGCGTTGCGGTTGTACCCACGAGACGGCGGCAACCGAGTGCTGGTCTCCACCGGGGATGTGCCGAGCGACCTTCGGCAGTACGGCACGCCGTTTCTGTCGATGACCCGGCTCCTGCGCCACGGCGCGCTCAGCCCGGACGGACAGACGGTCGCGTTCAGTGCGCTCGGTGGCGTGGGGATCTTCGGCACGCGGGAAGTGCGCGGAGGGCAGGTGCAGGTGCAGGACATCGTCGCGGAGAGCGGGTTCGGTCCGGTGGTCTGGGCGCCGGTAGGGACGCGCATCGCGTATCACGTGCCCACGCCGCGGGGCACGGACGAGGTGACGGTCCTCGACGTCGCGACCGGCAATCGAACGGTATTCGGCAAGCAGGACGGGCCGGGCTATCGCGAGCCCTCGTGGTCGCGCAACGGCCAGGCCCTCGCGCTCGTGCAGATGGAGGCCAACGGGCCACGCGCTCTGGTGGTTTCCCACGGCGCTGAGGGGCGGGTTCGTGTCGTTGCGCGGGGTGCCGTGTCGTCACCGAGCTGGAGCCGGTAGAATAGCGCATCGCTTACCGTTCGGAGCGGCTGATATTTCTCGGGCCGATCCACCTCACGGGTGTATCGGCTCCTTTGTGTGGGAGGCAGAACGTAGCTTTGCGTAGAAACGATGCATATCCGGGAGTAGTGATCGTGGGCGTCGTCGCCGCCCTGATGCTGGGCATGGTGGGATGGTCCATTCTCACCGCAACCCCAGGCCTGGCGCGAACAGGGGCGCAGGACCCGCAGGGAACGCCGAACGCGCAGCAGACCGTGGCCGCCAGCCCCACGCCGCCGCCGCTGCCGACGAAGACCGAGAACGCGCTCGAGGGCACGGTCGCGGGCGTGGCGGTCGCGGATAACACGCTGACGATCAACACCGACTCGGGGTTGCAGCCGATCGTGCTGCCACCGACCATACCGATCATCCGCAACAGTCTTCCCTCCTCGCTCGGTCAGGTAGAGGCGACGGACCGGGTCATTATCCAGCGCGACGAGCAGAACAAGATCATCGGCGTGCTAACGTTCGCCGCCCCGGCCACACCGGTCGTGACGCAGACGGCGCCCGCGGTGGGCACCCCGATCCCGCCCGAAACCGTCGTCGCCCCTGCCGCGACGGGCACCGTCGCCCCCGCCGGCACGGTGACACCTGGCGCCTTCTCTGGCACCGTCACGGAGACTGCCGAGGGGTTGCTTACCGTGCTGGGCCTCAATGGCGAGACACGCCCGGTCAACGCCGCGAACGTTCCCAACCTGAACATCACCCGCGGCGGCATCTCCACCGAGCTCTCCGAGATCCAGGTGGGGGACACGGTAGACGTCGCCTACGGGCCCAATAACGTGCCGACGCGCATCGCGGCGACCCCCGGCCCAGGCACCGAGCCGACGCTCGGTCCGGACTACTCCTGGATCTGGTATACGCTTGGTATGCTCGCGATTTTGCTGGCACCACTATTGCTTATCCTCACCCCAGCAGGACGAGGTCCAGGCAGGTTCGTGATGGCGCGTCGTCGCAGGTAAAACACGGATGCATCGCTCTTCTGGGCGGTTATGTGCAGCTTGCCGTCCGATTCATTGGTTGAATCGGTCCTTTCCCCAGATAGATACATTCTGTTGAGCAAGCACTCGGAGGTAGAGGCAAGATGACGAACATCAACCGCATAGAGCGAGGGGCAACCGTCCACACCCAGGACGGCAGCTTCGGTCAGGTCTACCAGGTCATCGTTGACCCGGACACAAAGGACCTCACACACGTGGTTATCGCGCCCACCGGTGGCGGGGACTACATGATGATCCCGGCGCACATGGTGCAGAGCGCGGACAGTACCTCCGTAACGCTCGGCACGAGTAGCGCAGATCTCGACCAGATGCGTGATCAATTGCGCTATAACGAGGCCGATTTCCAGCCCGTCAACCCGGAAGAAGTTGAGGGGGCACACGCGACGATGGCCCAAGGTGAGGGACAGGTCATCACCCAGGCCAGCACGGACTCCCTGCAGTTGGGCGATACGGGCTCGATGGCAACGACGAATACCACCTCCACTATGTATAGCGACGATGCGGGATCGATCTCGGGCGCGGCCACGGCCACTGGCGAGGATATTGATACCGGCGCCGCGATGCCGTCCGGCCCCATGGGCACGGGCCAGCAGCGCAAGGGCAAGGATCTCGTGGGTATGCCGATCGTGAGCTTCGCCGAAGGTGAGAAGATCGGCGATGTGAAGGATATCCTGTTCGATCCGGATGAGAATCGCGTGGTCGCGCTGCTCACGAGCGAGGGCGGCTTCCTGTCAAGTGCGCGCGCGGTACCTTGGCAGAACCTGAGGACGGTCGGCCACGACGCGATCATCGTCCCGGATCGCTCCGCGGAGATCAAGGCCGACTCCGACCGCTACCTGAAGCGGATCATGGAGGCGGACAACATCCTCAAGGACACCCAGGTGTACACCGAGGACGGGCGCGACCTAGGCAAGATCGGTGACATGTTCATCGATGACTCGTCCGGCGAGGTCGTCGGGTACGAAGTCTCCGGCGGGATGTTCTCGTCGACACTCAAGGGCAAGAAGTTTATGCCGGCCCCGGACACCTTGACCGTCGGCCAACATGCCGCGTTCGTGCCGAACGAGGTTGGCGACGCAATGCAGGCCCAGGTCGGCGGCCTCCAGGGCACCGCCCAGGACCTCGGCTCCACTGCCTCGGACAAGCTCTCGACGGCCAAGGACAAGGTCGCGACAGCCACGACCGATCAGCAGCGCTCCTTCGTGATCGGCAAGTCGACACGCTCGGACGTCACGAGCGATACGGGCGAAGTGCTCGTGCCGGCGGGCAAGGTCGTGGACGAGGACGATGTTGCAAAGGCGGGATCGGCGGGCAAGCTCAACGCCCTGTTCCTCGCTGCCGGTGGCGGTGCGGCAGGAGGCCTGCTCGATTCGGTCAAGGCGAAGGCGAGCGAGCTGACGGACAGGGCCTCAACCACTGCGGCGAGCCAGCGGGATTCACAACTCGACAGCTCGATCGGCAAGACGGTCGGCCGAGATGTGTACGCCGATGACGGCACTGCCGTGGCGCTCCAAGGCACGGTCGTGGACTACAGCACGGTCGAGCGGACGCGGGCATACGGTAAGGAGAACCAGCTGATCGCGGCGGTGGGCGCGGCCTCCACACAGGAGTCGCTTGCCTCGGCGAAGGAAGGCATCGCCGGTACGATCAGCAACATCAAGGCGAAGATCGATGAGGTCTCCGCGGAGCAGCGAGAGAAGAACGAGCAGCGGAAGATCAACAACGCGCTCGGCCGCCCCGTCACGCGGGTGATCCTCGACCGCCAGGACAACGTAATCTTGGAGACGACGCAGATCGTCACCCACCAGGCGATTGATCGTGCGCGCGCGGCGGGGGTGCTCGACGTACTCCTCGACAGTGTGTACACCGTCGAGCCGGATCTCAGCCCAGACGCGCTGCACAGCGGCATATCTGGCCAAGCGAGCCTTGAGTCGCGGTATGAGCAGAAGCGCAAGCCTGAGGATCCCATCACGTAAGATCCCGATGCGGTCAAGATGCGCTTGGGGGAGGAGACCTTAGTGGTTCCTTCCCCTTTTTGTTTGCCTCTCGTTCGATGACATCCACAGCCAACTCGCCCAGACTCTGCCTTATCATGAGCGACACGTATTTGTCCTGATGCTGACAAGGCAGGCTATCATCAGGACCGCGTCAGGCGGCTCGCGTGCATCACACAAGACTCGATGGCTATGTGTGGCCCATCGTAACCGCTCCGGCAGTACACTCAGCCGAAGAGGTTATATCCTCGGAAAGAGGAGGTGAACATGGCCGAGTTTCATGCGGACAGGAAGGGTCACCCGGAACCCCCCGTCGCGGGCGACGAGACCGCCACGCTCCTGGGCTCCCTGGAACGTCAGCGTGCGACATTCGCGTGGAAGTGCGGCGGCCTCGACGCAGCCGGCCTGCGGGTGACGGTGGGCGCCTCGTCGATCAGGCTGGGCGGGCTGCTCAAGCACCTTGCCCTCGTGGAGGACAACACGTTTTCCGGGAAGCTGCTTGGACGAGATCCGGGTCCCCCGTGGAATACTGTGGACTGGGATACTGATCCAGACTGGGACTGGCACTCGGCCGCCGAGGACTCCCCCGAGCAGCTCTACGCGCTCTGGCAGGATTCAGTCGAGCGCTCCCGCTCCCTGGTCGCTGAGGTGCTGGCTGACGGCGGCATGGATCAGCTGGCCCGGCGCACCTGGCCCGACGGTCGGGCACCGAGCCTGCGGCGCATCTTGGTCGACCTGATCGAGGAGTACGCCCGGCACACCGGCCACGCCGACCTTATCCGGGAGTCGGTGGACGGGCTCGTCGGAGAGGACCCGACAGACAGCCCCTATCCCTACGAGCCACCGCCGTCACCGGGCGGGCCATGACCAAGCGGATTACGCCGCGGCAATTCCACGAGGCCGACGGCGTTGGGGACTGGCGGGTGCTGTTCGAGGGGGTGTGCGCATACTTTCGCACCGGGTCGTTCGCGGCGGGCATCGCGCTGGTGGAGGCGATCGGCAAGCTGGCCGACGCGGCGAACCATCACCCCGATGTGGACCTGCGGTACGCGGGCGTGACGGTGCGGCTGATGACGCGCGAGGTCGGTGGGCTGAGCGATCGCGACGTCGACCTTGCCCAGCAGATCTCCGCGACAGCGCGCGAACTTGGCGTCCCTGCCGATCCATCCGCAGTACAGACGGTCCAGGTCGCGATCGACGCGTTCGTCAGCACGGACGTAATGCCGTTCTGGCGCGCCGTGCTCGGGTACCGGGATGAGGGCGACGAAGACCTCGTGGACCACCACGGCCGCGGGCCATCGTTCTGCTTCCAGCAGATGGACGCGCCACGCCCGCAGCGTAACCGCATCCACATGGACATCTCTGTGCCGCACGACCAGGCCGAGGCACGGGTCGCGTCGGCCATCGCCGCTGGCGGCCACCTGGTGACGGACGAGCACGCACCGTCGTGGTGGACGCTGGCCGACGTCGAGGGCAACGAGGTTGACGTGGCCACTTGGATGGGGCGCGACTGAGCGTGTCCTCCCCTGAGTGAGACGGGCTCTGGCTCAACGGTGAGGTTTCTATCATTCCGAGCCTGCGAGGAATCCGTGGAATGGGCTATGGATCCCTCACTGCGTTCGAGATGACAAGCACTACGGGTCAAGCGGATCGCGTATGGAGCGTCTTGCTACGTCGACGAGCGGGGACATTGGGCCTGCTT
>JADDPA010000151.1:0-1140 GCA_016782125.1 Thermobaculum sp.
TAGCAGAGCGCGGCAGGCACAAAGTGAAGACATACTCGCTGGGCATGAAGCAGCGGCTGGGTATCGCGGCCACACTGCTGACAGACCCTGAGATCATATTCCTGGATGAGCCGACCAACGGGCTCGATCCGGCCGGAACGGTGGAGGTCCGGAACCTCATCACGCAGCTCGGGCGCGACGGACACACGATCTTTCTCTCTAGCCACCTGCTGAGTGAGGTCGAACAGATGTGCACGGACGTGGCGATTGTGCAGCGTGGCGAGATGAAGCTGCAAGGAAAGGTGCGAGACCTCCTGGGCGGGACCACCGGCTTCCTCATCGATGCTGCGCCGCCCAACCGCGCGCTTGGCATCCTGCGCTCGTATCCTGAGCTCAATGCGCAGTTGCGCGGAGACAGCACGATTGAGGTCGCGGCCGAAGTGGCAGATGTTCCGGCCCTGATTCGAGCACTGGTCAGCGCCGACGTCGATATCTACGGCGTGAGTGCGCGGCGCAACACCCTCGAGCAACTGTTCCTGGACCTCACCGGGCATCCCGCTCAAAGTTGGATGGTCCCCCCAATGGAGCTGGTCGCGTGATCACGCTGAACCTTTGGCGCGCGGAGTGGCTCAAGGCGCGGAAGCGGCTCCTCAATCGCCTGATACTGGGCATCATACCCGCGATCATCACGGTGGTTTTCGTCACCGTCACCGGAGTAGGATACTTCTACCCCGACAGCGAACTCGCTGAAGCAACCGAGATCCTGCCGTTCCCGACAAGCCTGGATGTGGGCGTCTGGCTGCTGGGCCAATTGGGACTGCTGCTCGTCGTGGTATTTGTCGCGAACAGTGTCGGCGGTGAGTATGGTCGCGACACGTGGAAGGCGATCTTGCCGCGCTATGGCAGCAGGCCCGCCTTCCTGATGACGAAATGGGTGGTCGGTCTCGTGGCACTGCTGCTGCTGGTCGCGGCTACGGTTGCGAGCGCGGTGGTGTTTGGCTGGTTCGGTGCCCTGACGCTCGGCATGTCCGCAGAGCCGTCGTCTGCGTCGGAGGCGGCGGAATCTCTTCGCCAGCTGGGTGTCATTCTCCTGGAGTTCATCTTCCTCGGGACTCTGACGCTGTTCGGCGCGGTAGTCACACGCTCGACCCTCGGCGCGAC
>JADDPA010000151.1:1271-12115 GCA_016782125.1 Thermobaculum sp.
CATTCCTGGGACGGCTCGTCAAGGGGGCGCCCATCATCTCGCCGATGGAACATCTCGACAATCTCCGGGCACGAGTGTCCGAGTTCACCCCGGAGGAAGCTGCCCGTTTCACACAACTCTTCGATCGCTCCGTGTCGCCGCTCGCCAGTGTGCTCATCGTCCTGGGGTACATCGCGGTGTTGCTCGGTGGCAGCCTGTATCTCTTTGCTCGGCGGGACATAGCGGGTGAGTAGCGCCCCCGGTGGTTGGCACGAACTCAGGTGCGGCGTGGGTGCACACGGAGCGGCGTGCATGGGAATGGGGCTGGCGAAGACCAGCCTCATTATCGGTGAGCGTTCGTCCCTGAGGCGGTCCGGCGTCGCTCCCTAGATCGTGACGAACTGTATGTCGTCCGCCTCGGTCGCTGGGACCTTGGCGAGGATCCACGCTATGACCGCGGCCTGGTCGGTTCGGAACGCGAAGTCGACGCCGGCGCAGTTCCCGTTGAGGCCGAAGGACGTCACGGCCACGATGAGGTTCGAGTCGTAGCCGCCGTAGAAGACCGGCCCGCCCGAATCACCGAAGCACGTGCCCCCGCTACCCTTTCCGTTTCCGTTGAGCTGAATGTTGAATCCGCCCGTCAGCGCGCTCCTCAGGTTCGTGAGGCGCGAGGTGGCCATCAGCCGGGAGCGGTAAGACTCGAGGAACACGGGATTGACCCTGGTGAGGCCATAACCGCTGGATGTGAACATGACGCTCTGGCGGCCACGCCGGGTGGCCAGCCGGTCAAGCGAACCCGCCCCCGCAAGTACGCCGTACTCATTGAGGTAGATCGGCTGGTCGAGGATCACGAGGCCCACGTCCCCGGTGTTCGGGAAGGTGCCAGCGTAGTAACCGGGGTAAGTGACCACTTCGTCGGACGTGGCGCATAGCGTCCCGAGCGTGCCAGGTGCACACGTATCGGGGTAGCCGGACACAGGGTCACGCATGGTCTTCGAATCGTAATTTGCCCCGGCATCCTGTTGAAAGTAGACGCGGGCTGTCGTCGCGCCATCCGTGCAGTGGCCGGCCGTCAGGAACACCGTGGGAGTGAGGAGCGAGCCCGAACACCGCCCGATGAACTTGCCCGCCGCATCGTAGAACACAACCAGTCCAACGAATGGGTGTTCATTGTCTGTGACATAGTC
Organism: Thermobaculum sp.; assembly: GCA_016782125.1. Classification (GTDB taxonomy): domain Bacteria; phylum Chloroflexota; class Chloroflexia; order Thermobaculales; family Thermobaculaceae; genus JACDAU01. The sequence continues at coordinate 2,438 of JADDPA010000151.1, forward strand.
GCCAGTAATGGCCTGGGCCGGGGACGCCGTGGTGGCGAACAAGCCGAGGACGATGACGAGCAGTGTGAGGGTCCTTCTCATGCACGGTTCTCCTTTTTGCGTGGACGCATCTTGCCCCGATCGTCCGAGGCGAATGCGACACTATAGCAGGAGAGTACGGACATGCCAAGCTGCGCTGTCTGTGGTCAGGCGAAAGCCTTCGCCGGGAATGCGAGCAACGAGTTAGGAAGGGAGTTGCCCGAGGCTCCACGGAGAAGCTTGGGGTGTTTACCCGAGGTCGGCCATCACCTTACTCAGCGCCTCGCGTGAGGGGCGGAGTTTCGCGGCGGGCAGGTGCGCGAGCGGGGTTCCCGGCAAGTGCACGAGCTTCGGCAGGGGCGGCCGGCTCTCGTCGATGTAGAGCAGCCCGGTCACGAACTCCCGGCTCGCCTGCGCCCCGTCCAGGAGCCGCAGCGCTTCCATCCGGTTCGTCGGGTCGTAGTCCTCGTGCAGCTTGCGGAGTTGGATCACGGAGCCATCATGCATCGCCACCTCACGCACCGTGCCCGGTTCGTAGTCGACGGTGATCTCCTCGCGCTTCGGCACGACCGTGATGTCGTGCAACTGCTCCTCGTGCACCTTGCCGTAGGGGTAGCTCTTCGTCGAGTCCTCATGGTTATTGAACGTCACGCACGGGCTGATGATGTCGAGCACCGCCGTACCCTGATACGAGATCGCCGCCTTAAGCAGCGCGCGAACCTGCTTCGCGTCCCCCGCGAATGAGCGGGCAACGAAGCCACAGTCCGCGACCAGCGCCTCGATGCACAGGTCGATCGGCGGGAGCTCGTTCAGCCCCGCGTATTTCAGCGTCTGGCCTTGATCCGCCGTCGCGGAGAACTGGCCCTTCGTCAGCCCGTACACGCCGTTGTTCTCGATGATGTACACCAAGGGTACGTTCCGGCGGAGCATGTGCTTGAACTGCCCCAGCCCGATGCTGCCGGTGTCGCCGTCACCGCTCACGCCGATCGCGAGCAGGCTGCTATTCGCCAGCGTCGCGCCCGTCGCCACGCTGGGCATCCGACCATGGACGGCGTTGAAACCGTGCGAGCGGTTCATGAAATAGGCGGGCGACTTGCTGGAGCAGCCGATGCCGCTCATCTTGATGATCCGCTGTGGCTCCAGCGAGAGCTCGAACGCGACCGCCATGATCTGGCTGGAGATGGAGTCGTGGCCGCAACCCGCGCAGAGTGTGGATACGTTACCCCGATAGTCGGCCTTCTCGAGGCCGATCCGGTTCGCTTTCCCGCTGGTTCTCGCCTCAACCGCCATTAAGCTTTCTCCTGTTCCAGTATCGCGTCCACCACCAGCCGCGCCGAAAGCGGCAGACCGTCGCAGTGTGCCACGGAGCGCATGCGCGGGGCAAGCTCCGGCATCTCCATGCGCATGATCTGGCACATCTGGCCGTCGTGGTTGAGCTCCACGACATAAACCCGCTCGTGCGCGGCGATGAACTGCCGCAGGCTGTCTTCCAAAGGTAGCGCCCGCAGCCGCAGGTAGCTGGTGGGCAAACCCTGCCGTGCAAGCTGGTCGCGCGCCTCGTATACCGCGGGACGTGCCGAACCGTACGTGATCACCCCGATCTCGGCACCCTCCACCATCTCGACCAGTGGCTTGGGTACCAGCGCGCGCGCCGTATCGTGCTTGCGCGCGAGACGCGCAAGGTTCTGCTCCCAGTCGTCGGGACGCTCGCTGTACACCGCGTCCTCGGTGTGACCCGTGCCCCGCGCGAAGTACGCCGCGAGTGGGTGCTCCGTGCCGGGCAGCGTGCGGTAGCCGATCCCGTCGCCGTCCACGTCCTCGAACCGCTTGAAGCTGCCGAGCCGTCGGAGGTCGTCCGCGCTCAGTACCTTACCGCGGTCCATCGGGCGGTTCGGGTAGTCGAAGGGCTCGGTCATCCAGAGATTCATGCCGAGGTCCAGGTCGCTGAGCACGAACACCGGCGTTTGCAACCGCTCCGCCAGATCGAACGCGGCGTAGCCGAACTCGAAGCATTCCGCCACCGAGCCGGGCAGGAGGCACACATGCCGGGTATCGCCGTGGCCGAGAAAGTAGACCGCGAGCACGTCGCCCTGGGAAACGCGGGTCGGCAGCCCGGTGCTCGGGCCGATGCGCATAACATCCCAGATAACGCCGGGGATCTCCGCGAAGTACCCCAACCCGGCGAACTCCGTCATCAGCGAGATGCCGGGACCCGACGTAGCGGACATCGCCCGCCCCCCTGCCCAGCCAGCGCCGAGCACCATGCCGATCGCGGCCATCTCATCCTCCGCCTGGATCACTGCCCAGGTCGGCTTGCCATCCTCGTCCGAGCGCAACTTCGGCAGATACTCGTTCAGTGCGTCGATGAGGCTGGTGGATGGGGTGATCGGGTACCACGCGGCGACCGTCACACCACCGAAGATCGCGCCGAGCGCGCCCGCGGTGTTGCCCTCGATGAGCACCATGCCGTCGGTTCGGTCCATCCGCTCGACTCGATACGGATCGTTCTTGACGATGTTCTCGCGCACCCAGTCCGCAACGGTGGTGACGACGCCGTAGTTGAGGTCCACAACGCCCATTTTGCCGTTGAAGTGGTGGGTGAGCGCCGCCCGGATCTCTTTGGGGTCAATGCCCAGCAACTCCACCAGAGCGCCGACATACACCATCGTCGCGAACTTGTCGCGCATCTTGGGGTGGATCTCGGGTGCGCTCACGAACTGCTTCACGGGCAACGAGTAATACGTAACGTCGTCCCGCGCGCGCTGGAGCTTACTGTCTTCGGGATAGATGCACACCCCGCCAGACGGCAGGGCGGCTAGATCATCGGCGGCTGTCTGCTCGTTGAACGCAACAAGGATCTCCGCGCTCTCGCGTCGGGCGGTGTATCCGTCCTTGCTGACGCGAATCGTGTACCACGTGGGGAGACCGGAGATGTTCGATGGGAACAGGTTCTTGCCGTTAACCGGAATGCCCATCTTGAAGATGGCACGGATGAGCATCAGGTTCGCAGTCTGACTGCCGGATCCATTAACCGTTGCTGCGACAATCGAGAAGTCGTTTACCACGGGCGGGAGGTCATCAACCGCGCCGCGGCGTATGTCCGTATCTATCTCTAAGGTGCTCATGATTGCCCACCCAGTATACCGTACTAGGTGACAGAACCCAAGCCATATTCGCGCTCACGCATCACGAGCAACGAGACCCGCGCATCGGTGCAACCAGTGCGCTAGGTCGCGCAATAGTGATGGTGTCTAACTGCGGTCCAGGTTGGGAGGGTTCAGTCGCGGCTTACGCCACGACCAATTCGGCGGGCCGAGCCTCCAACGGTGCGCCGAAGCACCGAGCATCCACACAAGCCCCAATGCGCCGCTTCGTCATGGTGGTGAGGTGAGACTGCCTCACGTGCGCTACCCCACGTATTCGCGCACGCGCTCTGCGGTGTCCGGTCGCCGTAGCTTCTGGAGCGCCTGCTTCTCGAGCTGGCGAGCGCGTTCGCGGGTGACTCCGAGCTGCCGCCCTACCTCTTCGAGCGTGTAGATGCGCCCGTCCCCCAATCCGAACCGCAATTGCAGTACGATCTTCTCTCGCTGGGTGAGCGCCTCGCCGAGTAGGTGCGCCACATCCTGCTTCAGCGCTTCTTCGGTGACGTCCTCCTCCGGTCCCCCCTGCTGCGATGGAACGAAGTCACCGACAGACACGTCCTCCCCCGTGCCGACTGGCGTGTCGAGGGAGACGGGCCGGACGAGGAACCCACGCAGCTCCTGCACCCGCTCCGGCGACAGGTCCACCTTCGTGGCAATCTCCTCGGGGGTCGCCTCGCGGTTCAGCTCCTGTGAGAGTTCCTGTGCCACCCGCTGGATCTTGTTGGTCTGCTCGTAAATGTGGGCCGGTAGCCTTATATCGCGCGACTTGTTCTCGATGGCCCGAAAAATCGCCTGCTTGACCCACCACGTCGCATACGTGCTGAAGCGATGCCCGCGCCGCCAGTCGTACTTATGCACGGCGTGCATCAGGCCGATATTCCCTTCCTGGATGAGATCAAGCAAGGGCAGCCCGCGCCCTGTGAAGCGCCGGGCGATGCTGACGACGAGCCGCAGGTTAGCCAGGACGAACGTCTGCAGGGCATCCGTATCCCCAGCTTCGACCCGCTTTGCGAGCTCTACCTCCTGCTCGGCGGTGAGCAGCATTGCCCGGCCAATCTCCTGCATGTACGCGTGCGTCGCATCGCCGGCATCGACCTGCCCGGAGATGAAGCCCTTCAGTCCAAGCTCGGTGGCCGCCTCGGTCGCGTCTTCTTCGTCCGATCCTTCTTCGTTCGGCGTCGACATAATCTCGACGCCCGCCTCGCTCAGCGTCTCGCGCACCTGCTGTGTCGTGGCGGCATCTGCCCCGGCGTTCAGCAGCCGTGCCGTGACCTCAGCATCCGTCAGAAACCCTTGCTCCTCGCCCTGCCGGAGCAACTCGGCTGCCGCTGTGTCTGTCATCTCTGTCATGCTCATGGTCATCCATTCCCTGCTCGCGCCTTCGCGTGTTCCCTGTTCACTATTCAGTATTGCAGTTTGCAGTGGCAAAGCTGAAGTCGGCCCCACCGAATAGGGTGGTTTCGGGTGGTTACACAGCACTCATGGATGGTATTTGTCCAAGAGACTTGTCTGTCCTTGGGTCCAGCCCACGGTGCCAGGTCCACATCGAAATTGCGTTGCTATACTTCAACGCGCTGTGTCAGAGCTATCTGGTCATAGTACCCGCGGAACGCAGAGACCTTGCCATCCCGGAACGTCAACATCGTTACGCCATCGTACTCAATCTGCTCGCCGTTCGACGCGAGCGTCCCCGTGCTCGTCCACTCCAGCGCCGCCTCATCGTCCTGCACGACGACGTGCGAGAACTCCGAGTGGATCTGCGTAAACAGCGAGCGGTAGTCCTCCCAGAACTTGCGCACCCCCGCCGTGCCGGTCATCGGCTTCGGCAGGTTCACGTTGGTGAGCGTCGCGTCCTCGGTGTACTGGGCGACCAGCGTGTCGAGATCGCCACGTTCCTCCAGGCCGTGCAGTGCGTCGATGAACTGCTGGGCAAGCTGTTCGGACATGGGCTGCGCTCCTTCTGCTGCGGCCAGAGCCGGTTTGCTGGGAACCGTAATCTTCTGTCTCCTGACACCAACGAGATAACACGTACTGTGCCGGCTAACTATAGTACGTCGCAATGGATGTGCCGACCCGTGATAGGGGCACGCGGCGGGCGTGGATGGTGCTATGCTGCCGACCGGCAACATCTCTGCTTTCTCCCGACGATATATCTCATGCCCGCCCTGTCCCCGCATCCGACGCCGATACCTGAAGCCAACGCAGTGCTGTGGACGTTCTTGACTGAGGCGCGCGAGATCCTGGGGGATCGCGTGGTTGGCATATACCTCGCTGGCTCGCTCGCGACCGGCGAGTTCGACCAGAGCAGCGATATCGATGTTCTCGTCGTCACCACCGGCGCGCTCCCGGCGGAGACGGTCGCTGCGCTGACGGCGATGCACGAGCGCTTATCCGCCGGAACGGCCCGGTGGGGCAAGTGGGGATGGGAGCTGGAGGTCTCGTACGTCCCGAAGGACGCGGTGCGGCGTTATGACCCCGCCAACGACACGCACCCGTACATCGACCGCGGCGGGCGCCTGCGCATCGAGGAGCGCGGCCGGGAGTGGGATATCCAGCGGCACGTGATCCGTGAATGGGGGATTACGGTGGAGGGGCCGCCACCACGGTCGTTCATAGACCCGGTGGGACCAGACGACGTGCGACGGGCGGTGTTGCTGGCAATCACCGAATGGTGGCCCCGGTTCCTCCTCGACCCCACCGAGTTGCACCCTCGCGGCTATCGCTCCTACATCGTTCTCACGGGGTGCCGGATGCTGTACACGCTGAAACACGGGACCGTCGCCTCGAAGCCACTGGCGGCACGGTGGGCGCAGGAGACGCTCGGACCCCGGTGGCCCGCACTGATAGCGTGGGCGGCGACGGCGCGCCACGGCCCGTACACGGAAGAGCTTGATAACCTGAGCGAGTCGCTGGACTTCATCCGCTTCGTGATTGAGCGCGGGCGCCAATTCGAGCTGGCGGAGGCCGCAGCGCCAGACGGATGATCCGCACCTTTGACCTTGAGGCTATTATGCGCTTTGTCGGCGGGGTGGCATACCATCCTACGCTTGGAGGTACCACCCTGCGTCCCTTACCCGACCGACGTGCCGCATAAGTTATGAGCATTTCTGACACCCCGTCTCACGCCGGTTGTGCGGTCAGGTCCTTGTCTTCCATTTCCCAGGCATGATCCATCGTGTGGTAGGCGGTGTGCCGAATCAGGTACCGGAGCGGCCAGGTTCTGGCCATTTTGCCTTGGGAATGGAACGACCGAATTGCATCGCAATAGGCGTCGCGGTGCGCTTCCAGTCCCTCGTCGGTCAGCATCGCGCCTTGAGGGGTGAGCACCCCGATTTTCTTCGCCCAGTCCTGCTCCGTGCCAACCGTATGACGGACGATTTGGTCCCGATCACGCCCTCCCCCTCGTGGACCCTTCTGCATCTCAGCCGACACGCGCGAACGCACGTCGTCGAAAAACGCCCAGCACGCTCGCATCAGCATCAGTTCACGGTCCAGTTCATCGCTCGACATGTCTTGCCTGTCGATGCCCGAAAACGCGAACGAGATGGCCCAGAAGTCGGTTGAGCCTGTGCCCGGATATCGCTCGACCACATTGACTGAGGTGATGGCCGCAAACTCTGCATCCATCCCAGCAAGCTTCGCTACCTGTGCATAGCGTGGAAGGTAGGATTGTAACCGTTCAGTCGCGGCCTCCTCGCTCTTCGCCCCGCGCTCGAGACCGGGCCAATCCGGCGCCACCGCCACCACCTTCGTGCCTTTCGGTCCAATTTCAAGCATCACCCTAATCTCGTCAGCCATTTTGCCTCCCAGCACAGAAGTATCTGCAGCCTCTATTCTCGAACTGCCGTGATCCCATTGTGATACGCAAACCGGACAGGACGCGTCCGCATTTTCAGTAAAGTGGTTGCGATTCCATCCCAGAAGCCTACCAAGTCCATAACAGCTCTAGCATTACTCCTGGGTATGTCGTGATAGAAGGTTTCACACCAGTGCGCCTGCCGGGTGGAGTACGAGCGTGTACCGTGACCAGGCCGGCATTGGCACGCAACGAAACGCGTCTTCCTCTCTGGTATACTTGAATGGTCAAAAGCAGTCGAAACCCTAGAAGAATCGGGCGTTTTCGGCGGGTATGCAGAGGTATCCCGGATGAGCATGCGCATCACAGCGGAGCCGGTTGAGCGGCTTATAGAAGAGTTCTCCCGCCTGCCGGGCATTGGGCCGAAAACAGCCTCCCGGCTCACGTTCTGGCTCCTGCGCGCGAGCGATGATCAGGCGCGCTCCCTCTCGGAGGCGCTCCGCGATATGAAAGAGAAGATCATTCTCTGCTCGCAGTGCTTCAATATCACCGAGACCGATCCGTGCTTCATCTGCTCTTCCCCGACGCGCGAGCGCTCCGTCGTGTGCGTCGTCGAGGAGCCATTGGACATCCTCGCGATCGAGCGGACGCACGAGTTCAAGGGACTGTACCACGTATTGCATGGTCGCATCTCCCCGCTGGAGGGTATCCGCCCCGATAACCTCAAGCTCCGCGAGCTGCAGGCCCGGGTGCGTGCCGGCGGGATTCAGGAAGTGATCATCGCCACGGACCCCACGCTGGAAGGGTCCGCGACCGCGTTCCACATCGCCCGGATGCTTGCGCAGGAACCGGTGAAGGTGACGCGCCTCGCACATGGCCTGCCCGTCGGCGGCGATCTCGAGTACGCCGATGAGGTCACGATCAGCCGTGCGCTGCAGGGCCGGCAGGAGATGACCGAGCCGGAGCCCCGCAACGGCCGCCGATAGCCCGCCCCGCAACCGTCGCTGTATGGCGGCGACGATTGCCTCGCCCGCATTTGGCACAACTGCCACGTATCCGCGATGCCCATTTCTCGCGCTCGGCGGCGTCCCTGTTGAGTAGCCCTTCCGGCGCGCGGGCACTGACCACGGAGGTCGCGGATGCGGTGCGTCTGCGTGAGGGACCGGAAGCGGTCGCACAGACACTGCGGCTCGTCGGCTCCGCGGGCACACTCACGCTCAAGGACCTCGCTCGCGCCGTTCACCTGCCCGTGCCGGTGCTCGCCGCGATGCGTCACGAGCTGGAGGCGCGGGGCGTGCTGGTGCGTAATGCCGGCCTCGCCCTCTCCCCACTGGGGCAGGATCTGCTCGCGGAGCTGGGCGGGCCGTGGATCCCGGCCGTTTGCGCGACGTGCGGCGGCACGGGCGTCGCGATCCCGGAGCGATACCACGAGGTGTTGCACGCCCTCCAGCAGCTGTGGGAACAGCGGCCCTCGGTGGATGTTCAGCTCGACCAGAGCTTCGCGTTGCCGGAGTCGAACCTGCGGCGTGTGCTCTTCGCGCTCGACCACGGCGCGATCCTCGGCAAGCGCGTGCTCTTCCTGGGCGACGACGACGCGGGCAGCGTGGCGGTGGCGCTCCTCGCCCGCGCGCTCGGGAGCGCGGTGACGGTGTCGGCGCTGGACATAGATGGGCGTGTGCTCGGCTACCTTCGCGATGCCGCGACCGCCGAGGGGCTGAGCGTCGACCTCCACGAGCATGATGCGCGCGAGCCGCTTCCAGAGGATATCCTGGGGCGATTCGACACCGTGCTCACGGACCCGCCATACACCGTGCCCGGGCTGGAGCTGTTCCTCTCTCGCGCACTGGAGGCGACCGGGTCGCAGCCGGGGTCGCAGGTCTTCCTCTCGTTCGGGCACAAGTCCCCGGACGAGGCGGTGCAGGTGATGGCGTCCATCGCGGGGATGGGCCTCGCGGTCACGGAGCTACGCCCCGGATTCAACCGCTACGAGGGTGCGAGCGTGCTCGCCGGTACGAGCGATCTGTACCATCTGGTTACGACCCGGGACGCGACGGCCGCCGTGCATGGGGCGCAGCAGGGCGGCATCTACACCGGCGAGCTACGGCCGCGCACCCGCCAGTACGTTTGTCGCGCTTGCGGTGCATCCTATACGATTGGCACCGGCCAGCGATTCCCGACGATCGAGGCACTCAAAGCGGCAGGGTGCGCCAAGTGCGGCGCGCATCGCTTCGATCAGGGCCGCGGGACACGCGCTGGGTAATCCAAGTTCGGTCCCCAGGTGGAGGAAGTATGGATAACAGCCCGGGATCCCAACCCGCCGCTGGTGCGCCGACCGCGATGACGCCGTTTCGCCATATCCTGTACGACGTGTGGGTGGAGGACGCCCAGGTCCTGGAGCGGGTAGGGCCGATACGGGAGATGATGCTGGAGGCCGCGCGGCGCAGCAAGGCACTCATTCTCGACTCGTACTTCCACCAATTTGACCCACACGGCGTGACCGGGGTGGTCCTGATCGCGCAGTCGCACCTCTCGATACACACGTGGTCGGAGGACGCGTACGCCGCGATAGACCTGTTCACCTACAGTCACATGGACCCCGACGCGGCGATCGGCTACATCCGCGAGCAGCTCCGCCCCGTCCGCGAGCGACAGACGGACCTCACCCGCGGCGGCGCGTCGTAAGGCGCGATGATTGTCTCCCGCCTGGTCAGGCTCCTGTGC
>JADDPA010000163.1 GCA_016782125.1 Thermobaculum sp.
GGTTTGGAGCCTGTCATAGACATGCAGCATTAGAAATAATCCCACAATATAAGCGAGTGGTGTCAAAAGTGGTGTCAAGCGGACGCATCGCCTACAAAGCACCTCTGGCTAAAAGCAAGAAAGGCTAGGTAGAACCTAGTCTTTCGAGGGGTGAGCCGCGAGGGAATCGAACCCCCAACCCACTGATTAAGAGTCAGTTGCTCTGCCAATTGAGCTAGCGGCCCGTGCGTTAGTGACAGTATAGTACACTAGTCCCACTTGCAGCGTCAAGCCAGCAATGGCTACGCGAGGCGGGTCCCCCGGGCGTGTCAGAACGGGACCAGACGCATCCAAAGAACTGGAGCCACATTGGAGCTTGTCAATCAGCTGCTCGTCCGCGGCGAGCGTACCGCGATCCGCCGGTTTACCCGTGCCGATGTCGATGAATGGGTGTCGTGGCCCCGTCATAGCGACCCGCTTTTCCAGGACTATAACTCCCCCCATCTCAAGCCGCGCGATCGTGACCTGTGGTACGCGGAGCGCGCGGCGCGGCCGGATCACGCAATGTACGCGATCCAGGACGCCGACGGACACCTCATTGGCCGTCTGTTCCTCCGGCATATCGACTCCGTACTCAAGAGTGCAGTTCTCGGCGTGGACCTTCGCAGCGACCGGCTCGACCAGGGACTCGGCACCGACGCGCTAAGGGCCTTCAACGGCTACTTTTTCGACGACCTCCAGCAGGACACCTTGAAGCTCGATGTTGCGGCGTACAACGACCGGGCGCGTCGCGTGTACGAGAAACTCGGATGGGTTCGCGTTGGGGAGCACTGGAACACCTACCCCTCCATCTTCATGCCCGGCGTCTTCGAGGATCCCGCCATGGAGCCGCTTCGCCCGTACTTTCGTGAAGGGCCAGGCTCAATCAGCGTGTTGCACTACGACATGGACCTGACACAGCAACGCTGGCGGGAGGTGAACGGACGATGAATGGAGAGATACTCTCGATTGGCTCTGAGATCCTCGCGGGCGAGATCACGGACACGAACGCGACGTTCCTCGCACAGCAGTTCGTCACGCTTGGCGTCAATCTTCGGCGCGTGACGCAGGTGGGAGATGATCTGGGCGACATACGCGATGCCCTTGCCTCAGCGCGCGCGCACGCGCATCTCGTTGTATGCACCGGCGGCATTGGTCCAACACCCGATGACCTCTCACGCGAGGCCCTGGCGGCACTGTTGGGGGAGGAGATGCGCATTGTGCCCGAGCTGGAAACTCGGCTACGCTCCTACTTCGCCGGCCGCGGAGCCGCTATGCCCGAACGCAACCTGAAGCAAGCAATGATCATTCCCAGCGCTGAGGCGATAACCAATCGGTCCGGTACTGCGCCCGGCTGGTGGGTGGAACATCAGGGCACGCGCTTCATCCTGCTGCCGGGCGTGCCACACGAGATGAAGACCATCTGGCAAGAAGAACTGCTGCCGCGGCTCATCGGGCTCTCCAGTATCTACACCGCGTCAGAAACCATCAAGACCTTTGGCCTCGGCGAGTCAACCGTAGCCGAGAAGCTAGGGGACCTATGGGAGCAGGATCGGCCGGCGGTCGGGACGTACGCGAAGCGAGACGGGGTCCACGTCGTACTGCGCGCCTCGGGACCAGATCCCGAAGAGGTGCGAGCTACGATCGCCGCCACTGCAGCACAGGTTCGAGCGTTGCTGGGAGACGCGGTCTGGAACACCGGCGGCGGCACGCTGACGGAGGAGATCGGTACGTTGCTGCATAGTTCAGGACTTACCGTTTCGACCGTCGAAGACGCGACCGGCGGGCTGCTCGCGATGGAGCTACGTTCTACCGACAGCACGCAGTTTGCCGGCGGCGTCATCGGACAGGGGACGCCACCGGTCACGGACCTGCTGCTGCGCGTCGGGCCGGCGACATCGGAAGCAGGCAACGGCGTCTCGATGGTAGCATGCGACGTCAGCCTGCTTGTGGGCAACGCAGAGGTGGCAACCACGCGCGTACAGACCCCGTCATCCGCCGTGCTGGCGGATCGGGCAACCTTCGCGGCGCTCGATCTACTCCGACGCCACCTGCAAGCCTCGGTCCCGGACTGAAGCAGAGTGCGGGCGAATACCAGTCCCTTATCGGGTCAGGTCCGGTGGCATGCCGCTGACCGGAAGTCTCGCCCAAGGTCGACACTGCGACGATATTTCCTTCCAACCCGGAGCGAACGTCCTACCGTCACCGCGCTCACCGCACGAGTCGGCTACCGCGGTGAGTTCGTCATCCGGCGCGCCGATCGCCTCTTGGAATCCACGATCGATTTCGAGAGCCTCATCACAACCACGGCGACGTCGCCAACGGCCGGCACACGGGGATGTGTCGTGGACCAGAGCCGATGACGCCGGTCGAGCGCTGCCATCAAGTATTAGTCGATGTCAGGCACGAAGTGGCCGCGGCGCAGCCTTGGGGTCGCGAAACGGCGCTGCTCGCGCTACTTCGCTTCGGGGATATGACGGCGCTCACGGATGAGTCTACGCCGACCGCACGACCGGGTTGGAAACTCGCCCTACGGCTCTGCCTGGAGCGGCAAGGCGAGGAGCACGGCGACATGTCCGCCGACCGGGAAATGGTCACCAGCTGGGCGGAGCGATTCCTTGCCGACTGCGACCAGTTGGCGCTCGCCGACGAGGCGCTATCGCAGTGTGCATCGGGCGAGCTGCAACTGCAGCAGCGCGCTCCTCGCACCTTCGTCGCATGGCCGACGAGCCGACGCCTCTCGGCCGAGGAGCGTGAGCGAGCCGACTTCGACTGGTGGTCGGCATATCTCAGGCAGCAGATGGCGCCCCACCTGGCTGCCCTCCGCGTCGAGCGAGACCAGATTCTTGCACTCCTGGGCCGGGAAGCAGCTACACATACGGAATCGTTCGATGGTTTCGTGAGTGACCCGACCATCGATCGCTACTATCACCAACTCGGCCGGGCCCACGTCGCCCGCTTCGCCCACCAGCACAGCTACCCGGCAGACGCGGCGATCGGCGGCGTGACCTTCGGGCAGTACACCGATATCCTAGCGCTGCTGATCGGCTGGCTATACCGTGAGCGCGACTTTGCCACACGAGATAGTGATCACTCGCCTATCCCCAAGGACGAAAGCGGCCTAGTTGCGGCGTTGTCCGACGCGCTCGACACCGAACCAGCGACGATAGAACGTGCCCTCCAGCCCCTTATCCTCGATCGCGACAACGCCGCGTACCACAGCGCCATCCCGCGTCGCGCCGCACCACCGCTGATCCGTCTCGATGTCGGACGGGTGGTCTGGTCAGCGCTCGGACTGGTCGGCGAGCCACTCATCTTCCTCACACGCGAGTTGCGCCGCCGACACTCGCAGGAGTATCACAACAGCGCCCATCTGCGCGAGGGGGTCTTCCGACAGGACCTCTACCGCTTCTTCGGCGACAGGCGGTTTATTCTGAGCGCAGGACGGGTGGAACTCAAGCGGAGCGGCGAGGCACGCGCCGACCTAGATGCGCTCATATTCGACCGCAGGACCGGCACACTCGGCATCTTCGAACTGAAGGCGCAGGACCCCTTCGCGCGATCGGTCGAGGAACGACAGCGGCAACGCGACAACTTCCTCCATGCCAACCGGCAGGTCTCGGCCATCCTGGGATGGGTGCAGCGCTATGGACCGGACGACCTGTTGGTCCGCTTCGACGAGCGCGCCGCGAAGCGGTTTCGCGTCCAGAAGGTCCACGTCTTCGTGCTCGGGCGTTACCTGGCACATTTCGTCGGCGGCCCCGAGCCAGACCGTCGCGCCGCCTGGGGGAGCTGGCCGCAAGTGCTCCAGATCGTAGGGGATACCCCCTTCCACCGCGATAATCGTAATCCACTCGGCGCGCTTTTCACCCGCTTGCATGACCCGGCGCCGCCCCGGTCGCCGGCAGATGTCGACAACCCCGTGATCTCGATTGGCGATTTCCGCCTGCGAATCTTCCCTTCCTTCGCCGACATGCGGTTGGAAGAGGATCACCCAGCGTAGTCCGCTGGAGTCGTACAGCCGCAGGCATCGAGGTAGACCCAAGTAGGGGCACTCCGTACCTGCCCGCCGGTGTTGGGGTAGTTCCCCTGGATATGTCCGTATTATGCGGACTCCGGCTGAACGGTAGGCTCTATGTCATTCCGAGCTCGCGATGAATCCGTGGTACGACCTACGGATCCCTTACTGCGTTCGGAATGTCAGGCACCACGCTTCAAGCGCATTGCCCATTACTTGTAACCACTGAGCCAAAACTGGACGAAGTCACGTGCACGTCCCTGTACTGTTGCGGCACCTCGCACCAGACTGCCCGGCACGACAATATCGTTCGGCAGAAGCAGGGCGGTACGGACGGGCTGACGGGCGACGTTCACTTGCCGGGAGCTGTATTAGTCCGGCGTACCCGTGCAGCAGCGACCCACGATCGAATCAACCCGCACCTGCATCGCGTGCCGTTCGGCCGGGCTATGATCGTCCCACCCGAGCAGATGCAGCGTGCCGTGGACGGCGAGCACGCATACCTCCCGCTCCCATGAATTGCCGTACACCGCGGCCTGCCGCCGTGCCGTTTCGCATGACACCATGACGTCGCCGAGTGGGTCGTCCGCAGGCCACGAGATCACGTCGGTTGGTCCCGTGATGTGCATGAATCGCTCATGGAAAACGGCAATCTCCGCATCATCGCACAACACGATGGCGACCTCGCTGCCGAACGGCGCGTTTTCCTCCCCTAGCGCCGACTCGACGCATCGCGTGACCGAAGCTCCGAAACGATCAAAAGACGGGTCCGAGGGTAAGACGTCAATGACGAACCCCGTATCAGCGCGCGCCAGGACCGAGTCCGCACTCACGAGGTCGTATCCCGCTCGCGCAGAACGTCTCGCACCATCTGGCTGACAACTGCGCCATCTGCCCGGCCTCTGATCTCGGGCAGCACGACGGCCATTACCCGGCCCATTTCTTTTTGCGTCGAAGCACCCGTGACATCGACCGCCCGGAGCACGTGCGCTCGAACCTCCGTGATATCCATAGGCTGCGGCAGGTAACGCTCCATTATGCGGAGCTCCGCTCGCTCCTTGTCGGCCATATCGGGCCGCTGGACACGCTCGTATTCCTCCGCGTTCTCCCGACGGCGTTTCGCCTCGCGCTGGACAACAGAAAGCTCCTGCTGGCTTTCCAGAGGAGCTCTGTTCTCGATCTGCTGGTTGCGAAGCGCGGAGAGCAGCAGGCGAATCGTGTCCCGCCGCAACTCATCACGAGAGCGCATCGCCTCTTTCAGGTCCGCCTCGAGCCTCGATGTTAGGCTCACTCGATACTCCTGAAACTACGCCGCGGAGCGCCGTGCTCCCCTGCTCTCATTCTTGCGCTTCCGCGCAGCTTCCTTCCGCTTGCGCTTCACGCTCGGCTTCTCGTAATGTTCGCGCCTGCGCGCCTCCGCGAGGATGCCCGCCTGCTGAACTTTCTTATTGAAACGGCGCAACGCACTCTCAAAGCTTTCGTTGTCACCAACGACCACTTCGGCCATGTACTATCACCTCCTCCTCACACAGAATGGCGCAGAGCGTGCTGCTCCGCGTGTAGGTGCGAATCACCCGATTATATGGGCGCTACTCGAAACAAGTCAAGACGACGTGCTTGGAACTCAGCCGGGTGGCCACTCCAGCGCCCTCCCACCGAGCACGTGCGCGTGGAAGTGTCCGACGCTCTGGCCGGCATCGCGCCCGGTGTTAACCACCACACGATACCCAGACGTCAGCAAGTTCTCTCGCCGCGCGGCCTCCGCCGCCGCGAGCAGCAGCTTCCCGGCGAGCTCCCCATCCTCAAGCTGGTTCAAGGAGTCATGATGCACAAGAGGGATGACGAGCAAATGGACCGGCGCTACAGGACTTATGTCGCGAAAGACGAGCATATCCTCTGTCCGAAAAACCTCATCGGCGGGGATCTCGCGTCCAACAATGCGGCAGAAGAGGCAGCCCTCAACCACCCAACAGCTCCCGCAACGTTGTCTTCTTGCGTGCGTCCGCCTTGCGCTGCTTCGCCTTCGCCCCACGATACGTACGTACCGCGGAAAGCAGAGCAACGCCATACGCCAAACCATCCATCTTCCCGCTGCGCTTCATCTGCGCTCGGTAGAGCCGCAAGGACATCAGAAAGCGCACAATCCCGTTCCTGCGCTGTCCCTTCTGTGATTCCTTACGACGCCTGGATCGCTTTGCCATCGCTTGTCCTCCTGCAATCGGTATCACGTTCCTATGCCAAAAACAAAAATGGGGAGAGACGAAACAGTTCGTCTCTCCCCAAAGGTGTGCTGCGGTTCTACGCCGGGGCTAGCCCGCCGGAAAGGTCGGGCAGGCCATGCAGCTTGTCCTCTTCCTGGGGCTTAATCGCCGCACCATCGCCGCGGCCAGGGATCGGTACGGTTCGCGGCTCGGGCCGCGGAGAGTCGAAGAGGGCCTCGACATCCTCACCGGTGATGGTCTCTTTCTCAACGAGCAGATTCGCCATCGCGATGAGCTTATCCTTGTGCTCGGTGAGAATATCCGTCGCCCGCTGGTAGGCGGTATCGATAAGCTTGCGGATCTCCTGGTCGATCTTCACCGCGATCTCATCGCTGTAGTTGCGCTGCTCGCTGATCTCACGACCAAGGAAGACCAGCTCCTCCTTGTGACCGAGCGCTACCGGTCCGAGGCTCTCGCTCATCCCGTACTCCGTCACCATCTTGCGAGCGATGTTCGTCACCTGCTGAATGTCGTTCTGCGCGCCGGTGCTGATCTCGTCGAAGACGAGCTGCTCGGCAACCCGGCCACCGAGGGCAAACACCAGGCTGTCCTCGAACTGGCTCTTCGTCATCAGGTGCCGGTCTTCCGTGGGTAGAACACGAGTGTACCCGCCCATCATCCCGCGCGCCACGATCGTGATCTTGTGCAACGGATCAACGTTCGCGAGCATCCGGGCAGTCACGGCATGTCCGGCCTCATGATACGCCGTGACGTACTTCTCGCGCTCCGTGATGAGGCGACTCTTGCGCTCCGGCCCCGCCACAACCCGATCAATTGCGTCCTCGAGGTCCACATTGCTGATCAGTTTGTGACCACGTCGCGCGGCAAGGATCGCACCCTCGTTCACGGTGTTCTCCAGGTCGGCACCGGAGAAGCCCGCAGTCACCTTCGCCAGCGTATGCAGCGAAACGTCCCGCTCAATAGGCTTGCCCTTCGTATGAACCTTGAGGATCTGCTCGCGTCCCTGAATGTCAGGACGATCAAGGATGACCTGCCGGTCGAAGCGTCCCGGTCGCAGGAGCGCCGGATCGAGCACGTCCGGCCGGTTCGTCGCCGCGATCACGATCACATTCGTGTTGGTATCGAAGCCGTCCATCTCCACGAGGATCTGGTTCAGTGTCTGCTCCCGCTCGTCGTGGCTCCCGCCGAGTCCGGCGCCACGCTGCCGTCCGACCGCATCGATCTCGTCCACAAACACAATACAAGGAGCATTGCGCTTCGCCTGATCAAACAGGTCGCGAACGCGGGACGCGCCAACTCCGACGAACATCTCAACAAACTCCGAGCCAGAGATGCTAAAGAATGGCACCCCGGCCTCTCCAGCAACCGCCCGGCTGAGGAGGGTCTTACCGGTACCAGGAGGGCCGACCAGCAAGACACCACGTGGGATGCGTGCGCCAAGCGAAGCAAACTTCTCCGGGAACTTCAGGAACTCCACCACCTCGGCGAGCTCCTCCTTTGCTTCCTGCACACCAGCTACGTCATCGAAACGCACAGTCGGCTTGTTGCCACTGAACAACCGGGCGCGGCTTTTGCCAAACGAGAGCGCCTGGTTGTTCGAACCCTGCGCCTGGCGCATCATAAAGACGAATATGCCGATAAGGAACAACGTGGGGAGCAGGAACCCGAAGGCACCGATCCAGTTACCCCACGAGGACGCACGCCGGACATCTATGCGCGGGCGCCCGTCCGACAGATCCTCGCCGTTTGCCGCCAGCAACGCGGTGACCGACTGGTCATTGCCGTCGAGACGCGAGCGCTTCTCGCTGTCGTCCGCGTATACCAGCGTTATATCGGCGCTGCCCTGCTGCGTTCGGATCGTCTCGATCTTCCCGCTCTTTACCTCCTGGATAACCTGGGAGATGCTGATCTCCTCGGTCTTGTTGCCTGCGCCGCGCACGAGCGTCAGCCAGACGGTTAGCAGGACCACCGCGAGAACCAGCCACACAAGGCTGTTCCGCCATATCTTTCGTTCACCCATAGGGGCCTCCCGGAATGAGGGTAGAATGGAGCCGGGTCGAGCTTGACCCTTAGTGGATTATACCCCGGCCCCTGGGGAGCGTCAATCGCGGCGCCATCATATACGCAACTCTTCTAGGCTTTGCGCGGCTCGGGTGCACCTCAAGCAGATATATGGTGCCTCGTGCCCCGGCACCTTCCACCGGTCATCGATGCGCCAGCCCATGAGCCATGCGGGCTCGTCGGCAATGGTGAGCAACGGCACTCGACGGCGCAGGAACGGCGGCACCTTGCGATCCGCCAGGAAGTCCCCGACACGCTTCCCGTGGTTCATGCCCAGCGGCCGGAACGTCTCTCCGCGACGCGGCGCGCGCAAAACGAGTGGTTTTTCGGTGTAGCGCACGTGCTCGTGCAAGCTTCCACCAACCTCTTCCGACGGAAGACCACACCGCCCGTGCGACGCCGACCAGATCCAGCTGGCGGCCAAGCGAGCCGGCTGGGCATCCGCACCATCCAGTAGTGGCAGGGGGTACACCACGTGCTCCGGCAAATCACCGGTCCAGAGGACGACCCGATCGGCCAACCGCAACGCACGGATCCCGGCGGGCATGTGTAGCGTCCGCCCCCCGACACCACTGTGAGCCAGGTCAATCAGTGCCAGCAGGTGGACCCGTTCCAAACCATCCAGCGTGCCCGTCAGGTGCCTGGCAGCGAGGCGCAGGGCGCGCAGCTGCACCGCGAGCGGCGCCGAACTAAGTGTGTGAACGTCAATCAACATATAGGTGCCGTGTACGTCGACGGCACGAGCGAACAGCTCGCCTCCGAAGCTGTCGAGCGCTTCCTCATCACCGCGGAGCGCTTCCGCGGCGTTCGCGAGGTTTCCAACGACTCCTGCATTAACCCCGCCGAGCGCGGGCAAGACCATACGGCGTACCCGGTTCCGGGCAAAGTTCAGTGAGTGGTTGGAGGGATCCTCTATGACGGGCAACTCGTTGCGCGCGCAGACGGCGCGAATCTCCTCTGCGCTTATCGATAGAAACGGGCGCACAAGCGCGATGTCAGGGGCGGAGGGAACGGTCGTCACGGGCCGCATGCCGGCCGCTCCGGTGATACCGGCACCACGCGCCAGGTTCAGCAGTACCGTCTCCGCCTGATCATTCTGATTGTGGGCTACTACCACCACGGCATCCAGCGAGCGGGCGGTGTTGGCAAGGAAGCCATAGCGGGCGGCACGCGCGGCCGCTTCCAGTGACAGGCGTAGATCACGAGCAACGGCGCGCACGTCCGCAGTGCCTACGGCGAGGGACACGTCGAGCCTTTTGGTCCAAGCTCGCAGCGCAGACGCCTCACGCTCGCTGCCCTTACGCAACCCGTGATCTAAGTGCGCGGAGTGCAGCTCTATGCCGAGCTGATCGCGCATTTGATGCAGGAGGTACAGGAGGGCGACGGAATCTGCACCGCCGCTCAGGCCCACGAGTACGGTACGACCGTGAATCGCGGCAAGCTGGGCACGGGCGGTGTTTCGAAGCCGTACAAGGAGCGGATCGGAAGGGAGCATCCAAACCTCTGGGGCTGGACATGCGATCCAGACATCAATGTGGTGGCGAGGGTGAGGATCGAACTCACGACCAAGGGCTTATGAATCCCCTGCTCTACCGCTGAGCTACCTCGCCACTGCAGACCAAGTATACCGGCGCATCTGAGATCGGGTCAATATGCCCGGAGACAAAAAAGGACCCCACTCAAGAGAGGAGGTCCTGTTGGTAGCGGGAGTGGGATTCGAACCCACGACCTTCGGGTTATGAGCCCGACGAGCTGCCTCTGCTCCATCCCGCGTCGTCGTCGCACTGGCGACACTGCTAGTATAGGGCTCCATCTGGAGGGTGTCAAGGGTCGGTAGCTACGCATCGACTCCTAGCCAGTGTGTGGCAAGCACAGGGCCCAACGATGTATACCTCCGGATTGCAGGTGAACTAGCACCGCACCGTGCCCGCTCGCAGAACCACAGACACTTGGAAGGCGAGACGCCGCGGAGTATAATACGGGCAAGCAAATCACCGGGGTTCCCGACCACTCGAAAAGGAGACAACCATGAAGATAGTTGAACGCGTACTGGCGATCATCGGTGCGATCACCGTCGCCGCCATAGTCGCGCTCGCTGGGCTTATTCTGTCCTGGGAGTTGGAGCTGCGTCGAAGCGAGGCACAGTTCGAAGAGGAGCGCGTCGAGGTTCCCGTCTCCTAAGCCCCAAACCAGGACCCTAGGAGGTGCGGTGGTGCCAGCGGCAGCCGATGTGCAACCAATTCAACTGGCGCTCTTCGAGCAGGAAGGCAAGCCGCGCCCCTCACCGAAGCTGACGGCGCCGGAGGCTCTGACTCCCGACAGCACACTGGATCAGGCTCGCTGGTGGTACCGGCTGGAACTCGAGACGCGCGGCCACCCGCCGAACACGGTGTCGGCATACACGAATGATATTGCGGTGCTCCACACCCAGGTGGGCACCAAGCCACTCCGCTCCATCACCGCCAAGGACATCGCCGCTTACCTCGAAGGTGCCAGGCAGCGGAGCACGAGGAAGCGCCGGCTTACGTCGGCTCGTGAGTTCTTCTCGTACCTGGTCGATACCAAGAAGATACTCTCCCGCGATCCCACGGAGAGCTTCTACCCCGAGCGCATCAATCTAAAGACGCCCGTGCCACTCTTTGCCACGGAGCGCGCACAACTCCTGGCAGGCGCCGAAGCGGATGGTCCCCGCAGCTTCCTGTTGGTCTATCTGCTGCTCGAGCTGGGATTCAACCGTACGGAGGTCCTGAACCTCCGAAAGCAGCACATCGATCTATCCGACCCGGACGCTCCCGTCGTCTATGTCAGCTACGACGATCCCCGGTGGCGTCACAAGGAACGAAGGCTCCTCGCCGACGCCCGTCTCAGCGCGACGCTTAAGAAGCTAGACGTGGGCGACGAGGAGCGGACCTTCGCGGTACTGCCGCAGGCGATCAACGCCACGCTCCACCGCCTCGTCCGCGCTGCGGGAATCAAGCGCAGCGTTACCCCCCAGGCACTGCGGGATACTTTCGGCGTGGAGCAGGCGAAGATGGGCAAGGATGAGGACGCACTGCTCGCCGTTCTCGGTCTCGCCACGGACCCCCGAAACCGTGACAGCGTGCGCCGATATATTCGGCTTGCCGATCCCCCCCAGGAGGTCTTGAGTGGAGACAACTGAGCGCGACCAGAAGGTGATCATTTCCGTTGTACAGCGACAGGATGCCGACAAGCTTGTGCGCGCCCTGCTCGATCACGGGTACGGCTCGGTGGTGCTCAGTAGCACCGGCAGTTTCCTCAGAAAGGGAAATTCGACGATCATGACCGTCGCGTCAAGCGCGGCCATCGACTCCATCATCCAGATCGTCAAGGAGAACGCCAGCGAGCGGACCGAGGTGCGCGATCCTGGAATTAGCCTACGGACGACGGAGTGGTACGTACCGCAGAGCCTGACGGTGCACGCCGGTGGCGCAAGTATCTGGGTGCTCGACGCGGAACTCGCGGGCTTCCTCCCAGTCGCACGGTCGTAGACTCAGGCGCGGGCGAAGACCAGCCCTGTGACGCGCGCAGCACCCATGTGCTTTAGCACGCGCGCA